>CP132903.1:397500-533016 GCA_031446145.1 Arsenophonus sp. | reverse complement strand
TNATCAATAAGCACTATAGCCATCATGGCTTCTGCTATTGGTACTGCTCTAATACCAATACACGGATCATGGCGCCCTTTTACAACCAGATCAACTTCATCACCTTTTTTATTAATACTTCTAGCAGGCAACGCAATACTAGAAGTGGGCTTAAAAGCCAAATGAGCAATAATAGGTTGACTGGTACTAATACCACCTAAAATTCCGCCTGCATTATTAGTAAGAAAACCATCACGAGTTAATTCATCTCTATTTTGATTACCTTTCAAATTCACTACTTTAAAACCAGCACCAATTTCTACTCCTTTAACTGCATTTATACTCATCATCGCATGTGCAATATCTGCATCTAATCGATCAAAAACTGGTTCTCCTAATCCAGCTGGCACATTATCAGCTATAACAGTTACTTTTGCACCAACAGAATTACCTTCTTCTTTTAAAGAAGATAATAAAATATTTAAAGCTTCTAATTTTTCTATATCAGGACAAAAAAAAGGATTTTTTTCAACTACATTCCAATCTTTTAATTCACAAGAAATATTACCCATTTGACTCAAATAAGCACGAATAGTGATTCCAAGTTTTTGGTGTAAGATTTTTTTTGCAATAGCTCCTCCTGCAACACGCATAACTGTTTCACGAGCTGAAGATCTACCTCCACCACGATAATCAGTAAAACCATATTTTTTGTGATAAGTATAATCTGCATGACCAGGTCGAAAAACAGTTTGCAACTGATCATAATCTTGAGATTGTTGATCATGATTATCAATTAATAAACCGATAGGTGTTCCTATCGTAATACCATCAAAAACACCTGATAAAATTTTAACCTTATCAAATTCACAACGTTGAGTAGTATACTTTGAAGTACCAGGTCTGCGTCTATCTAAATCAGTTTGTAATTCTTTTTCTGATAATTTTATTCCAGGAGGGACACCATCAATGATACATCCTAATGCTATACCATGAGATTCACCAAATGTGGTAAGACGAAAAAGTTGACCAATTGAATTTCCTGCCATCTTTTTATTCCTGTTTTTATGTATAAAAAGTTTATATTGCCAAATGATATAATCATTATATAATATACTATTCTTTATCAATCAATATATTCTTTAAATGTATTTTCATATTTTATTAATTGTTTTTTTGTAAGCATAAAAACTCCTTCTCCTCCATATTTTAAATGCAACCAAGTGAAGCGGATATCTGGATATTGATTAATAAGATATAACATATTATTACCAACTTCACAGATCAAAATACCTTTTTTTGTTAAAAAACTAGAAGCATTAGCTAAAATCCGTCTAATAAATTTTAAACCATCTGAACCGCCAGAAAGTGCTAATGGAGGCTCTGCTAAATATTCAGCAGGCAAATCTGACATATCTTCTTCATTAACATAAGGTGGATTAATGATTATTAAATCATATTGAAATAATGGTATTTCTTTAAATAAATCAGAGTGTAACGGCATGATACGATCAAAAAAACCATGAAATGTAATATTTTTTTCAGTTACAGCTAAAGCATCAGTAGAAATATCCACGGCATCTATTTGCGCTTTAGGAAATATATAAGCACAAGCCACAGCAATACATCCACTTCCAGTACACATATCTAAAATATTTAATGGATTCTTACTTTTAAGAATACCTTTAAAACGTTTATTAATAAGTTCCCCAATAGGTGAACGAGGAATCAAAACACGTTGATCTACATAAAATTCATGTCCACAAAACCAAGCCTTATTAGTTAAATAAGGAACAGGTATATGATCATAAATACGACGTAAAACTTTTTTAAGAATACAATAACGTTCTGTTATAGTTAAACGACATAATAACAATTGTTCAGGTATTTCTAATGGCAAAAACAGTAATGGTAAAACAAGTTGCAATGCTTCATCCCAAGCATTATTAGTTCCATGACCATAATAAATATTTGTTTTATTAAACTGAGTAACTATCCAACGTAATATATCTTGAATTGTATATAATTCTGCAACAATTTCATCAATAATAATCTTCTTCAATATTCCTACCAAAAATAATATATAAATAGTTTAAAATAATAATTCTTATCATAAAAACTGCATAAATTATCTTTGTAATAACTTATTTAATAAAATAAATATTTTAATTATGATAATTTTTTATAAGAATTATAAAATTATTAATAATTATTATTTATGTATTATAAGTATTTATATATTATTAAATACTTTTAATAAATATTTATTTTTGTATTAATAAATATTTAAATCTATTAAATAAAAAATAATCTATGAATAAAATTATTATATATTTTATTAAAAACCAGCAAAAAAATCAATTTTTCGAAAAATTTTAAGAATTATTTTGAACAAAATCATCAATCAATAAAATGAGATATATAGTAAAATTATAAACATATTTAAAATATTAAAATATTTAAAAACATAATTGCTATAAATACAATAATATTTTAAAATATTTTAAAATAAAAGGTGTATATTCTTTATATAATCATATTCTAAATATTAGAATACTTTTAAAGTTTTGTTTTTATAAAAACAATAATATATTTTCTTTTTCTATTATGATATAAAAAATATTATGATAATTTATATTAATTATTAAAAAAATCAAAAAAATCATGAACAAGAAATATCGATCAAAAAAATTAAATATAGTAAGAATTACAATTATGTTTTGTTTTAATATTTATTGAAATGGTGATGTTCTTTATTATTTTTTGAGTATAATATTTCTTAAAACCATATGTATTTCTCTCTATACAAAAAGTGCTCTATATTAATAACTTAAGAATAAAAATACAAATAAAACATATAATACAACATTTAAATAACAATATTTTAAAAAAATCATTTTTTAATCTAAAAATATGTGTCGTTTATATTATTAATAAATATTCAAAAAATTTTAAAAGATATACATATATTTGTTCAAAATTATATTTATAATTCATTCTTACAATACATAATTTTAAAGATTAAATAATCTTTATTAATGCAAATAATTTTTATCTTATTCTTTTATAATAAAATAATATATTGCTAGATTAAATTACACTGATTTAAAATAAAACTGAATGATATTGCATATATTTTTTCAATTTTTTTTAAAAACTCATATTTCAAATGCATCCTTGATTACTAAGTATCAATTAAAAAATATTGCAAATAAATTATGTATACATCACAAATAATAATTAAAATAAAAAAATCTTGTTTAGTAAACAAAACTTTCTTTTTTAATCAAAACAAAAAAAGAGATAAAAAATTTTAAAAAAATAAAAAAGTAATTTTTTAATACAATTATTGCCAAAAATTAATACTAAAAACATAACCTCGAACTTATTCTTCCATAAAACAAAAAATTATTTTAGTATTAAATTTATCAATCACTAATTTTTTAATATTAAATATATCATTTTAATATAAATATAAATGATAAAGAAACAATTTTTTTAATAATTAACTTTAAATTATTTGTTATTTTTATAATTTATAAATGAACAAAGTAATTATAAATATAATATGAATCTTTGATGCTTTATAAAATAAAAAATCTTTTATTCAATGAAATATAATTTTTACTACATAAATATTAAAGTTTATTTCAGAATTTAAGAATATAAAATTATTTAATAAATTTTATTACTTTAATAATTTTATAAAAAAAAAGAAAAATTATTTATTTTTAATAACTCTAATGATAATTTATTTAATGGAAAACAACTTATTACATTGAAGTATATATGAGATAAATATGCAAAAAACCGATGAGTTAAAAAATAAACCTCTCGATAACCTTATTACACTTCAGGCACTTACAAATGAATTCCCAGTATCTAAAAAAAATATTGAGCATATAACACAATCACGTAAAAAAATTCAATCTATTTTAATTGGTCAAGATAAACGATTATTAGTTATAATTGGACCATGTTCAATTCATGATACTAAATCAGCACTTGAATATGCAAAAAAACTCATGCAATTACATATTGATTATGAGGATTATCTTGAAATTGTTATGCGTACTTATTTTGAAAAACCACGTACTGTAATTGGTTGGAAAGGATTAATATCCGATCCTGAACTAAATAATTCTTTTAAAGTAAATAAAGGATTAAGATTGGCTAGAGAATTACTAGTAAATATCAATAAACTTGAACTACCCACTGCAACTGAATTTTTAGATATGATAATCAGCCAATATTTCGCTGATTTAATGAGTTGGGGAGCAATAGGAGCACGAACAACAGAAAGTCAAATTCATAGACAAATGGCATCGGCACTACCTTGTCCCATTGGTTTCAAAAATAGTACTAATGGTAACATTGATATTGCCATCAATGCTATTCGTGCAGCATACGCTAGCCAAATATTTGTATCACCAAATAAAAATGGAGAAATGATGATTTATAAAACAAAGGGCAATCCTTATGGACATATAATCATGAGAGGAGGAAAATATCCAAACTATAACAAAAAAAACATCAATATTGCGTGTAATCAATTAAAAAAGTTTGGATTACCTCAAAAATTAATTATCGATTGCAGTCATGGCAATGCTCAAAAAAAGTACTTATTGCAATTAAAAGTTGCTAAAAATATTGCTAAACAATTAACAGATGGATCTACAGCAATTGTTGGGATTATGGTAGAAAGTTTTTTAATAGAAGGGGCTCAAAAATTAACCAGCGATAACCCATTAAGATATGGTCAATCTATTACTGATCCCTGCTTGGGCTGGAAAGATACTAAAAAGCTATTAAAAATAATAGCTCATGCAGTAAAATATCGTTTTTAATTGATATATAAAAATATACTATTGCAAAAATATCATACAAGATTAAGAATCTTATAATAAATTTTATATGTTAAAAGTTACATTAAAGTAATTAATATTTTTATTAGAATAGAAAATAAAATGTAGTATGATTACTGTATTTATATGATATAAATACATTATAGTTAATATTTATTGTTCATATTAAAAAATAAAAATTTATTATTTAAAATAAAATTTTTTTTAATATATTAAAAATTTGATATTTTAAAATATGCAATATTATTTAATAAATAACAATTATGCATAGTCAATAACTATTACATATTAAAAAAAATGCAATCATCATAACTTTCAGAAAAAACTTACTATAATCAATATTAATTTCTTATTCCCATTCTATAGTTGCAGGTGGTTTTCCACTAATGTCATAAACTACTCTAGAAATACCAGCAATTTCATTAATTATTCTGTTTGAAACTCTAGCAAGAAAAGCATAAGGTAAACGTGCCCAATCGGCTGTCATGAAATCAATAGTTTCTACTGCACGCAGTGATATCACCCAATTATATTTACGAGTATCACCCATTACACCAACAGAACGTAAAGGTAAAAAAACAGCAAACGCTTGACTAATTTTATAATAAAGATTTTCTTTATATAATTCTTCAATAAAAATAGCATCTGCTTGACGTAATAAATCACAATACACTTTTTTTACTTCACCAATTATTCTTACCCCTAATCCAGGACCAGGACATGGATGACGATGCAATATATCATAAGAAAGACCTAATTCTAAACCTAATTTACGCACTTCATCTTTAAATAAATATTTTAATGGTTCCACTAATTTTAATTTCATATTTTTCGGTAAACCACCAACATTATGATGAGATTTAATCAAATGTGATTTATACGATTTTGATACTGCGGATTCAATTAAATCTGGATAAATTGTACCTTGTGCTAACCACTTTACTGCGGTTTGTTTACTGGCTTCTTCTTCAAATATTTCAATAAAAACACGTCCAATTATTTTACGTTTTAATTCTGATCCATGAATACCAGATAAAGCATTTAAAAAACGCGCTTCTGCTGATATTTTAATGATGTTCAAATTAAAGGTTTTAAGCATTTTTACAATTTGTTTTGCTTCATTTAATCGCAATAAACCGTTGTCAACAAATATACAAATTAATTGTTTACCAATAGCACGATTAAGTAATAATGCAGTTACAGATGAGTCAACACCACCTGATAAAGCCAAAATAACTTTGTCTGTACCAATTTTTTTCTTTAATTTTTGTATTTTATCATCAATAATCATCATAGGAATCCAACATCTTTTACACTTACAAATATCTAATATAAAACGCTGAAAAATAGCATTTCCTTGATGAGTATGTGTAACTTCAGGATGGAATTGAATGCCATAAAAATTTTTTATATCATTAGCAATGATGGCACATGGACAATTATCAGTGCTACCAATAATTTTAAAATTATGGGGGATAACAGTAACAATATCACCATGACTCATCCAGACATCAAGTAATGGTGTACCTGTTTTACTTAATCGATCGTATATGTTATGTAATAATATACAAGATTTCTTAATACATACTTGAGCATATCCAAATTCACGATCAGAAGATACTCCAACTTGACCTCCTAATTGTATAGACATAATATGCATACCATAACAGATACCTAATACTGGTACTCCAGAATTAAAAACATATTCTGACGCACGAGGACTGTCATATTTTATAGAACTATTGGGGCTACCAGAAAGAATAATTCCATTAGGATTAAATTCACGTATCTGATTTTCAGAGGCATACCATGGATAAAGTTCACAATAAACACCGATATCACGAACGCGACGAGCTATTAATTGCGCATATTGCGAACCAAAATCAAGGATTAAAATCTTATATTTATAAATATTACTTGTCATTTTTACAAAAAAAGGATATAAAAGTATATAATGTAACATTATTAATGTGATATTATCAACTTGAATTATAATTAGGTGATTCTTTTGTAATTATGACATCATGAACATGATTTTCTTGAATGGCTGCATTGGTAATACGAACAAATTCTGTTTTCGTTCTTAATTCTTCAATATTAGCACAACCAGTCAACCCCATGCAAGAACGTAGACCACCCATTTGTTGATAAATAATATGTTTTAATAATCCTTTGTAAGCAATGCGGCCCTCTATTCCTTCAGGAACTAATTTATCTACTACATTATTAGTTTGAAAATAACGATCACAAGAACCTTTTGACATTGCTCCTATTGATCCCATTCCACGATATGATTTATAAGAACGACCTTGAAATAAAATTATTTCACCTGGCGATTCCTCAGTACCAGCAAACATTGAACCAACCATAACACATGATGCTCCAGCAGCTATTGCTTTAGCAATATCACCAGAAAAACGAATACCTCCATCGGCAATCACTGGTACATTAATTCCTTCTAATGCATCCACTGCATCAGCAATAGCTGTAATTTGAGGCACCCCAACACCTGTAACAATCCTTGTTGTACAAATAGAACCAGGTCCAATTCCTACTTTAACAGCACTAGCCCCTGCTTGCGCTAATGCTTTTGCACCTTCACCTGTTGCTACATTACCACCAATAATAGGCAAATCTGGATATTTTTTACGTATTGCAGAAATGCATTTTAAAACACCTTCAGAATGTCCATGAGAAGAATCAATCAATAAAACATCAACTCCTGCTGTTATTAATGCTTCTATACGTTTTTGATTATTTTGAGTAACACCAATAGCAGCACCTACTCTTAAACGACCTTTTTTATCTTTGCATGCATTTGGTTTACGTTCTGCTTTCTTAAAATCCTTGACTGTTATCATACCGAACAAATGAAAATTATCATCAACTACTAATACTTTTTCAATACGTTTTTCATGTAACTTTTGTAATATAATATCATGATCTTCACCATCTTTTACTGTTACTAAATTAGCCTGAGGTGTCATTACCGCGGTAACAGGTTGATCAACATCAGTTACAAAACGAATATCGCGTCCAGTAATGATACCAATTAATTCTTCTTTTTTATTAATAACAGGATACCCGGCAAAACCATTTTTTTTGGCCATCTCATGGACTTTACGAATTGTTGTTTGGGGTGTTACTGTAACCGGGTCAATAACAATTCCACTTTCATATTTTTTGACACGACGAACTTCTTCTACCTGGCGTTCAAGTGACATATTTTTATGAATAAAACCAATTCCCCCCTCTTGAGCCAAAGCAATAGCTAAAGATGACTCTGTTACAGTATCCATAGCAGCAGAAAGTATTGGGATATTTAAACGAATAGTTTTAGTGAGTCTTGTTGATAGATCAACAGCATTTGGTAATACAGTTGAATGTGCAGGGACTAATAATACATCATCAAATGTTACTGCTTCTTTTTTTATACGTAGCATATGCAATATCTCACCGAATAAAATTTAGAAAAAGATAAAATATTGCGATCATATTTTATATGATAAAATATATTGACTCTAGCACATTTTATTAAAATTAGTAATAAATAATAAAAAACTTTTTTATTAATGAGTAATGTATCATAATAAATAAATATTTTCAATTTTTATTTACGCGATATAGATTTGTTCCTAAAAATATTTAATAAAAGTCAAATTAAAAATAATGTTAATTTTTATATCTCTCCACCTATATTCGATTTATAAAAATGTATAAAAAATAACATATTTAAATCCACTAATATATTATGTCTACGAATAATAGAAAATTATGATAAGCTGTAACATTATTCCATTTAAAAAATCAGATGAAATCAAAAAATTAAAAAATATTATTTTTTTCTTGATATCTTAGAAAAATATTATTTAATATATCAAGTTTACTTTAAAAAACTTTCTTAAAAAAAAGCTTCTTTTAGATATACTAAAATCAAAAAGCTTTTTCTATATACAAATAAAATTTATAATTTAAAAATTATAGATGATTTGAATATTAATATTTTGACTTTAAAAATAACATAATAATTTAAAAAAAAATTAATATTTTAAAAACAATATATATTGTATTTTAAAATATATTAAAATATAAAAACAGAAATTTTAAAAACTAATATTAAATATTAAAGTATTTAGATATAAATTTTTTTTAAACAACAATTATAAATAATGTATATCACTTTTTTTTAAAAATAATTATTTATTTTAAGAAATATTTATGAAGTATTTTTTAGTATCTTATTTTAGTATTATCTTTATTTTAAATAAAATATTTTTATGAATCATTTTATTTAAGAACAAATCTAGATTTTAATTAATACATTCATAATAATCTATTATAAATTTTATTGATAACACTTTTAACAAAAATCCTTAAAAACATAAAAACAATAAAAATGTAGTTTTTTACATCTTAACTTTTTATTTAAAATTTTAAAAATTGTATTTTTGATTAATAATGAAATATAAAACTAACAGTAATGAAAACATAATAAGTTAAAATTTATAAAAAATAATCAATAAATCTTAAAAAATTAAGTAATCAAAATAATCAATAAAAAAACATTAAAAAATCATAAATACCAATAACTATTTTTAATTCAATAATATTATTTACATGTTTTATAAAAAAATAATAAATATTAGCAATAATAACTTAAAATATTTTTATATACAAACTTTTGCCAAATGATACTATTTTAACATTATTTTTTATTTATAACTAAAACCTAAAAAAAACATAAAAAAAATAAAAAAACATATAATATAAATAATTAATTAAAAATTTTATGAAACTATAAAATATAATTTTTTGTTTAATAGAAAAATATTGAAAAATACTATTTTACATACAAAATTAAAATTATCTATTCTACTAATACCAATAATAAATATGAAAATTAATAATAAATATCATACAATATTTATTGTACTAAAATTTAGTAATGTGATTTTTATATATCAAACATAAATATTAATAATTTATTTGTAAAAAAATCATGAAAATTTATCCTATTCTTCAACTTGCAAAAGAACTTATTCAAAAACCTTCAATTAGCCCAAATGATCATGGATGTCAAACTATTATAATAAAACGATTAAAAAAAATTAATTTTTCTATTGAAGTTATGTTTTTTAAGGATACTGCAAATTTATGGGCATTTCATGGCAAAAAGGGGAAAACTTTAGTTTTTGCTGGACATACAGATGTAGTTCCAGCAGGTAATGCAAAAAATTGGAGATTCCCTCCTTTTCAACCAACATTAAATAATGGATTTCTTTATGGAAGAGGAGCTGCTGACATGAAAGGTTCTCTTGCTGCAATGATTATAGCTGCAGAAAAATTTATCAAAGATTTTCCATCTCATCCAGGTCGATTAGCTTTCTTAATTACTTCTGATGAAGAAGATAAAGCTACTAATGGTACAGCAAAAGTAATTAATGAATTAATAAAACGCAATGAAATTATTAATTATTGTATAGTAGGAGAACCATCTAGTAAAATAAAACTCGGTGATACTATAAAAAATGGACGTCGTGGATCACTCAATGCCACCCTGATCATAAAGGGGACTCAGGGACATGTCGCTTACCCAAATTCAATCAATAATCCAATTCTTATTGCATTACCTTTTTTAAATGAATTAGTGAAAAAAACATGGGATACTGGGAATGTTTTTTTTCCACCTACAAAAATGCAAATTGTAAATATTCATTCAGATACCCAATATAACAATATTACTCCCAGTGAATTAATCATAAATTTTAATTTTCGTTTTAGTAATGCATTAACTGCAAAACAAATCCAGAAAAAAATTGAAATAACATTACAAAAATATCAATTAAACTATAAATTATATTGCTTATTATCTGCTCGACCCTTTTTAACAAAAGGGGGAGAATTGATAAATATTGTTTGTGACGTTATAGAAAAATATTGTGGTTATCGACCTAAGCTTTCAACTGATGGGGGGACATCAGATGCTCGTTTTATCGTTAATATCGGTGCACAAGTTATTGAATTAGGACACTTAAATAAAACTATTCATAAAGCAAATGAATGCATTAGTATTAACGATTTACAAAAATTAAGTGTTATTTATTATAAAATTATGAAAAAAATACTTTTAAATTAAATGTTTAATATCATAAAATATTATATATATCGTAATCTCAAAATATCAAACAGTAATCTTTAATTATCTATATCAAATAATAATATGTGACTTGCAAAAATCTCAAAAAATGAATATAATTATTGGGTATAATACAGTATAAAAATTTTTAAAAATCACATAAAATTTAATATAACTAACTTTAATCATTATTTTTATAAAAATATTTATTAAATATAACATATTAAAAAACATAAACATAAAAAATAAAAACAATTTTTAAAAAATGTACTTAAATTAGTACATTCAAGAAAAATGCTTAAGAATGATTAATCAGTAAAGAAAGAATCCCTGCTGCTATTAATGGACCTACTGCTACTCCACGAAAAACAGAAACACCTATTAAAGTTCCAAACAATAATCCTGTAATCATTGATGGTTTGTGATAGATTAAGGAAATACCTCGACTACCTAACCATGATACTAAAATCCCAATAATAATTGCTAATAATGATTCCCAATGCAAAAAAGAACTAATCATATCTTCTGCTGCAAGACGTCCACTAGCAATTGGTGTTATTATTCCAATAGTCAAAATTAGAATACCAACTGTCATTACATTTTTTTCAATCCATGGAAAAAAAATATTTAGCGGTGTAATACGAACAATCAGCAACAATAAAGTTGCAATTGTTACAATTATATTATGACTAATTATTCCTAAAATAATTAATATGAATAAAATTACTAATATTGTATTAAAATTACTCATAATTGTTTTTATTTACCAATAATTTGCAAACAATTAAAATATATTTTTTTATTAATATTCATAAAAAATTAATCGTATTATTCTATAAATTATTTTTTTAATTTATAAAATCAAAAAAATAATTTATTTTATTTTTTTATGACAGGATAGATATAATGATAGCAATATATAAAATTTTATATTAAAAATATTATATATGAAAAAAATAAACTATATAAAAAAATATTACATAATATATTTTATATCAATCTTATTAGGCATTTTAAATTTAAATATTTTATACTTTTATATTTATAAAACAATAATTTATATTATTAAATCATTTGTAGATTTAAATCATAAAATAATAAATTTTATGTTTTCCAAAACTATTTAATTTAAATAATTTATAAAAAAGAATTCTTTTTTTATAAAAAATATTAAAAATATGCAATATTGTATAATACAAAATTTTTAAAAATGTAAAAAATCTGTATATACTATAAAATAAAAAACAAAAAAAGTTATTTAGTACATAAATTATATAGATATTTATCTTTTATAAAAAATAATATATAAAAAATTATAAATTTCAATAGATTTAATCCTATGCTTATCATAAAAATAATTTTTGCAAAAAATTAACATACATTAGATATAAATTAAAAATTATATTTCTATATTATGAAATATTTTATGATTTTACAAAAAATATATAAAAACCATAAAACAATTCAAACTATTTGCTATAAAGTATTCTACTTGCTAAAAAATAATACATTTTTTGTTTTTCAAAAAAATAAAAAAATTTTATAAAAAATAGGTATTATAAAAAACAAAATAGTATACTAAAATATAAATTTTACTATATATTTTTATATTATTTTTCATTAAAATTATAAAATTTAGTAATAAAATAATAAATATATTCTTATAAAAATATTATTAAAAATACTGCAAGATACAATTTATTTTGTACGACATCATAATTGCACATAAAAATAAACAGATTATCATTTTTTCAAAAAACATTCTTGTTATAATTTAATAAATATAATAAATTTAAGATAAATAGTATAATATTTTTTATTAAAAAACCATATAAGAAAGATCTATATCCAAAAAAATATTAAAAGGTTTTATGAAACTTTAATCATATATGATGATAAACAAAGAAAAACATTAATTCTTATAAATGTAACATAAAAATAATTTCACCACTGCATAAAAAATCATTACGCAAAAATAGGTTTAATTAAAGCTGAAATTTTCTTATAAGATTTATAAAATATTTTATAAGATATTATTTTTTTTGATAAAAGGAAAGATAAATTTATGATTGTATTATACAATAACTAAAAATTTATTAATAAACAAAAAATAAAAAACTTTAACTTTTATACATGTTAATAATCTTTATTGCTAAAACGTTTTTAAATTTTATTTTAATAAAAAATATAATCAATCATATAAGGTGTATACTAATTAAGTTCTTCAAGATATAAAAGATAACAATTTTTTATAAATTAGATTACGCATAATAAAAAAATAGAAAAAATTTTTTAAATATGTAAAATAACATTTTCTTTGATATAATTAATATCTTAAGATTATTTTTATATTAACAAAATTATTAATAATTTATTTTTACTAATCTTTAATCTTATAATAAAATTACAATAAAAATATAAAAAATATTAAATATTATACATTTCAATATTTTTTATATTTTTTCAACATTTTAAAATCTGATATTTTAAGATACGAATTATATATGGTTTAACAAGAAATATCTTTTAACAATTTTAATTTTTATAATAAACCCACTTTTTCAAAAGAAAAATTATATCATAAAAAATATTTATACACATCATATATATAATTTAGATTTAAAATACATTATTAAAATTAATATTTTATAAATATTATACTAATTTATAATTAAAAATTATTTAAAATATATATTTTAAATGTAACATATATAATTTTTTAGCAAAAATTATATATCTGCGTAGAGCAGTTTAAAACATATGAACGTATATTTTATTTTTTATGAACAAAAATATTTTAATTTTATTAAAAAATACTCTAACTTAATCGTTATTTTCTCAAAAAAATACAATCTGCATACTTTTAGTATTTCAATCTAATCAATAAAAATTAAAGGTTTTCATAAAAATAATTTAACTAATAATACAAAAAATAATATTTTCCATACATTTAAATAATAATGTATGCATAAAATCAATATCTTAAAAAATTATTTAATAATTCATGTCCTTGTTCAGTTAAAATACTTTCTGGATGAAATTGAACACCTTCAATATGTAAATTTTTATGTCGAATACCCATAATTTCATTAATTTTTCCATTATATAAAGTCCATGCTGTTATTTCAAAAATATCAGATAATGTTGTGATCTCAATTACTAAAGAATGATAACGCATTACTTTTAAAGGATTTCTTAATTTTTTAAAAACACCTTCTTGGTTATGAAAAATTGTGGATACTTTACCATGCATAACTTTTTTAGCTCTGATAATAGAAGCACCAAATACTTGGGCGATTGCTTGATGACCAAGACAGACACCTAAAATTGGAATAATTCCAGAAAAAAATGAAATCACATCTAATGAAATACCTGCTTTATTAGGAATACCTGGACCCGGTGAAATAATTAAATGTGTTGGTGAAATTTTTTTTATTTCTGGAATAGTAATAGCATCATTACGCTTTACTAACACATCCATCCCTAACTCACACAAATATTGATAAAGGTTATAGGTAAAAGAATCATAATTATCAATTATCAAAAGCATATTTTTATTGACCACATAATTTTTAAAACATAATTTTATTTTTTAAATAAACATCATAGTATAAATTATTACAATTTAATTAAGATAACTCTAAAAAATATGAAACTTTCATATTCATGGAGATATATTATCTCTCATAGTTTATAATAAAACATTACATTATGTACTTAATACGTAATACATTTTTAAATTAATAATAATTAATAAGTTAAAAAACAAAAATAAATTATAGTTTTAATAAACTAAAATAATAAAAAATTATTTTTTGATAAGGAATAATTTTAAAAAATCTAATTACTTTTTATTGGTAATAATTAAATCATAAAAAATTTTTATATTTTATTTACTTAAAAAAATATTTTTATATGGCTACATAAAATTATATAAAAACTATTAATATTTTATTATAATTTTCATTACTTTAGTTGCTTCGAGTGATACTTCTTTTCAAGATCAGTTATTTTTTTTATTTTTACTGCAAATATAAGAATATTCCAGATAAAAAAAATATTAAAATACAATATTAAGAATAAATAAAAAATTCTATATTTAAAATCTATTAAAATTTCTTTAATATAATGATTCAATTTTTTTATTATATCTTAAACTTTAAATCTTCACTAAAAATAATATTTTTATTAAAAATATTATAACTACAATAAAAAAAATGATTATTTTTTTATTAACCAATGATTATATTGTAAACTATTTAACCACTTGATGAATCCATAATAATGACATAATTGATATAATTTTTCAAAATTACATTTTTGAAGAACTAGTTCGTGAAAATCCTTATTAAGTTTAACATTTGTTTTAATAGTTGCTAATTTATAAGACAAAAAAGCAATTTTTTTATATTCTGACATTTTTTGTATTAAAATATTTGAACCACGCAATTTTAATAGTTTAATTACTGATAAATCGTTGTAGATAGTAATCAAATTTCCAATATTCTGCAATAAAGATATTGCTGTTTTTTTTCCTATACCAGGTACTCCAGGTATACTATCTGAATTATCTCCCATTAAAGCAAGCAGGTCAATAATTAAGTGAGGAGGAACACCATATTTGTCAATCACTTCTTTGGGCCCTAAAATAATATTTGTCATAGTATTCATTAATTTAATATCACTTGTTACCAATTGAGCCATATCTTTATCTCCTGTACTTATTAATACAGGTATATTATTTTGAGTTGCTTGTAAAGCTAATGTGCCTATTACATCATCAGCCTCTACACCAGAAATAACAAACAAAGGAAATCCCATAGCTATAATTAATTCATGTAATGGAAGTATCTGTACACGCAAATCATCTGGCATTGCCGGACGTCGAAATTTATAATTATTAAATAATAAATGCCGAAAAGTTTTTCCTGGAGCATCAAATACTATTGCAATATGAGTCGGAGCATATTTTATCATTAAGCTGCGTAACATGTTAATTACACCGTAAATGGCACCTGTTGGTTTTCCAGAAGCATTCATTAACAATGGAAAAGTATAATATGCTCGATAAAGATAAAAAGACCCGTCAATAAGAATAAATAATTTTTTTTTACTTGTAGACATACTTTTCACAAAGATGGTTAGAATGAGTAATAATCATATAATCTTTATAATATAAAAAAATTAAAGTAATTTGTTAATAAAATTCAGTTTATAAATATCTTTGCAGATTAAAGAGAAATATTTAAATGAATAGTTTTAAAAAATACAATTTTTAATTACTATTAATATTTTAACAAAAAAATAACAATTTTTAATTTAAAAAATGCATATTTCTTTTAGAAATTAAAACACAAAAAATACTTTTTAATATATATATTTAAAATATGTAGAATTTAACAAAAGTATTATCTTTTAATAAAATTAATGTGTAAAACACAGGAAACTATCATCAGCAATAGTTTAAACATACACAATTTAATATCTACTATATAAAATATTATATTTTTTCTTTATAAAGCTTTTTATTATAATATTATTTTTACATAATTGCTTATAAATCGATCAATCATCGCAAAAAAAAATACTTTTTAAAAAAGATAAGTTACTGATTTTTATTGTCTTTACATATAAAATTTAATCATATTAAAAATATTTATTAAATACGTAAACGACTATAATAAAGTCGTTATATTGTAATATCTATATTCAAAAAAAACTAAACATTAATAATTTAAAAATTAGCAAATGTTAATTTGATATCAACAATATTTTTTATCTTAAATTATTTATTATGTATTTTTATAAAATAATTTTTATGAAAAAAATCTTCTTGAGCATTAAATAAGGCCTATAAAAAAATTTTTTACTTTTATACTACTAAAACCATTAGTTTTTATATAAATTATATTAGTAATTATTAATGCAATTATGTATCATGTTTTACTCATAACAAAATGATAAATAAATATGAATATTATTTACTACAAAAAATAGTAATAATGAATATATTTTTAGATAATAAATCTAAAAAAATAATTTTTAATATTTCAGTATAAAACATGTAATAATAGCTTTTAAAAAATAATAATTTAATAAATTTTTAATTTAATAAAATAATAATATCTATTTTTTATAAAAAATATCAAATAATATTTTCAATAATATTTTCAATAAAAATAAAAAAATAAAAATATAGTATGATTAGAACAAAAATTCTATTTTTTATAAGGAATCAAAAAATTAATATTTTTTAATTTTTTATAAATCATGTAATAAAAAATACTCATACCTAAATCATATTTTATATAATATAATTATTTTAGTTTAAAATTCTTAAAATTTTAATTTTATATAAATCACAATATCAAAAAAAATAATCATGACAGACAGGATTTATAATTATCAAAAAACAAAATTTCTTATAAGCGCACCTAATATTCATTATTTACCAAATGATAATAGTATAGAAATTGCATTTACTGGTGCTTCTAATGTCGGCAAATCGAGCGCCTTAAACGCACTTACACTACAAAAAAAATTAGCATATACAAGCAAAAAACCTGGCAGAACACAATTAATTAATATATTTGAAGTAGAAAATAAAATTAGATTAGTAGATTTACCTGGATATGGCTATGCAAAAACACCTATATTTACAAAAATACAATGTGAAAAAGCATTAAATGAATATTTACATAAAAGAAAATCTTTAAAAGGTTTAATCATTTTAATGGATATTAGGCATCCATTAAAATATATGGATATACAAATAATTAAATGGTCAACTAGGATACATATGCCTACATGTATTTTATTAAACAAAGCAGATAAATTAACGATTAATAAACAACATGCTCAAATTAAAAAAGTGCGTCATCATTTAAAAAAATTTTCTAAAAAAATAGAAGTTGAAATATTCTCATCACTTATGAGAATAGGAATTCATGTTTTAGAATGTAAACTTAATAATTGGTTTAATAAAAATTAAACTATCTATTATTAATATGTAGCAATGATATTTTTTATTAAAAAACTATTAGTTATTGCTATTTAAAATAAAAAAACTAAAATCAAATATTTTTAAAACATGATATCTAATAATTTATTTTATTATATATCGATAAGTTAATTATCTTTTTTAAAAGAGTGCTTATTTTTTAATTAAAAAATTTATTATTTCAGAATAAATTTGAGGATAATTATACTCTTCAGTAGCCTTTATATTATTATTGCATAAAAGATACTTGCCATTTACAAAAATTGCTGGCACCCCAATCAATTGAAAATCTTTTACTGCTTTTTCTTGTTTTATTAACAATGATTTCACGAATAAACTATTTATTGATATATCATATTCTTTGCTTTTTATGCCTAATTTCACAAATATATTTTTAATATCATTTGGTGTATTAATTGATTTTGTTTTTTGTATTCCTTCAAACAAAAAAGGTATGACTTTGTCTTCTATTGCAAATATTTTTGCTACAATCCAAGCTTTTGTTAATTCAGTACCTAATTCACCTAAAAAATTAACATGATAACGTTCCATCATGGCATTTTTTGGTAAATTTTCTTTTACTTTTTTAGATATATTATGAATATAATCAAATTCATAACAGTGTGGACAATAAAAAGAAAAAAACTCTAATACTGGAGGTGCATCTTTTATGCTTTCATTGATTTTAATAAATTCAATACCTTCTTTATAACGCATAGCAGAAACATCAAAAAGTACTAGCAAATAAATACAAGTTAAAAGAATTTTATTCATATTACTCATTAATTATTATATTATATGTTATTATAAAATACAAAAAAACTATAAAATTATTACTATCAAAAAATATTTACAAATTTTTACAATAAAATAAAAAAAACATTTGATGTATGAATGAATTTAGAACCTGCAATACGTTCTTTTATGGAAATAATTTTTCATAGAAAAAATATTTATAGTTTTTTATAAAAATAAACATTCAATACATAAAAAATTTATATAAAAATTAATAAAATATAATTTTTATCAAATTTTAAAACCGAAAATTATATTTGCTAAACTACATATTTATATCTTAAAATAAATAAAAAAATACATAAAATAATATACTTTAGATAATCTAAAGTATATATTAAAATTTTAATATAACAAATATTCAATAAACTTAATATTTTTAATAAATACTCGATATATTTTCATTCTGAAAATATTAAAAAAATCTTAATTTATTGCATTGTTACAAATTCTTCTGCTACTGTAGGGTGAATAGCAACTGTATTCTCAAAATCTTTTTTAGTTGCTCCCATTTTTAATGCAACAGCAAAACCTTGCAAAATTTCATCCATTCCAAAACCCAAACCGTGAATACCAACAATTTTTTCTTTTTCTCCAAAACAAATTAACTTCATATGACAAGCTTGATGATGAGAAGTGACTGCTGTATACATTGAAACAAAAGAAGATTGATATATTTTAAGATTTTTATTACCATATTTTTTTATTGCTTCTTGTTCTGTTAAACCAACCGTACCAATTGGGGGATGCGTAAAGATTACTGTAGGTATATTATTATAATCTAAATATTCATTAGATTTATTATTAAATAAACGCTCAGATAATCTACGACCAGCTGCTACAGCAGCTGGCGTTAAATGAACTTTATTTGTATTGTCACCAACTGCGTAAATTCTATTTACATTAGTATTCTGAAATTTATCAACTTTAATATAACCACTACTATCTACTAAAATACCAGGTATAGCAAGATTTAAATCACTTGTCATAGGTTCACGACCAACAGCCCATATCAAAGTATCAATAATTATTGATTTACCATTTTTTAAATATACAGTTAGTGTTTCATCATGATTTTTAACAACAACGTTAATAACAGATTCAGAATGTAATATTATTCCTTCATTTTTCATGATATTTAAAAATGATTCAACAATCATGGAATCAAAACGACGCAGGGGTGCATGCCGACGAACCAACAAATGCACTTCAGTACCAAATCCATTCAAGACAGAAGCTAACTCGACAGCAATATAACCAGCACCAACAATTGCCACTCTGTTTGGTAAAGTTGTCAACCTAAAAAAACCATCTGAATCTATACCATACTCTGCACCTAAAATATTAGGTCTAATAGGACGACCACCAGTCGCAATTAATATATGATCAGCAGTTAATTTATTACCATTAACTTCAATCATTTTATCACCAACAAAACGAGCAAATCCATTAATAATTTTAACATTATTAATACTTAAACTGTATTCATAAGATTTATGTAGCGCATGAATATATTTTTGACGATTTATAATTAATTTTTTCCAATCAAATTTATGAGTAATATCATAAAAA
This sequence comes from Arsenophonus sp., assembly GCA_031446145.1. Classification (GTDB taxonomy): domain Bacteria; phylum Pseudomonadota; class Gammaproteobacteria; order Enterobacterales; family Enterobacteriaceae; genus Arsenophonus. The sequence continues at coordinate 512,669 of CP132903.1, read as the reverse complement.
CCATAATCAGAAATATAAGTTTTTGTATCTTTTGCAATCTGTGCTGCATACCACATAATTTTTTTAGGTACACAACCCACATTTACACAAGTTCCACCCAAAATATTTGATTCAATAAGAGCGCATTTTTTTCCATATTTAGCTGCACGGTTTATTGAAGCAATGCCTGCACTACCACCACCAATAGCAATGTAATCGTAATGATTATTCATCATTTATTTTATTCCATTTTATTAATTTAAATTACAAAAAATACTTTATAATTAATAATTATTAAACATAAATTTTAAATTTTTTCTTTTTTATAAAAATTCTTATAAAATTTACTAACAATTTTTTATATGAAGTTAAAAAATACACTTATTATATCAAGATAATTTTTGATTTTTTATTGATCGCATTATTGAAATATCATGGAATAAATTTTAAAAGTTTAAATTTGTAAAAAATAAACTAAAAAAAATAAAATGTCATTTTTATTTTCAATAAAGTAATTTAGATAGAAATAAAAATAATAGATAAAATTTATGATTTTTAATATTTCAAAAAAATTTTTTATTATACTTATTTAAGTATAAAAAATTTTATTATAATTTATATTTTTTAGTTTATTATATTTTTTTAAAAAAATATATTTTTTTGTTAATTCATATTTTTTATATTTATATTCATAAAAAAATATTTTTATCTTTATTAAAAATAAATTAATCAATAATAAATATTACATAAGTTTTTAAAATTTTTTAAAAATATATTGATATATTATAATATCAAATATCAGGATATAAGTATTAAAATAATACAAATTTAATATTAATAATCATTAAATTTTAATAAATTAGCTTTAATCAGTTAAATTATAATAATCTTAATGAAATAAAATTGAAAAAATAATTTATTAAAAAATATAATACAAAAGTTAAGTTATGATTCTTTATTGTAATAAAGAAATATCTCCTACTTGCAAAAATAATGAACGCAAATGATTTAATAATGTTAAACGATTAATTCTTACTAATTTATCATTATCCATCACCATGACATTATCAAAAAAATTATCAATCATTTCATTAAGTGAAACTAATTCCATTAATACATCTTGATATTTGTATTCTGATAATAATAATAATAATCTATCTTGTAAAATACATACACGAGCAGCTAAAATAATCTCTTCTGGCGCTTTTAAAAAAGAAGTAATAACATGTGTATTTAATGTTTCATTAGTTTTTTGCAAAATTTTAGATACTCTTTTATTCATTACTATTAATCTTTTAGCTATTGATAAAGTGCGAAAATAAGCCACTGCTTTTAATCGGGCATCAAAATCTTTAGGTTTCGTTGGGAAACAAGCTAACACAGATTGAATGACATCTACAGAATACCCTTGTTCTTTATACCAAACAATACACCTTCCTAATATAAATTTAACAACATCGTTGACAACATCTTTATTAATTAATTTTCTTCCATAAAGCTCAGTAGCTTCCTGTGTTAATCTCAATAAATCAAGGTCGTAAGAACTTTCAACAATAATACGAAAAATGCCGAGTGCGATACGTCGTAATGCAAAAGGATCTTTATCACCTTTAGGATGTTTATTAACTCCTAAAATACCAACTAACATATCAATTTTATCAGCTAAAGCTACTGAAATAGAAACTTTAGTAGACGGCAAAGAATCACCAGAAAAACGAGGTTGATATTGTTCTTTAATAGCTAATGCAATATCCTCTATTTCACCATCTAAAAGTGCATAGTGCATTCCCATAACACCTTGTAGTTCAGAAAATTCAAAAACCATATGACTCATTAAATCACATTTAGACAATAAACTGGCCCGATGAACATAATTAATATTTGCATCAATTTTTTTTGCAATACTAACAGATAGTACAACTAAACGATTAGTTTTATCTAACAATGTACCAAGATGTTTTTGAAATAAAACAGTTTTTAATAATATGAAATTTTTCTCCAATTTTTTTTCACGATCTCTCATAAATAAATATTCTGCATCTGCTAATCGTGAACGAATAACTTTTTCATTTCCTAAAATAATTGTTTTTGGTTCTAAAGATTCAATATTAGCTACAAAAATAAAATCAGTTATCAAATCACCAAATTGATTAAATACTGGAAAGTATTTTTGAATGCTTGTCATAATATGAACTAAAACTTCCTTAGGGAGCAATAAAAATTTTTTTTCAAATTTTGCACTTAATATTACGGGCCATTCCACTAATGCTGTCACTTCTTCCAATAAATGATCTGTATATTTAGCAAAACCGCCTAATTTCTCAGCCATTTCTTGTATTTTATCTTTTATTAATTTTTTACGTTCTTTATAATCAGCAATCACTTTACCACATTCATATAAAATACTAGGATATCTTTTAGCAGAATCAAGACTAATTAAATATTTACCCATAAATCGATGACCATGTACTACACGTCTACTTTTAATACCAAAAACTTCACCTTTAACAACATCTTGACCTAATAACATAATTACAGTATGCACGGGACGAATAAATTCTATTTTGTTGTTACCCCATCGCATCATTTTCTGAAATGGAAAATTATTTATTGCTTTATTAACGATAGTATTTAATAATTTTTTAGTCTCTTTTCCTTTAGTCATAGCACGATAAAATAACCATTCACCTTTATCAGTAATCAATCGTTCTGATTGATCAAGGGTAATTCCACAATCTTGAGCCCATCTTTTAGCTGTTTTAGTATATTTACCCGTAATACAATCAAACGATTTTCTTATTGAAGGTCCACGTATTTTTATTTCATAATTTGTTTGATATAATGCTAAATTAATGACTTTAATTGCTAAACGACGAGGAGATGCATACCAAATAACTTCTTTATATTTAAGGGAATTTTTTTTTAATTCATTTTCAAAATTTTTAGCAAATGTTTCAGCCAATAAACGAAGAGATTTCGGTGGCAACTCTTCTGTGCCAATTTCTACTAAAAAAGTTTTCTGCATAACGAATTAACCTTATAGTTTTTGTGTTAATGCATAGAAATTTTTATTGCTTCACGCGAAGCACGATATGCTTCTGCAACCATCTTTGTTAAAGTACGAAGCCGCAGAATATAACTTTGTCTCTCAGTAACTGAAATTGCTTTGCGTGAATCCAATAAATTAAAAACATGAACAGCTTTTAAAATACGCTCATAAGAAGGAAAAACTAATGGTATTTTTAGTGATAACAAATATTGTGTTTCTTGTTCATATTCATCAAAACATTTAAATAAGAATTTAATATTAGCGTGATTGAAATTATAAACTGATTGTTCAAATTCATTTTGTTGATAAATATCACCATAAGTAACATTCCCTAACGCACCTGTAGACCATAAAAGATCATAAACATTATCAACATCTTGAATATACATGGCTAAACGTTCAAGACCATAAGTAATTTCACCTGTAACAGGGTTACATTCTAATCCTCCAACTTGTTGAAAATAAGTAAATTGAGTAACTTCCATACCATTTAGCCATATTTCCCAACCAATCCCACACGCCCCTAAACTTGGATTTTCCCAATTATCCTCAACAAAGCGAATATCATTAATACTAGGATCTAATCCCAACTCTTTTAAGGAATTAAGATATAATTCTTGCATATTATCAAGAGAAGGTTTTATAATAACTTGAAATTGATAATAATGCTGAAGACGATTAGGATGTTTACCATAACGACCATCAGTGGGCCTACGACATGATTGAACATAAGCAAGTGCAATAGGATCCTCTCCTATAGCTTTCAAACAAGTCATAGGATGCGATGTTCCTGCACCGACTTCCATATCTAATGGTTGAATAATAGTGCAACCTTTTTTTGCCCAATAATTTTGCAATGCAAAAATCAACCCTTGAAAAGTTTTTATATCAAAATGTTGCATTTTATATGTTTGAATTCGCATAGTAAATGGCAATCTAAATTAATCAATAATTTCCTAAATAAGAATTAAAGTTAATTACGAGATAGATTTTTATGATCTATGTTCTTAAAAATATTAAAATAATCATTATTTTTTCATTTTTAGTAATCTTTTTTTGTGATATTTTAAATAAAATAATAAAAAAGATTAGTGTAAGGTAAAAATTATTTTTATATAATATTTTAAAATCATTAAATTATCAAATAATCAAAAATATTTTATCAAATTTTTTATACAAAGAATTACTATTGTTATGCATTTCACGATTAATGAAAGAGAAGCTCATATAAAATCAACATCATAAATATTATATTAAATTGAGTGTAATCCTATACCTTGAATATGATTTAAACAATAAAAATATTTTTAGAATTTTTATTAATATATTTATATAAATATTTCAAAAATGTATACAATAAATCATGTAACAACACATATGTATTTTTTGTAAGATAAATTTAAATAATAATCAAAAAATAGATACAATAAATAATTATTTTCATTATAATTATAAATTATAAATTTATTAAGATTGATATTGTTAAAAAAATGAACTGTAACTCTTATATTTAAATAACAAAAAATTTTTTTTAAGCATTTAAATTCATATTTACAATAACGCATCACATGCAATTTATATAAACAAAAATACCATAAAAAAGTCATTTATATTTTTATAAAAATAATATCAAGAGCAATTTATAATTCTAATAAATATTATTGAATGATGATTATAAAACAAAAAAATATCATTATTTTAAAATAGATAAATGTAAATTTTTAATAAATTTAACTAATAAATTATCAATCATTATTTTTAATATATTATTAGTAATTGATAAAAAATATTTTTTACTTATATAATCTTTAATCGAGATACTATCTATCTTTTAATACAAAAAATATTTGATAATTTCATGCTATAAAAAATATCAAACACCATATTAAACATATTTTTATAATTGTATATTTAATTTTACGTATAGCATGTTTATTCTATTAATAATTATTATTTATTAATAATAATTAATATAACCTTAATTTCCTATAATCTTTTATTATTTAATAATCTGAAATAACTATGAAAAAAAATATTATACATTCTAAGTTTGGTAAAAAATTTACTAATCCTTCTAGTATTTATAATATTATGAAAGATCTACATGATGGTTTACATAAACCTAATATCATGATGCTGGGTGGGGGCAATCCAGCACATATTCCTAAAATTGATCAATATTTTCAAAAAATTTTGATAGACATGGCTATAAATGGGCAACTCAACAAAGCATTATGCAACTATGATGGGCCACAAGGAAAAAATGTTATGCGAGAAAAATTAGCAGATAGTCTAAACGAACACTTAAAATGGGATATTAATGCTAATAATATTGCATTAACTAATGGCAGTCAAAATTCTTTTTTCTATTTGTTTAATATTATTGCAGGTTTTTGTAAAAATGGTATAAAACGAAAAATACTTTTCCCTTTAATACCAGAATATGTTGGTTATTCCGATACTGGATTAGAAAATGATATATTCATTAGCAAAAAACCAAAAATAAAAATTTTACCTAATGGATACTTTAAATATAATATTAATTTTAAATCTTTAACAATTACTGATGATATTGGTGCAATTTGTATTTCACGACCAACTAATCCAACTGGAAATATAATCACCGATAAAGAAATGATCAAATTAGATTTTTTAGCTAAAAAAAATGCAATTCCTCTTTTAATTGATAGTGCTTATGGCATCCCATTTCCTGGTATTGTTTTTAATAAAGGAACACCTATATGGAACGAGAACATTATTCTCTCTATGAGTCTATCAAAAATAGGGCTACCAGGTTGTCGTTGTGGTATTATTATTGCAAATAAGTACATTATAAATATAATTAGTAATATGAACAGCATAATAAGTTTATCTCCAGGTAGCATAGGGCCTGCATTGATACTAGAAATACTTAAACGAAACGATTTATTTATGCTATCTAAAGAAATAATAAAACCATTTTATGAAAAAAAAGTACATCAAACCATAAAAATTATTCGTCGTTATATATTAGAACATCACTGTTTAATACATAAACCAGAAGGCGGTATGTTTTTATGGTTATGGTTTAGAAATCTACCAATTAATAGCCAAACACTGTATGCGCGTCTAAAAAAACGTAATGTATTTATGGTACCTGGAGATTATTTTTTTCTTGGGCTAAGTGAAAATTGGAGTCACAAAAATCAATGTATGCGTATGAATTATATTCTACCATTAGAAAAAATTGAAAAAGCAATTTCTATTCTGGCAGATGAAATTTCTATTGCTTGTCAATAGATAAATTTTTAAACATAATTTAATATTTGAATAAAAATTTTAATAAAATAAAAAATAAAATCATTCAATTTTTAAAATTTATAAGAATATGAGAAAAAATATCAAAAAATTATATTTTTCTTACAAAGAACTTTAAATTAAAAATTTGTAACAAATTATTTAAGAAAAAATATATATTTTTTAAAAATGAACATATAATAAATAGAAATTGATATTACCTTATTATAAATTTTTAGTTTTCATATTTTTTATTTATATCATATTCTTATTATTAACATTAGAAATAATATAAATTATTTTTTCATCTATCAACAATAAAAAACTTTTCTTATATACGGATAAAATAAACATACAAAATATTTTTGCAAACAAATCTACAAAAAAATTAAAGCAAAAACATTAAAATTTATAAATTATTTTCAGATGAAAAATAAAAATATTTTATCTTTGCTTATCCATCAGATAAGAACAAAAAACAAAAATAGTATAGATTTTTTTAAATTTGATACCAATACATAAATCATCTAATTTACAAAAATTAAAATATTTAAAAATAATAAAATAAACATTTAGCAATATTAGCTATACAATAAATAATATTCTTTATTACATGCTAACATAAAATTCATAAAAATTCTTCTTTATTACTTATTAATATATATAATTTGTTTAAAATAACAAAATTGATCGTATAATTTTAATAAAAATTAATAAATTTATATAAAATTAAGTTTATCATATCAAAAAATATTTGTTAATTTAAAAAATAAACGTTATAAAACTCTTTAATATTTATTAATATCAAATTATTTCTATTTTTTCAAAGGAAATACACTTTAATATTCTTGTGATCAAAAAAAATAAAAATTGATGCATTAATAGTAATTATTTTAAAATCATTCTATTAAAATATCATAAAGAAGTATATAAAAATTGTATTTGTAAACTACTTGAAAAAAAATAATAAAAAATTATGATTATTAAAGGAAATTTATATATTATATCTGCACCCAGTGGTGCAGGTAAATCAGCCCTCATTAAGGCTTTATTAAAATCTCATTTGTTTTACGATATACAAGTATCTATTTCTTATACAACAAGAAAAATACGTCCTGGTGAAAAACATGGTAAACATTATTATTTTGTTAACAAAACAGAATTTTATAAAATGATAAAAAATAATGATTTTCTTGAATATGCCTATGTTTTTGGTAATTATTATGGTACTTCACGCATCCTTGTTGAAAAAAATCTTAATAATGGGATCGATGTATTTTTAAACATTGATTGGCAAGGTTCACAACAAATTCATCAAAAAATAAAAAATGCTCCTAGTATTTTCATTTTTCCTCCTTCAAAAAATGAATTACTCCGTCGGTTGCATTCTAGAGGGCAAGATATCACAGCAACAATTCATAAACGTATGTCACAGGCAGTCGATGAAATAAGACATTATAAAGAATATGATTATGTCATCATTAATGATGATTTTAATACTGCATTAAAAGATTTACAATCTATCATCAGATCTGAGCGACTGCGTTTAAAACGTCAAATACTAAAACATAATACTTTAATTAATAAATTATTAGCGGAATAAATAATATTCAGTATAATAATTCAGTCATTTCTTTGTTTTTTTGGAGTAATATTATGGCACGTGTAACAGTTCAAGATGCTGTAGAAAAAATTGGTAATCGTTTTGACTTAGTGTTAGTAGCAGCACGTCGCGCACGTCAATTACAAATACATAATCAAATACCATTAGTACAAGAACAAAATGATAAAGTAACTGTTATTTCTTTACGTGAAATAGAGTTAGGGTTAATAAATTAATAATATTTAGTTTTTAAAAATATTTAAAACTAAAAAAACAAAAAATAAATACATAAAAAATCGGCTAAAAATGTTAAACCTCATATCGTATGATACGTATTTTAAAAAAAACAAATTTAGATTATAAAATATTAACGTCTATATTATTAGATAATACTATTTAAGATATTACAATACTTTTAGGAACAAAACATTACTGATCTATTTAAGAGATCTATCAACATTAAATAAAATTCATGTATTAAAAAATATACACTGAAAATCTTTAAAAAAATTATGCATATAGTAAAAGAATGCACATTTTAAATAAAAATAAGGAGATCATACTTATAATATAAAAACTTAGTTATATTTAGTTAAGAAAAAAAACAAAAAATAGCAAGAAATAAAATTTTTACACTTTACTAACATATCTTTTTTATATTGATTATCTAAAAAATAAAGTTAGAAGAATTAATACTTAAAATACTTTATCCTAATAAATACAGCATAATTTAAAAATTATCAAAATTTTTAATAGTAACAAAAAAGAAATAAAAAATACTGATAAAACTTAAAAACAGATTATCAGAAAAAACGTATCTCACAAATTTAATAATTACAGAAAATATCTTTATGCAAAGTATTTTATGACATATGCATTTAAAAAACAAAGATTTGATATTATTTATAAATATTTATATATTTTAAATTATTATTAAAAATGATATTGATATATGCTATGAATTGATAAAGTACATATTTTATATAACTTTTATACTAAACCTTTTATACTAAAAAAAATAAAAATACTATTGTTAGTTATTTTTTGTATACATTAATGATTTCTATAACTTTTACATTTTTTTTAAACACAAATTTAAACTAATGCAAATAATAAAAAACAAAACAAAAAAATAGGCGTTATTTTTTACGTGCTCATAAAAAATGAAGCAAATTTAGTAACTAAAATTAAAGAAAAAACTTAGATAAAAATTTTATTAAAATTATAAAAAACAACAGATAACTCTTGTAAATGAATATGTAAAATAAGATTTTTTAAGAAATCTATATTGTTATCTAAAAAAATAATAAAATTACCTGACACAAACATATATAAATTTTGCATTTTATTTATATTAATATTATACTTTTAATTATTAATTTTATCGTTCTTTAAAAATTAAATTTTAAATACTCAAAAAAATTATCATAAAATCTAAACCATATTATTTTATATTAATAAAATTTTAAGGTAAGCTCGAAAAGTAAAAAAAATAATCAAACTGCTAAAAAATTTATAAAACATAAAAAGATCAAAAAAAAGAAATAACAAGAAAAAATATATTTAAAAATAATTTACTTAAAAAATTGGCTAATGTAACAAAGCAATTTTTTATAGCAAATAATTTATAAAATAAACATCCTATTCAAAACATTATTTCATATCTTAAAAATAAATATCTATCTATTTAAAAAGACAATTAGGAGTTATTATATTAATAACTATAATCTAATTTTTTCTGATTATACAAATTTTAGAAAATTCTATTTTTTGCATGTTATGTAATGTAATATTTACTTATTAATTAAAAATCTTTTTATTTAATTTTACGATATCACAACACTAGGAAAATAAATACCAGAAAAATGAAAAAAATAAAAAATTTATTACTGCGTAAAAAAAAGATGATCTGATGGATCAGAATAATTAGCTAATTTAAGCACTGGAATTAATAACGGTTTAAATTTTAATATTCAAAGTATAAATACTGAAGAAAAAAGATAAACACTTTTATTATTTGTTAATTTTTAACACAAAAACAGAATTTTCTTAACTCATATTTATAAAATAAATTAGTATTATTCTTATTTTTGAATAATTAGATATAAAAATGATTAAAACAATATGTTTTCATTTTTAAGAAATTATACTATTGCAAAAATTTTTACATTGATGCATTAATAGATAATACAATTTAATTATTATTGTGCAACTTCATTAAATCTATAAAAGTTATAAAAAATAACAAATCTGTTAAAGTTATTTAAAAATAATTATTATTAAAATGATTAAAAATTTGATGAAAAAATTATTATTTGTCAAAAAATATATCTTAAAAATAAACAAAAATCATAATTATTTTTACTTAAAAACTTTTTTGCTTTATCTATAAAAAACAGATTTATTAAGATTAAAATATTCATCATAAATTTATATTAAACTTCTTAATTTGCATTAGTTGCATTTATTTTAATGCAACTAATACAATCATAATACATGAAATATAGGTAACCATAAATACACTTTAATAACTAATGCATTAATAATATCTATAAAAAAAGCACCAACCATCGGTACTACAAGAAAAGCTAAATGAGAAGAACCAAATTCCTTTGTAATTGCTTCCATATTAGCGATTGCTGTAGGAGTTGCCCCTAAACCAAATCCACAATGGCCTGCTGCAAGTACTGCAGCATCATAATTTTTTCCCATCATTGGAAAAGTAACAAAAATAGCATATAACCCCATTACAATCCCTTGTATAATCAAAATAATTAATATAGGTATCGCTATAGAAGCTAGTTCCCATAATTTTAAGCTCATTAAAGCCATTCCTAAAAAAAGTGATAAACTAACATTACCTAAAAAAGATACTACATGCTTAAAATTTTTATGACAACCTAAAAATCGCAAAATATTACTTAAAATCACTCCAGTGAACAACACAGAAACAAAAGTAGGCAAAGTGAACTGATAGCTTAATTCTAGCCAATGAGAAAAAATTTTACCTATTAATATACAAATAGTAATCATAGCCAATGTTTCTATAAAAACTAAGGAACTAATTAATTGTCTTTTTTGTATTGTTTCAAATACCATAGATTCTTCATTAATATTATTAATTTGTTTTTTTACACTATTTTTTTTCATATTAATCATTAAAAATCGTACTATCGGTCCAGCAATTAATCCACCAAAAACTAAACCAAATGTTGCACAAGCCATAGCAACTTCAGTAGCATTCTGAAAGCCATAATATTCAGAAAAAATTTTACTCCAAGCAGCACCTGTACCATGTCCACCAGATAACGTAATAGAACCAGCTAGTAATCCAATGAGTGGATTTAAACCTAATAAATTAGATAAAATAATGCCTACTGTATTTTGAACGATCAATAAACCAAAAACTGCAAAAATAAAAATTAATAATGTTTTACCTCCTATTTTAAAATTAATTAAATTGGCATTTAGACCAATTGTTGAAAAAAAAACCAACATCATGGGTTCTTGTAAAGATAATTCAAAGGTTATTTGCCAATCAAACATCATTTGCAATAACAAAAGTATTAATGCAACAAATGTTCCACCTGCAATAGATTCAGGTATAGTATACTTTTTTAAAATAGCAATTGATTGAAGTAGTTTATGACCAAATAATACTACTAAAGTGGTGGCTAAAAACGTGTCATAGATATCAAAATGATACATTTACATACCTCAGTTTATTGTTAAATTTTATTTAATAACAACAAATGTGATAAATTTTATATAACAATCACAAAATAAAATGATTGATTACAGTTAATATTCTATCTGAACACAAAAAAAATAAAAAATAGATTAAAGTAATAATTTTGTTACCGAAAATTCAAAGATATATAAATTATAAAATTTTATTATCAATAATTTACTATTTATATTAAATTTTTTAAAATAATATCTTTATAAGATATTATTTATAACTTTTACAATTATGCTCGAAGTAATTTATAAAGAGGGAAATGAATATTGTTAATAAATTATTGCAACAATACTAAAAATAAAAATGATTTAAAAAAAAATAATCAAACACACTTATGTGATAAAAATCATTGAAAAATAATGAAATATATTATAAATGGCATCTAATAAAAAATCTTTCTCTATAAATAAATATCATTTTTATAAAAATGATATTTATAAAAAACTAATTTTTATTTAATGTATTAATATATAAATCACATCTTATTTTTTATTCAATAAAAATATTTATATATATATTACTAATACATTTAAAAAAATAAAAATTTTTCCATTGAATAATTCTTTTAAATTACTTTTTTATAAAAAATAAAACTTGTCAAAATTTATTTTTTGATTTTAATATTTTTAATTGAATAGCACTAGTGTTATCATAAAAGCATTTATTAAGATTTATTTTTTATATACAACAAAAGTATTATTAAGAATTTAGAAATATTTAAACATAAGTGTTTTAATTTTTTAACAAATTAAAGCTTAAAACACAAAAAATTTTTATCAAATAAACAAGAATAATTTAGCAAAAAAAATGATTTTTATATGTTACTTCATTTTACTGTAAAAAAAATGCATAAAGATCATTAAAGCACAAAATATATTAAAAAAGGAAACATATTTTTTCTACAAAATATTTTAATAAATAAAAAATACAAAAAATTTATGACTTAATAAATTCAATAAATACTTTTAAAAAATAGTCAAAAATTTATTAAATCTTAAAAACTTAATTTTATTTTTCATTAAACATATCTTCTACTTTGATAATAATTTTATTTAATCATCTATAAAATTATTAATAATAATTAATAACACAGTTTATTTGAATCAATTTAAAAACTATAACATTCTTATAAAGAACTATTTTAATGAATATGATGAAACAAAATAGTTTTTTGTAACTATGTAATAATATTAAGTAACAAAAATTAATGTTACTCTTATCAAATAAAATTAATTTAAAATGTTTTTTTAGCAACAATAAACTCTGATGTAATTTTCGTACTAAATATAATGTTTTATTAGTGCTTAACACTGCGACTAAACTAATATTTTCTTTAGAGTGCCAAAAAAATTCGACAGGTTGATCTTTTAAATTTTGATAAAAACAATCTTTATATAATGAATTTTTACAAATTCCAGCACCTACAATTGCCACTAAAGAAAAACGATCACGCAAGGATATCTTTTTAACTAAACCAACTTTATTTAAATTACACATAACATTGTATGCTACTTCTTTAGTATAACAGAACTGAATTAATTGATTTTTTAATTTTACCCTTTCTGCTAAAGGACATATTTGATTTTTTTTAAAAAATAAATTAATCTTTTTATATGTTTGTAAGAAATTTTGATACTTAAATAAAATTACTTCTATTAAACAAACATTATCATGACTAGTAATAATTTTTACGTCTGTTGCAGATTCTAACATACGCGCTATTTTTGTTGATCCTTTATTAGGATCATAGCTGCATCTAAATTGCAAATCGATATTTGTAAAAGAAATTGGTTGTAAAGTGCGAGCATGCAGCACTGGTGCTGCTAAACGCGCCAATTCGCTTGCTTCATCAAAACGCAAAAATGGCAACAAATACGCATCTTTTACTTTATGGGGGTCCGCACTATATATGCCAGCAACATCACTCCAAATAGTTATTTTCTTAACTCCCGTTAATGCACCAACTTGTGTTGCCGAATAATCACTACCATTACGACCTAATAATACTGTTTGACCTTTTTTACTTTTAGCAATAAAACCTGTCATAACCAAACGTTTATTATAATATTTTTGCAAATGTTTTTCTAATAATGGTCTCGAAGCAATCTCATCTATTTCTGGATGAGAGGAATGTTCTGCACGCAAAAAAAGCCTGGCATCTAACCATTGACTAGATATTCCAAATTCTTCTAATACAGCAGACATTAAACGTGCTGACCAAATTTCTCCGTGACCAACAATTTCAGAATAAATATAATTATCAATTGGTTTATTTAATAAACTACACAGATGAGTAAAATCACTTAAAAAATTAAATTTTAATAAATTAGCTTTTTTTTTACTTAAAAGTCCAATGATGAGATTTTCTTGATAAGAACGTATTGATTCTTGCACTTTGCTAGCTAAATGGTGATTAATTTTACTAAATTTTAACCAATTAATTAATTGATTAGTGGTTGTTCCTGCTGCAGATACTACAATTAGATCACCTGGTTCGCTGTATTTTTTGATAATACCAGCTACTCGTTTATAACATTTTATATCAGATAAGCTACTACCACCAAATTTATGTAATTGACGATTCTGATATTGTATAATTCTTCTTCTCATTGTATTCATAATATAATATTACCTCTTTATCTAGCACATGAAAAATGTTATCTAAATCTTTATGCGATTTTTTATTACTTAAACTTTCAATACATTTCAAAATTTATAAATAAAAAATTATTAAAAATTAAAAAAATAACCAATATGAAGATATTGATGATATATAATAATACTTTAAATACACAGAGAAATTATATGATATTTTTATCAAAAAAATCTGAAATTATTATTTTTTAGCTAAATTTAATTAAAATTGATAATAGGAAGCAAAAAAATTGTCTTTTAATCATCAAATGATAATAAAATTTCAAGTGCAAAAATTATAATAATTTTTATCAAATTATAACTAAAATATTTTTACTAAAGAGTAATTTAATGTGATTTATTAATTTAGCATGATAAAAAAATATTGTTTTTAAATTTATTTATTTTAATCAATAGTTATTTATTATACTTTCAAAATATTTATTTATGAAATCAATCATTCAAAAACAATGATAGCCACTATTATAATGTTCAAAAAATAAATATTAATTTTATTAATAATAATTAAATTCCTTTTATAATCATAACAATAGAAACGTTTTCTAAAAAAATAATACAAAAAATATCTGCAATTAAAAATTTCTATAATAAAAAATTACTAAATCAATACAACATAATAAAGTAATTACTTTTTAAGTACTGACATATTAAATCTTTGCTTAAATCTATCAATACGACCTCCAGTAACCATATCACGCTGTTTACCTGTATAGAATGGATGGCACTTACCACAAACATCTAAATTAATATTGTGATGCACAGTTGATTGGATGCACATTATGTTCCCGCAAGAACAAGTTGCAGTGATTTTGTGATATTTAGGGTGAATATTTTTTTTCATATAAAAATCCTTTAAATTACAATTTTAATAACATATTATAATAATTAAAATTCAATAAAATAATTTGAAATATTTATTATAAGCAAAAAATAATACAAAATTTTGCTTTCGAGCACAATAAAATTCATAATAATTTAATATTTTATTATTAAAAAAATAATGAAACATTTCTATAGTAATTATTTGGAAATAGTAAAAAATGACTATCGTGAAAGTTGCACTTCCTATTCATCTCATGCGTACTTTTAATTACAAATTACCATCTAATTTCCCTATACCAAAAAAGGGATGTCGAGTACTAGTACCATTCGGTTTATGTATTTATATAGGAATAGTAATCACACATAAAAAAAATAACATAGAAAATAATCTCAAATTAGAATATATTAAAAAAATCTTAGATGAAAAATCATTATTTTCAGATAACTTGTGGTCATTATTAATGTGGGGCTATCAATATTATCATTATCCAATTGGTAAAGTTCTTTTCTACGCATTACCTATACTATTACGACATGAAAAAAAAACAACCAATGTTCTAAAATATCAATGGACATTTAAAAAAAAAAATAAAGAATTTAAATTAAAATCAATTTATACATCAAAAAAACAAAAAAAATCAGATTTAATAAAAAATTGGCATCTTAATCTAAAAATTCCTATTACAAAAAGATTAAATACAAAACAATTGGATGCAATAAACAAAATTAATGCTAATCAAGCATTTAAAGTTTGGTTATTAATTGGAAGTACAGGTTCTGGTAAAACAGAAGTATATTTAAATGTAATTACAAAACTTCTAAATAAAGGTCAACAAATATTAATTTTAATGCCAGAAATTAGTTTAATACTAAAAACTATTACAGAATTTAAAAAACGATTGAATATCCCAATCGATGTACTACATTCATCATTAAGTAATACTGAAAAATTTACAATTTGGTTGCGCACAAAAAAAGGTCAAAATGCCATAATTATTGGTACTCGTTCAGCATTATTTACTTCTTTTTATAATTTAGGTTTAATTATTGTTTATTCGGAACACAATAATTCTTATAAACAACAAGAAGGATGGTGTTATCATGCACGAGACCTCGCTATCGTTTTAGCAAAAAAAGCAAATATTCCAATTATTTTAGGTACCGAAACACCGTCATTAGAAAGTCTCTATAACATTGAAAAAGGAAAATATCATCGCTTAGATCTCACTCATGAAACTACTGATAAAAAAGTTATTCAAAATTTAATCACTTTAAAAGGACAACCATTAAAATATGGAATGTCAAAACTATTAATACAATCTATACGTAATCATCTAAAAGAAAATAACCAAATTATACTCTTCTTAAATCGAAGAGGCTATTCACCAACATTGATATGTCATCACTGTGGTTGGATTGCAAAATGCTTGAGATGCGAAAAATATTATACAGTATACCTTGATAAAGACCAAATACGATGTCACCATTGTAACACTCAGAAACCTATTCCAACAAAATGTTTACTGTGTCATTCAAATCATCTTTTTCCTTTTGGTTTAGGAACAGAAAAATTAGAAGAAGCAATCAAAAAACTTTTTCCTACAATACCAGTCACACGCATTGATAAAGATACCACGAGATTTATCTCTAAAAACAAATTAGAAACAAATACTTATAAAAAAGGTACCCATATCTTTATTGGAACAGAAATATTAACAAGAAAATATCATTTTCCACACGTCACCTTGGTAGCATTACTAAATGCAGATTATCCACTTTTTTCAAATGATTACAGAGCTACTGAAAAATTTGCGCAAATATATACTAAAATATCTCGATATGCTGCAAATGAGACAAAGGCAGGAGAAGTAATTTTGCAAACTTACTACCCTGATAATCCATTAATATTAACCTTATTAAAAAAAGGTTATAATGAATTCGCAAAAGAAACCTTAAAAGAAAGATGCAGTGTTTTTTTACCACCATACACAAATCATATAATGATTCGTTCAGAGGGTTATCATAAGCAATCGGCAATAATTTTTTTACAAAAATTGCGAGAAAATATTATGGAAAAACATAACAATCATGATAAAAACTTTTTTGTTATAGGTCCTATACCTGCGCTTCTATCTAAACGAGTAGGACGTTTTCGTTGGCAATTATTATTACAACATCCTTCAAAATCTTACTTAAAAATAATACTATCAAAAATATTACCTGCAACTATAACATCTCTAGAAAGTTATAAAGTAAAGTGGACTATTGATGTTGATCCAATTAAATATTAAAATTATGAATAAATAAAAATGTTCACTTATAAAAAATATTCATTTTTAAATTAAAAAATAATTGTATATAATTTATAAAAAATTTAATCAATAACTGAATCCTGCTATAAAAAAGCGATATCTTTATTAAAAGATCAAAAAATAATTTTACTATTAATCAGTGCATTTAATATTATAAAAAGAAAATATATTTAATTATTAAGCAAAAATAATCAAAATATTATTTTTATTAATTACAATATGCGTAATTTATAAAAATTATAATATAACATATGCAAAAAGTATATCCATCAATAATTATTTTTTATTTAACATAAGTTATTTATCAAAATAATAAATAAATTTAATAAGAAAATATCTATTTATTTTTAATAAAAAATTTATGTATTATATAATTATAAAATATAATTTTATATTCATATAACAATATTGTGATGTATAGCTTATATAAATAAAGACATAAATTTTAATCAATTGCATCTCATATATATGATAATGACTTAATATTTATTAGGTGAAATACTGGTCATGACTGATAAAATTCAGTAATATAAAAATATATTTATTAAAGCAAAACTTTTTATCAATTATTAATTAACGAATGCAAGAGTGATACAAAAAGATTACATAAATCAGAAATACACGATACCCCGTAAAAACATACATTTAAGAAAAATAAATCAACAATTTTCAAAAAAATTTTTTTTAAAAATTAGTATTATAGTAAGTATTTGTATAGTGAGCTTATATTATTTATCAAACAGTAAAACAGATTATATAGCAAACAAATCTTCTTTATTAAATAAATCAACTGTTTATAAGTCTTCTTTGAAAAATACAGATAAAGCAAATATTGATCATTTACCACCAAAACCTGAGGAACGCTGGCATTACATTCAAGAATTAAAAAAGCAAGATAGTGATTTAAAAAATTTATATTACTTAATTAAATCAAATATAAATAATACTAATCATCGTATATTAACAGATAAACAAAAACAATCAATTGCCAAAATGGATAACAAAAAAAATAATTTTTCTATTAAAACCTCATATACATTTAACAAAAAAAAAGATATACAAACATCAAAAAAAATAATTAATTTTTCACAAGAAAAATTTATTTTTAATAAAAAATTCACTTTCAGCAAACAAAATAAAATCAAGAAAAATTATTTAATAATAAAATGTCTATCATTTAAAAATTTTGAAAAAATTGAATCTATCAAAGCTAATTTAGCATTTTTAGGTTTAGAAAGTGATATAATCAGAAAAGAATTGGATTATTCTACAATAAAAATAGGACCTTACAATCAAGAAATAAGAAAAATCATAAATAATCAACTAAAATCTATAGATTTATCAAATTGCATTCTTCATAATACTAAGGGTTGAAAAATCATCTTTCCCACCCAATCTACATTCCTAATAACGTAAATATAAACTTTATTCTATTATAACAAAAAATATACTCAAATATTTTTTTAATATAAAATAACTAAAGGATAATGAATGACTACAATTTTAAGTGTTCGTCGTAATAATCAAGTCGTCATCGGAGGTGATGGACAAGCAAGCATGGGCAATACAGTCATGAAAGGTAATGTTCGCAAAGTAAGACGTCTTTATAATGACAAAATTATTGCTGGATTTGCTGGAGGTACTGCTGATGCATTTACATTATTTGAACTTTTTGAAAGAAAGTTAGAAATTCATCAAGGTAATTTAACTAAAGCTGCTGTTGAATTAGCAAAAGATTGGCGCACTGATCGCATGCTAAGAAAACTTGAAGCACTTTTAGCTATTATAGATTTAAAAAACTCACTGATTATTACAGGAAATGGTGATGTTATTCAACCAGAACATGATTTAATCGCTATTGGTTCTGGCGGGCCATATGCACAAGCTGCAGCACGTGCCATGCTGGAAAATACAGAAATGAATGCACGTGATATTACAGAAAAAGCTTTGAATATAGCAAGCGATATCTGCATATATACCAACCACAATTTTAACTTTGAAGAACTTTCTTCAAAATTTTAAGGATTTAAACATGTCTGCAATGACACCTCATGAAATTGTTACTGAATTAAATAATCATATTATCGGCCAAAATAAAGCAAAACGTTCTGTTGCTATTGCATTACGGAATCGTTGGCGTCGAATGCAACTCAATGATACATTACGTCAAGAGGTAACACCAAAAAATATTTTGATGATTGGGCCAACAGGTGTTGGTAAAACTGAAATTGCTCGTCGATTAGCAAAATTGGCCAATGCCCCATTTATTAAAGTAGAAGCAACAAAATTTACTGAAGTCGGTTATGTTGGTAAAGAAGTCGATTCTATTATTCGTGATTTAACTGATGCAGCACTAAAAATGGTACGTTTACAATCTATAGAAAAAAACCGTCATCGAGCAAAAGAGCTAGCCGAAGAACGTATTTTAGATGTTTTAGTGCCACTTTCTAAAAGTAATTGGGGAAACCCTGATATACATATAGAATCTTCTACAACACGTGAAGCTTTCAAAAAGCAATTAAGAGAAGGGGTATTAGACAATAGAGAAATTGAAATTGAAGTTGCTGCAACAGCAGTTGGTGTTGAGATTATGGCCCCACCTGGCATGGAAGAAATGACAAGTCAATTACAATCTATATTTCAAAATCTTGCAGGACAAAAACACAAAAAACGCAAAATGAAAATAAAAGATGCTTTCAAAATTCTTATAGAAGAAGAAGCATCAAAATTAATTAATCAAGAAGAATTAAAACAACAAGCAATTGATGCAGTAGAACAACACGGCATTGTTTTTATAGATGAAATTGACAAAATTTGTAAACATGGACAAACTTCTGGGCCAGACATTTCAAGAGAAGGTGTGCAACGTGATTTACTGCCGTTAGTAGAAGGTTGTACAATTTCTACTAAACATGGCATGGTAAAAACTGATCATATTTTATTTATTGCCTCTGGTGCATTTCAGATTGTTAGCCCCTCTGATTTAATTCCTGAACTACAAGGAAGACTACCGATCAGAGTTGAATTAAAAGCATTAACAACAGAAGATTTTGAACGTATTTTAACTGAACCTAATGCCTCTTTAACAGTGCAATATAAAGCATTAATGGCCACTGAAGGTTTAAGTATTGAATTTACTCCAGATGGTATTGAAAAAATTGCACAAACAGCATGGAAAGTTAATGAAAAAACAGAAAATATTGGTGCCCGTCGTTTACATACTGTACTAGAACGTTTAATGGAAGATATTTCTTTTAATGCTAATGAACGTCATGGGCAAATAATTACAATTAACGCTGATTATGTATCTGTACATCTTGATGAATTGGTTGCTGATGAAGATTTAAGTAAGTTTATTTTATAATTTATGATATAAAAAATAGATCATAGTAGCTATTGATTTAATGACCACATACATTATCTTTTAAATTAAAAGACCCATATTGCATGATACTATAATACGAAAAAGACAACAAATTCACTATAAATATCATAAAAATTAGATTTTTTATTAGATAAATAATGCATTTCACTTGTTTAATTAATAATACTTATACTACGAGTAAACATTTTAAAAATTTTAAAATGCAAATATTAATATAACATTATATAAAATAGTTAAATTACGAATCACATAAACTTTATAATTTATCTTCATGTTTCATGTAATCATTGATATAAGATTTACTTTTTAAAAAAATATATAGTAATTTTTGTTTATAAGAAAATAACTAGCATTCCAAAAAATATTACTATGTTAAATATTATAGAATATTACGTAAAAAAATATATAAAATATAAGTTAAATGGAATTTTTAAAAATATAAAAAAATAATTATATATCTTTAGATATTTTATAAAAAAATATAAAATATTTTAATAAAAATACAAAAAACAATAGCAATTATTTTTATAATTAATAATAATCAAAATATTATTTTAAAAACCATTTATAAAATATGTCGCTTTTAATGAACTAAAACAAAAATTATTAGATATATTTTATGCTCTGCTTTATTCTCAAATATTTTAATAATATCAAAAAAATATTTAACTGATTATCTTATATTATATATATTTTATTTAAATGTTTATTTGTTATAACAAAAAGATTTTATCTTTTTTATAATTTAAAATTATAATCAAGAAATACCACATTATGATCGACATTTAATCATTAAAAAAATACATAAGCAAAAAAATATTGTTTTCATGTTTAGAAAAAACAAAAACAATATTTTTAGTATTATTCAAACTATAAATACTACACTTATTATAAATAAAACTTTATTTTTTTTAAATTACTATAGAAATAATGTCTGAAATTATTTTAACTATATTACAAAAAAGAGTATAATCAAAATTATAAAACAATCTACATTATAAATCAATATATCTGATTTTTAGAAACTAGATTATATTTTTTCTTAATCGTGTTTTTATATTTATAAGCATTATAGATGGCAATCAAAATCATTTGAAATAAAAATTATTTTTTAGATTAAGCATTTTTCAACTATTTAACTTATACAAAAAATTGTAGTAATATGCTTCAATATTGTTTTTAGATTATTTTTTTTATTTTTTTTTGATAACAATAACTTTATATTTTTTACATAACTCAAAGAATTTTTCTTTATAAAACTGATATACTGATTATCTTTTAAACTATTTTTGATAATCACAATATGTCAAATAGTAATTACTTAAAGAAAATATTGTTTAATATTGGTATTTTTTTGCTTACCAAAGTATTTTACTTGCCAAAAGACTTTATAATTACAGTTATTTTTTGCTTGAATTTTATTATATAAATCTTTATAAAAAAATATTATACATTATGTTATAATGTTATCATTAACTCATATTTTAATTATTGATACTTAATTTAATAAAATAAAATGAATTTGTATTATATTTTATTTACTGTTTTTAATCTAAAACCAATAATTTATCTCACTGATTAAAGTAATATTTCTGTAAAAAACAGAAATATTTTTCTAATCATATACTCTTCTCCTCTAAAAAAAAATAGTTGCTATTATTGAATACATTTATCAAAAATTAATTTATATTTATTTACCATACCAATCAAAACGTACAAAATAGAAAATAATGCTACATAATTTTTTAGTAAATTAGGTAATCATGATAACAATGATCATATCAAAAAAAAAATATATCATAGCACTTGATCAAGGCACAACAAGCTCACGTACCATTGTATTTGATCATGACGCTAATATTATTAATATTTCTCAACGTGAATTTTTGCAAATTTATCCAAAACCTGGTTGGGTAGAACATGATCCAATAAAAATATGGGCAACACAAAGTGCTACTCTTACTGAAGCATTAGCAATTTCTGATATTCGCAGTGATCAAATTGCAGGAATCGGGATAACTAATCAACGAGAAACCACTATTGTATGGGAACAAAAAACTGGTAAACCCATTTATAATGCAATTGTTTGGCAATGTCGACGTACTGCTGATTTCTGTACTCAACTCAAACAAAATAATCCAAAACTTGAAAAATATATTCGTGAAAATACAGGCCTTGTTATTGATCCATATTTCTCTGGAACAAAACTAAAATGGATTCTTGAAAATATTGATGGTGCCTATCAACGGGCAAAAAATGGTGAATTACTTTTTGGTACTGTAGATACCTGGCTAGTATGGAAAATGACACAAGGACGTGTTCACATTACTGATTTTACCAATGCATCTCGTACTATGCTATTAAATATTCATAAATTAGATTGGGATCAAAAAATTTTAGATGCCTTTAATATTCCAAAAAATATGTTACCAAAATTACGTCCATCTTCAGAAGTGTATGGACAAACAAACATTGGTGGCAAAGGGGGGGTACGTATTCCAATAGCTGGGATAGCTGGTGATCAACAAGCAGCATTATATGGACAATTATGTGTGCAACCTGGTATGGCTAAAAATACTTATGGAACAGGTTGTTTTCTGTTAATGAATACAGGCAAAAAAACTCAAATTTCTAATCATGGGTTATTAACAACTATTGCTTGTGGGCCTAGGGGTGAAGTAAATTATGCTTTAGAAGGTGCCGTATTTATGGCAGGTGCCTCTATACAATGGTTACGTGATGAACTAAAATTAATTGATGATGTCAATGATTCAGAATATTTTGCTAATAAAGTAAAAAGTAATAATGGTGTTTATGTTGTTCCAGCTCTAACAGGATTAGGTGCACCATACTGGGATCCATATGCTCGTGGTGCTATTTTTGGTTTAACACGTGGTACTAATCGAAATCATATTATCAGAGCTACCTTAGAATCAATTGCATACCAAACACGTGATGTATTAGAAGCAATTCAAAAGGATACAAATACACAATTAAAGTCGTTACGCGTTGATGGTGGTGCGGTAAAAAATAATTTTTTAAT
This sequence comes from Arsenophonus sp., assembly GCA_031446145.1. Lineage (GTDB taxonomy): Bacteria > Pseudomonadota > Gammaproteobacteria > Enterobacterales > Enterobacteriaceae > Arsenophonus. The sequence goes on along the minus strand of CP132903.1, from coordinate 488,803 downwards.
GCAATTTCAATCTGATATATTAGGGACTTATGTAGAACGTCCTATAATTCGTGAAAGTAGTGCTTTAGGAGCAGCTTTACTTGCTGGCTTAGCAATAAATTTTTGGAACGATTTAGATGAAATAAAAGAAAAAATGAACATAGAAAAAACTTTTATTCCTGAAATTGAAACCACTGAAAGAAACTACAAATATAATGGATGGAAAAAAGCAGTGTCACGTGTTAAAAATTGGCAAGAAAACATATGAATATATCTTCACAAATTTAAATAAAAAATTAACTAACTTTAATACTGTTTTTAAAAAAAATTATTTAATGTTATTTAATAAATAGAATTTACATAAATTTCATAAAATATTTATTAGCAATAACAATCATTTTTAATATTTTTAATCATATAATTATACAAAAAATATATCAAAATATCAGACAAAATCGAAATATAGAGAAACAAAATATGACAAATTGGATAAAAGGAAACATTATTAAAAATCACAAATGGAATAACTCTTTATTTAGTTTAATCATCAATGCTTCAATTGAACCATTCATTCCAGGACAATTTGCTAAACTTGCTTTAGAAATAAATGGTCAGCGTATACAAAGAGCTTATTCTTATGTCAATGCTCCAAATGAAAAAAAATTAGAGTTTTATCTCATAAAAGTACCGTATGGTAAACTTAGTCCACATCTTGCAAAATTAAATACAGGTGATTCTGTTTACATAACCAAGAAATCGGCTGGATTTTTTTTATTGAAAATGTTACCTGCTGCAAACACTTTATGGATGTTATCTACAGGAACAGCTATTGGGCCTTTTTTATCTATTTTACAATTCGGCAAAGATTTATCTCGATTTCATAAAATTATTCTTGTACATGCCGTACGTTATTCCAAAGATTTAAGTTATTTATCACTAATTAAAAAATTAGAAAAAAAATACAAAGGAAAATTAAAAGTTCAAACTATTATTAGTCGAGAAAATATTACTGGAGCCTTAAGAGGACGTATTCCAACATTAATTGAAAACGGAGATTTAGAAAAATCAGTACAAGCAACCCTTAATCCATTAAATAGTCATGTTATGCTTTGTGGTAATCCCAATATGGTTAAAGATACACAAAATTTGCTAAAAATACAAAGGGGTATGAAAAAAAACTTACGCAGTCAAATTGGGCAAATTACCAGTGAACAATACTGGTAATTTTATATTTAGCAAAAAAATAGCATTAAATTTTTTAAAATATTATAATTTTATAGATATAATTTTCTTTATGTTAAAATATAAAGAATGCTTTTATATTTTTAATCTTCGAAGATATTATTGTACAATTTTCGATTAAAGATATATTTTTCAAAAAAAATTAATACAAAAAATATCCTAAAAATTAAATATTCAATACATCTTGCATACTATATAATCCAACTTTTTTTTCTTTTAACCATAAACAAGCTTTTACCACTCCGTGCGCGAAAATTGTACGATTTAGTACTTTATGATTAATTTCTAGTCGTTCATTAATTGTAGAAAAAACAACCTTATGCTTACCAAGCATATCTTCAGATCTAATACTTGCAATATTAATATTATTTTTTCTTTTGTCATTAGAAAAAACTTTCTTTTCACCAATAAAAGAACTGTAAGAATCCGCTTTAATATTTTTACCAATAATTGCTTTTATTTGTAATGCTGTTCCTGATGGTGTATCAACTTTCTTTTTATGATGAGTTTCAAAAATCATTATATCATTACATTTACCAATTAGTTTTGCTGTAATCTCCAACAATTTATACATAACATTAATACCAATGCTAAAATTTTCAGAAAATACAATTGGAATTTCTTTTGCAGTTTCTTGAATAAAATTTTTATCAATTTCATTAAATCCTGTAGTACCAATAATCATACTTTTTTTATATTTTTTACATATTAACAATAAAGATTTTGTGTTTTTGGGATTAGTAAAATCAATTAAAATATCAAAGTCATTTAAAACATTAATCAGATTATCTGTAACCATAATGTTTAAAGGATGCAAGCCCACTAATTTACCAGCATCAATTCCAACTTTATTAGAACCTTTTTTGACTAATGCTGCACCTAAAAAAACTTTTTTATTTTGTGCAATAAATTTTATTAACATACTTCCCATTCGCCCTTGAGCACCTACAACAGCGACACGAATATGTTTCGAAATAATCATTTTTTTCTCAATTAGATAAAAAATACATAAATATTTTATTTAGAAATTTTCAATAATTACTTAAAATATAAAAATTTTGTTTAATTTACTTTTAAAAAATGAAAATACTTATTATAAAAATAATCATATATAAAAATTATCATAAATATTATGAACTATACACTATATGAAAAATATACTATTTCTAATAATATTTATAACTTGTATTTTTCGTTGATGTTTATACGCAACTCTTGTGGAATCTGAAAAAACATATTTTCTTTATGACCATAAAGTTCTTTTATTTTACAAACACCTAAAGTTTTTAAATATTCAATAACCTCATTAACAAGAATATCTGGTGCAGAAGCACCAGCAGTAATACCGATAACACTTACATTATTAAACCAATTTTTTTGAATTTCATCAACAGAATCAATCAAAAAACTTTTCTTACCTATTTTTTTAACTAATTCAGTAAGACGATTAGAATTAGAAGAATTCTTAGATCCCACAACCAGTACAATATCAACCTGATAAGATAATTCACGTACTGCTTCTTGACGATTAGTTGTCGCATAACAAATATCATTTTTACGTGGACTAATAATATTTGGAAAGTAATTTTTTAATTCATCAATAATATAAGAAGTATCTTCAACTGATAATGTAGTCTGTGTTACAAAACAAAGATTGTTTTTATCCTTTAAATTTAATTTTGGAATATCTTCTTTAGATTCAATTAAATATATACCGCCAAAAGGATTATTGTATTGCCCCATTGTACCTTGTACTTCTGGATGACCTGCATGACCAATCAATATTACTTCTTGCCCTTTTTTACTGGCACGAATAACTTCCATATGTACTTTAGTGACTAATGGACAAGTGGCATCGAATAACATTTTTAAATTACGTGATTTAGCTTTTTTACGAATTTCTTGCGAAACACCATGAGCAGAAAAAATCAAAACAGTACCATCAGGTACTTCAGATATTTTTTCAATAAAAATTACACCACGTTCACAAAAATCTTTAACTACATAACGATTATGCACTACTTCGTGATGTACATAAATTGGAGAACCATACAAAAATAATGCACGATTCACAATCGTAATTGCACGATTAACACCAGCACATAAACCTCTAGGGTTAGCTAGCAATATTTGCATATATCGCTCCAATTTCTTATTTTTTATAAAATTTTAATTTTATGAAAAATATTTATGTATAAAATGTTATTATTTCTTTCTTAAAAAGAGATATTTATTAAATATTGACTAAAAAATCTAAATTAATATTAGAAAAACATAAAATATGGTGATTTTTAAAAAAAATAGTATTTGTTAAATATCCTTATTTTTATTAAATTAAAATAATAATTTTAATTTTACTAACTATGATATGATAATAAAAATTATCACATAACAAAAAATTTTTAAATAATATTTAACATACAAAGGAAAAAATAAAGAAATATAACCCCGTTTATCAAGAGTTTATAACATGATCTAAAATCATCAATCCAGCACCAATACAAATTGCTATATCAGCAATATTAAATGTTGGCCAATGTAAATTGTTCACGTGAAAATCAATGAAATCAATAACAAAACCATAAACAACACGATCATACAAATTACCTAAAGCACCACCTATAATGATTGCATAAGCAATATTATTTATTTTTTTTTCAATTTCTTGATAATACATTATTAAAATTAGCGTTATACAAATTATAATTGCTATTAACACAAAAAACCAAAATTCCCAAGTTTTTTCATTAGCTAAAAAACCAAATGCAACTCCATAATTTCTGACATAAGTAATATTCAAATAAGGCATCAATGTTATATATGAATATAATTCAAAATTATTAAAAATTATTTTTTTAGTGCAAATATCAACAAAAAATACTAAAGCACTTAACCATAACCAAAACAATCCGTTGGAACAAATTAATTTTTTCATTAAGCAAATTTACGTATTTCACCATTACCAGCTATATTGGTAACACAGCGACCACACAACTCCATATATTTTTCTACTCGACCAATATCCGTAGCATAATGCCAACAGCGAGGACATTTATTACCCTGTGCTTTTTTAAAAGAAATTTTCAGGCCATTAATTTCACTATTTTCTACTGAGAGAGGAGCCTTAGAAATATCAATAACTTGAGTTTCTGAAGTTAATAATATAAATCGTAATTCATTTCCAAAATAATTAAGTATTTTAGCAAATTCTATATTTACATATAAAATTACTGAAACTTCTAATGAACTACGAATTAACTTATCTGCACGAGCCTTTTCAAAAACTTTATTAACTGCACTACGAATAATAAATAACTTATTCCAAAAATTATCACCAAGTCTTTCATTGATATTTAATTCAAATAAAACATTATAATATTCTTCAGTAAAAACATATTTTGTATGTTGACCTGGTAATTTATCCCAAATTTCACTTGCAGTGAAAGAAAGAATAGGAGAAATCCATCGCACTAAAGCTTCTGCTATATGAAACAAAACAGTTTGACAACTACGACGAGCTAAACTATTACTTTTTCCAGTATACTGACGATCTTTTATAATTTCAAAATAAAAAGATCCCATATCAACTGAACAAAATTGCATTAAAGATTGAACTACCTCATGAAAATTATAATTAGCATAATGTTTTATAATTGCTTCTTGAATAAACTTTGCTTTTCCTATTGCCCATTGATCTAAAATTATCATTTTTTCTGGTAGTACTTTATCTACCAAAGGATCAAACTCTTTTAAATTTGCCAATAAAAAACGAGCAGTATTACGAATACGCCGATATTGATCTACAGAACATTTTAAATTTTTTTTTGAAATAGAAATTTCAGTAGTATAATCTGTTGATGCAACCCACAATCTTAAAATATCAGCACCTAAATCATTCATTATTTCTTGTGGATTAATTGTATTTCCTAAAGATTTTGACATTTTTCTTCCTTGTTCATCAACTGTAAAACCATGCGTTAAAACTTGCCGATAAGGAGCTTTACCTTTTATAGCAGTAGAAAGAATTAAAGATGATAAAAACCAACCTCGGTGCTGATCAGATCCTTCTAAATACATGTCAATAGCACGACCCTGAAATTCAGGACGTACATCTACGATTGAATAATGTGTTGAACCAGAATCAAACCATACATCAAGAATATCCTCAACTTTAATATAATCTATTGCATCTTTTCCTAAAATAGTCAATGGATCTAAATCCCACCATATCTCAACACCACATTTTTCAACATTTTTAGCAATTTTTTCAATTATCTCTAATATATTAGGGTGTAATGTTTTTGTTTTCTTATGCACAAATAATGTCATTGGCACACCATAAGTTCGCTGACGCGAAATGCACCAATTAGGACATTTTTCAAGCATCGATTTAATTTGTGCCTCCCCCCATACAGGAATCCATTTAACATTTTTGATTTCTTTTAATGATTTTTTGCGCAAATCATTTTTTTTCATACTAATAAACCACTGTGGTGTGGTACGAAAAATAACTGGTTTCTTATGCCTCCAACAATGTGGGTAACTATGTTTCAAAATTTCTTTATGCAATAACATATGTTTATTTATTAAAATCTTTATAACTAATTTATCAACTTGAAATACAGATATACCATTTAAACCAGGATAAACATTTTTTAAATAACAACCATTCGAATCAATTAAATTTACAATTTCTAATTTATATTTTTCACCAATCACATAATCTTCAGGACCATGTGCTGGTGCAATGTGTACAATCCCTGTACCAGAATTTAATGTTACATGATCGCTCAAAATAAGAGGCACAGAAAAACTCATGAATGGATGCCAAAAGAGCAATGATTCTAATAAAAAACCACAACATTCACCTAAAACTTTCCATGTTTTTGGCTGAAGATACTGAATAAGTGATTGAACAAAAATTTTAGATACAATAAAACATTCATCAGTATTAATTTGTATTAATTGATATTTAAAATCAGAGTTAACAGCAACAGCACGATTTGCAGGCAACGTCCAAGGTGTTGTTGTCCAAATAATTACTGAAACTGACAATATTTTTGATTCTATTCCAAATTTAGAATAAACACTCTTCGGATCAACTGATCTAAAACAAACATAAATAGAAGATGATGTTTTATTATAATACTCGACTTCAGCTTCAGCTAAAGAAGAACGACAAGAAATACACCAATGTACTGGTTTAATACCTTTAAGTAAATAACCATTTTCAATAACTTTGCCTAATGTACGAATAATGTTCGCTTCTGTTTCAAAATCCATAGTCAAATATGGATTTTCCCAATCACCCAAGATTCCCATTCTAATAAAATCACTTTTTTGAACTTCAATTTGTCTTTTAGCATATTTACGACATTCCTTACGAAAAATAAATGGAGATACTTTTTCTCCTGCTTTACCTATAATTTTTTCTACTTGATGTTCGATTGGCAAACCATGACAATCCCAACCAGGAACGTATGGTACATCAAAACCTGCAAGTCCTTTAGATTTCACAATAATATCTTTCAAAATTTTGTTCACTGCATGACCAATATGAATATTACCATTAGCATATGGCGGACCATCATGCAATATAAACATTGGTTTACCGATTTTATTTCTACGAATATTCTTATACAAACCTTCCTTAAACCAACGCATCAATACTTCTGGTTCTTTTTTAGAAAGATTAGCACGCATCGGAAAATCTGTATCTGGTAAATTAAGTGTATTTTTATAATTGTTCATGAAAATTATTACTTCCAGTTTTCTACTAAATATTTTTATCAAAAAAATTAAAAAATTCTTTTGCAACAATAACATCGTTTTTAATTTGCTCTCTTAATTCATTAATACAATTAAATCGTTTCTCTTCTCGTATTTTTTTACGTAATACAAGATCAATATGACATCCGTATATATTTTTATATATATCAATTAAATGCACTTCAATTTTTTGTTTTAGACCGTTTACTGTAGGTCGTGTACCAATATTCGTAACTGCTTTAAATGGTTTTTTAGATATACCATATACTTCTGCTATATACACACCTTTAACAGGGATTATCAAAGATTTTAATTGTAAATTTGCTGTTGGAAAACCAATTTTACTGCCCAACTTTCTACCATGAATAACTCGACCACTTAATCGATAAGAATGTGCCATAAGATGCTCAGCAAGAGCAAAATTATCACTTAATAATGCTTGTCTTACAGCAGTACTACTAATGCGTTGACCTTTAACACAAAAACTTTTAGTGTTACTTACTTGAAATCCATATTTTTTTCCAGCTTCAAGAAGATATTGGAAATCACCCTTTCTATCTTTTCCAAATCGGAAATCATCACCAATAGCTAAGAACTTGACACCTAATTTTTTTACTAAAAATTCTAAAATAAACGTTTTAGGAGTTAATGCAGAAAATTTATGATTAAATTTAATACATAACAAATAATCAACTCCATATTCAAATAAATATTTTATTTTATCACGCAAAGGTGTCAAACGTACTGGTGAATTTCTTCCACAAAAAAATTCTAAGGGCTGAGGTTCAAAAATCATTACCATAGTAGGTAATTTACGGAAATGACCTTCTTTTTTTAAATATTTTAATAATATTTGATGCCCTCTATGAACAGAATCAAAATTACCAATAGTTAAAACACAACCGTAATGGTTTTTTTGAATATTATATATCCCACGAATAAACTTCATAATTGGCTCAATATAAAAAATTTAAATTTTTTTTGCTTCTACCTCAAAAATCAAAATTAAATTTTTAAAATCAACTAAAATTCTTAAAAATATAATTTTATAATAATTTTTTTATATTACATACAGAATTATATAAAAAAATAATAAAATATATAACATCAATGCTGTTATTATATATAATGTATATAAATTTATTGATTGACAAATGAAAATTTAACCGTCATATTTCTATATATTGTGTATTTTTTAAAATAAATATTTTGGAGTGTAAATTTTGGCTAATATTAAATCAGCTAAGAAACGTGCTATACAAACAGAAAAACGTCGAAAACATAATTCAAGTAGACGCTCTGCTATGCGCACCTTTATCAAAAAAGTATATTTAGCTATCTCTTTAGGTGATAAAGAAGAAGCAAAAAAAGCGTTTAATAAAATGCAATCTATTGTAGATAGTTATGCTAGTAAAGGCTTGATTCATAAAAATAAAGCTGCACGTCATAAATCAAATTTAATTGCAAATATCAAATCGATGTAAATTTTTATTTAAATTTTTTTTTAAAATCTTATTTTCATAATGCTTATTTTAAAAGATAAAAAAAATATAATTATTTTATAGACTATTTTCAAATAAAACTGAAGCACATAACCTTTGGTCATTTATTATTTAAATAATAAGCAATGATTAAAAATGCATTTTATTTTAAAAAACTAAAAAAATATTTATATTTTTTAAACATAAAAACAATCCGCAATAATTTCAAAACATCAAACTTGTGAAAATTACTTTAAGGTTTTTTTTAAATTTTCTATATAGAAACAATCAAAAAATTAAAATCATAAAAATAACATAATTAAATTTGATAATTGCAAAATATCATTTTTCAATATATATATTACTATAAATATATCTTTAAAACTAATAAAAAACAAAAAACAGATAAAAAATAAAAAATATTAAAATCATTTGTTGTTTATAAAAATAGTAAAAAATATTTTTTATAATTATAAAACTAAAAATAGAATTAAAATATAATTTTTAAAACATTAATCAAATGTTATTTAAATTATTTTTTTTGGCAAAACAAAATTTAATAAAAATAATCCAAAAATCGCTGCTAATGTTGATCCCATTAAAATTCCTAATTTTGCATGATTTTTAAAACTTTCTAAATCTTCAAATGCTAAACTAGCAATAAAAATAGACATAGTAAACCCGATACCACACAGTACTGAAACAGCAAATACGTGCTGAATATTAATTTTTTTTTGTAATTTTATTACTTTTAATTTTATAGCTATCCAACTAAAAAGAAAAATACCCATTGGTTTACCAATTAATAAACCTAATGCCACACCTATTGGTAAAGCACCAACAAGATCTCTCAAATTACTAAAATGAATTTCTATGCCAGCATTAGCAAATGCAAATAATGGCAAAATTAAATAAGCAATCCATGGATGCAAAACTTTTTGCAAATATCTAGAGGGTGAATGATTTTTGTAACCTTTTAATGGTATTACACAACCAACTATAAAACCTGCCAAGGTTGCATGAATACCTGATTGTAAAATAAAAATCCATAAAATTGTTCCAAAAAATAAATAAACAAAAATATTTTCTACTTTACGCCAATTCAGGTATACCAGAATTAATATAGTAAGTATCCCTAAACTTAATCCTTTCAAAAAAATAAATTTTGTATAAAACAAAGCAATTATAAAAATTACCCCGATATCATCAATAATTGCTAAAGCGAGCAAAAATACTTTTAATTCCGTTGGTACACGTTTTCCTAATAATGTAATCACACCAAGTGCAAATGCAATATCTGTAGCAGTAGGAATAGCCCAACCATGTCGAATAATTTTATTATCAGCATTAAAAAATAAATATACCATAGCAGGCAGTAACATACCTCCTATCGCAGCAATAACAGGAAATAAAGCTTTATCACGACCAACTAATGAACCTTCTATAAATTCTCTTTTAACTTCAAGACCAACTACTAAAAAGAAAATAGACATTAGTCCATCATTAATCCATAATAAAACAGATTTATCAAAATCTAAGATACCGATTTTAACTGATATAGAAGTATTTAAAAATTGATAATAAATATCTCTTATAGGAGTATTAGCCATCATCAAAGCTAAAACAGCAGCAATAATCAGCAGAACACCTCCTGCTGCTTCTAATTTTAAAAATTGTCTTATAATTGCTGTCATTTTGATAACCTCAAATATTAATTAAATAAATTATTTAAAACTCATATATAGAATTTTTAAAAATCATGTCTATAAAAAATTATAAATAATTTAGCTTTATTTTTAATAAACGTTACTAAAAATATTAGATATTTTAACAAACATAAATTAAATTTATTAAAATATTATTACAAATAAATATAATATGTAATATATATTTACATATTATCAAAAACACTCATGAAGTTTTTTAATCAAAATTCCTTTAATATCTTAAAATATTAAACTAATTTACTTTTAGTGTTTCTAGTATTTAAAAATTTATTTTTTTATAGAAATATAAAAAATAATTTTCCAAAAATTTAAAATACAAAACTAAAAAAAAGATCAGTATTAAATATAAAAAATATAATTTGCTTTATGAATTATTTATTTGTTATAACCCCAAATAAAATAACTGATTACTTCCTCAAAATTAATGATTTTAATTATTAAAAATTTATTAAAATTAACGTCTTAATATCAATTTTATATATCACAAAACTACATATTCATGAAATATTTTTAAAAATATAAAATTTATTTACATGAAAATACTTTAAAAAATAATTAAATTATATTGCTATAAAAATAAAAATTCTTATGATAATTCTTTATTAAGAATTATTTAAAACACACTTATATTTATTACTAAAAAAAATAGTGTTATAATTTTTAAAAAATAAAATTATTTTTATTATGCAAAGCATAATGAAAATAATCCTTATCAAGAAATAACAAGTTTATATTTTTTAATATTTTATGAAATTTTACTTTTAAATACATGAATGGTATAAAATTAGAAGAATTCATTATAAAAGAATAACACAATATATGAATACATTATATATTATCTTTGTATTATAATCTCATAATAACTGTTACTATTATACCTTGCAGAAAAAAGCATCTTCTAGTTAAATATTTTCAGTACTATAAAAGTAATAAAACCCCGAGTTTTTAATATAATTTTTAATCATAAAAATCTATACGCTACAACTTCAGTTTTAAACTATTTTTCTATGAACACTAAAACTGAAGTTGTAATGTAATATTTATTGTATTCTTAATAGGAACAACACATACAAAAAAATTAACATATTAATTAGTTAAATCATCAAAAAACTTTTTTACACTATCTAAAAAACTTTTACTTCGAGGGCTATTTTTACTACCATTATCTTTATTTAAAAATTCACCAAATTCTTCTAGTAACGCTTTTTGTCTTTCATTGAGTTTTACAGGAGTTTCAACAACAATACGACACATTAAATCACCAGTAATACCGCGAATAGGTTTGATCCCTTTTCCTTTCATACGAAAAATCTTTCCTGTTTGTGTTTCAGCTGGTATTTTCAAACTAACTCGACCATCTAATGTCGGTACATCTATTTCACCACCTAATGCTGCTATCACAAAATTAATTGGAACCTCACAATATAAATTATTACCATCAGGTTTAAATATAGCATGTTTTGCTATATTCACTTGTACATATAAATCTCCGGAAGAACCTCTATTTTCACCAGCTTCTCCTTCACCATTTAAACGAATCCGATCACCAGTATTCATTCCAGCTGGAATTTTTACTGACAAAGTTTTATATTCCTTTCTTCTACCATGTCCATTGCATTTAACACAAAATTCTTTAATAATTTGACTTCTTCCATGACAACTAGGACAGGTTTGTTGGACAGCAAAAAATCCTTGTCTAATTTGAATTTGACCTGTGCCATGACATGTTGAACATATTTCAGGTTTCGTTCCAGCTTTTGCACCACTCCCATTACATGGCCTACACTTTTCTAAAGTTGGGATACGAATCTCTTTAATGACACCACGAACTGCTTCTTCCAAAGTTAATGTAATATCATATTGAAGATCAGAACCACGAGCTGCTCTCTGATTTTTTCCACCAAAAATATCACCAAAAACATCACCAAAAATATCACTGAAATCAGTAGTAGAAGTAAAACTTCCACTAAATCCACTACTGCCCATATTTCCTTGTTCGAAAGCAGCATGTCCATATTGATCATATGCAGCACGTTTTTGTGAATCAGTTAAAATTTCGTAAGCTTCTTTAATTTCCTTAAATTTGCTTTCTGCTTGTTTATTACCTTGATTTCTATCTGGATGATATTTTATTGCTAAACGTTTATAGGCTTTTTTGATTTCTTTTTCATCAGCTGTTTTAGTAACACCTAAAACATCATAATAATTTTTTTTTGCCATATTTATTTTATCCTTATATAATATACACAAACGGGCGTAAAGTCTCCTTCAACGCCCGTACTCAATTTTTATAATAATAAAAAAATAAAACTTCTTTTAACTGTGTTTGCTTAATACACTAAAAGATACTATTTCTTGTCTTTCTCATTCACTTCTTCAAATTCAGCATCAACAACGTTATCATCCTTTTTAGACTGAGTATTTACATTTTCTGTATCTGCTTTTGTCTGATGTTTAGCTAACTCTAATAGTTTAGAAGAAACTTGAACTAAAGCTTGAATTTTTGATTCTATTACCGCTTTCTCGTCACTTTTCATAGCTATTTCAAGTTCAGAAATAGCCTTTTCTATTTCACTTTTATTATCAGAAGTTAATTTATCACCTGCTTCTTTAATTTGTTTGCGTGTACCATGAACTAATTGATCAGACTGGTTACGTAATTGAACTAACTCTTCAAATTTACGATCTGCTTCTGCATTTGCTTCTGCATCATGCACCATTCTTTGAATTTCATCCTCTTTTAAACCAGACGATGCCTTAATCGTAATATTTTGTTCTCTACCAGTATTTTTATCTTTTGCTGAAACATGTAAAATACCATCAGCATCAATATCAAAAGTCACTTCAATTTGAGGCATACCACGCGGTGCTGGTTGAATACCATCTAAGTTAAACTGTCCCAAAGATTTGTTATCATGTGAACGTTTACGTTCACCTTGTAATACATGAATCGTCACTGCTGACTGATTATCTTCTGCTGTTGAAAAAACTTGACTATGTTTAGTAGGAATCGTTGTATTTTTTGAAATTAACGTCGTCATCACACCACCCATAGTTTCAATACCTAAAGATAGGGGGGTTACATCAAGTAATAAGACATCTTTAACATCGCCAGCTAATACACCACCTTGCACTGCAGCGCCTATAGCAACCGCTTCATCAGGATTGACATCCTTACGAAGTTCTTTACCAAAAAAATCAACCACTGCTTTCTGTACCATAGGCATACGGGTCTGCCCACCAACAAGAATTACATCATTAATGTCATTAACAGTTAAATTGGCATCTTGTAATGCAACCTTTACTGGTTCCATTGAACGTTTAACCAAATCTTCTACCAATGATTCAAGTTTTGCTCGCATGACTTTAATATTCATATGCTTAGGACCACTTGCATCTGCAGTAATATAAGGCAGATTAACATCTGTCTGTTGAGCAGAAGAAAGTTCAATTTTAGCTTTTTCTGCTGCTTCTTTCAAACGCTGCATAGCCAAGGGATCATTACGTAGATCAAAACCTTGCTCTTTCTTAAATTCATTTACTAAAAAATTAATTAAACGATTATCAAAATCTTCACCACCTAAATGAGTGTCACCATTAGTAGCTAAAACTTCATAGGTTTTTTCACCATCCACATCATCAATTTCAATAATTGATATATCGAAAGTTCCACCACCTAGATCATAAACTGCAATAGTACGGTTGCCGACTTCACGATCTAAGCCATAAGCCAAAGCTGCTGCTGTTGGTTCATTAATAATGCGTTTTACATCTAAACCAGCAATTCGACCAGCATCTTTAGTAGCTTGACGTTGAGCATCATTGAAATAAGCAGGCACAGTAATGACGGCCTCAGTGACTGATTCACCGATATAATCTTCTGCTGTTTTTTTCATTTTTTTTAAAACCTCAGCAGAAACTTGAGGAGGAGCCATTTTCTGTCCTTTTACATCTAACCAAGCATCACCATTTTTTGCTGCAACTATTTTATAAGGCATGATAGAAACATCACGTTGTACTTCTTCGTCTTTAAAGCGACGACCAATCAAACGTTTAATTGCAAAAAGTGTATTTTCTGGATTAGTTACGGCTTGACGTTTTGCCGGTTGACCTACAAGAATTTCACCATTTTGTGTGTATGCAATAATAGAAGGTGTAGTACGGTCACCTTCACTGTTTTCTAATACACGTGCACTATTACCGTCCATAACAGCTACACAAGAGTTAGTTGTACCCAGGTCAATCCCAATTATTTTACCCATCTAAAGCCTCCAAAAGGGAATTGTTAACTACTTTAGTTACCAAAAAATATATGAGGCTTAAAAATCTTTTTTTCAAGGAATTTTTTACCCTGACCTCAAAAAATCTACCTACGAATACTCTACGATAAGTTGATAGATTGACCAATTAGTAACTACACTTTTAAATTAAAATGGGGGCATAAAAGTATTCATCAAGGGGGGCAGGCAAAAAATATTTTTTCTATGCACTTTTTTGCGTATTTAAATGCGTGTACAGTGTACATATATTATATATGTGATATATATGTTACTTAAAAAGTAACATATTCGAAATATTTCATTTTGAATTATGAAATATTATTTTTATATTATAAATTTTAAAAGCTATTTAACTAAATAATTATGACTTACAGATTTATTAAGGTAAGTAACTTAAAAAATAAAATTTTACAAAATTAAGGATCATATTATGCAATATAATACTACTGTATTACAGTAACGTGTTTTTAGTGAAAATATTATATTGCTTTAGCTAAAATGTTTTCTAATTTTTCTTGATCAACAGCAAATTTACGAATACCATCAGCTAATTTTTCTGATGCCATCGCATCAAAATTATGTTCCCAATAAAATTTCTCTTCTGTTATAGACTTAGGAGCTTTAGCAAATGGACCATCAAATTTCAATTGAGGAATTACTGCACCTTTTATGTTAGAAAGTTCTTGAAGTAATTTCGGCGAAATAGTTAAACAATCACAACCCGCCAATTGTAAAATTTGATTACTATTACGAAAACTGGCTCCCATTACTATAGTTTTATATCCGTGTCGCTTATAATAAGCATAAACTTTTTTTACAAAAATGACTCCTGGATCTTCTTTTAAATTAATACTTTTTTGAAAAACATGTTCTTGATGCCAATCAAAAATACGACCTACAAAAGGTGAAATTAAATAAACACCAGCTTCAGCAGCAGCACGCGCCTGAGCAAAAGAAAACATTAAAGTTATGTTACAATGAATATTTTCTTTTTCTAATTTCTCTGCAGCACGAATTCCTTGCCAGGTTGCAGCTAATTTTATTAAAATACGATCATTATTAATACCTGAATGATTATAAAGTTCAATGATGCGACGAGCTTTCTTGATACAAGCATTTTCATCATAAGAATAACGAGCATCAATTTCTGTTGAAATTTTTCCTGGAATATGCTTCAGAATTTCTACACCAATATTGACTACTAATTTATCACATGCATTAATTATACGTTCCTTATTTGAAAGATTGCTTTTATTGGCCCATCGAATTGTTTCATGTATTAGTTTTTTATATTCTGGTATTTGAATTACATTCAAAATCAAAGAAGGATTTGTTGTTGCATCTTCTGGCTTGTAAGTTTTTATATCAATAATATTACTAGTATCAGCTACAACTCTTGTTATTTCACGCAAAGATGTTAATTTATCAATCATTTTTAAATCCTATTCTCATAATCATAAAATTTAAAAAAATGTTTTATGGGATATACATAATATTAAAATTTAATGTCAAAATACATTCATTAAAAATATGAAAAATCCTAGCATAATAAAAATTGCTCTCATGATTTTTTGTTAGTTTTTTAATAAAAATTAATTTTTATTTTAAATTTATTATATCCAATTTCTATGAAAAAATAGCGCAAATCTAAATTACAGAATTAATTTTCAGTAGACGAATTAAGATATTTCTTCAAAAAATTGCGAATTTTATCTTTATTAAAAATATTGCGCAACATTGTTAATATATTTGAAAACATTTTTTACAAAAAATATGTAAATTTTAATAAATTTTACATTTTAGATTTTTAAAATCTAGTTAACCTAAATATTTAAACAAATTAAAACAATAATATCTATTTATCATTAATCTGAATACGCTTACAATAATATTCTTGATTCTTAATTTAATCTAAAAAAAACAAATAAAAATAAATACTATTTTATAAAAAACTGTGTGATTTTTTGTTTTTTTAAAAAAATGTTATTTTTGAATTTTTATTGCAAATAAATAATACATTTTATTCATAATAATAGCAAACACAAAAAAATCAGATCTATAAAAATTAATTTATTAATTTATGATATTAAAAATATTTTTATTATATTATATAATAAATAAACTTTAATAATTATAAAAATATCTAAAAATTTTTAATAAAAATCTTTTATCAATAAAATTTATTATACATAAAAAGAATTTATCATAATCAAAAAATATTTTATGATATAAAAATAATGGTATTATGCACTAATAATTTCATATTCACTATAAAAATTAATAAGATAAATTATGTTTATATATTTAAGAAAATTAAAAAACAATAATATTATATAAACATTAAAGTAATGTAAAAAAATCAAAAAATAAGTTCACTGATACTTTGTTTATAAAACAAGTGGCGTATTATTAAATTTATATTTTTCTTTAAACACTATTCTTTTAAATGAGAAATATCTCCTGCTGTTTCCAAAATCCATGCATATTGTAACCAAGGTCTTTTTTGATAATCTACTTTTGAAAGAGAACAATTGCGCAAACGTAGACGTCTTTGGGCATTAAGTGGGACACCAAGTATATAATTTAATAATGCACCTAATCCTATCCCATGACTTACCAATAAAGGTTTACTATTTACTGGTAATAAACGACATTCTTCTAAAGTAGAAAACATCCGTTCTGTTATTTCTTCCATAGATTCACCTTTAGGAATACGTGCCCCAGGTAATCCATTAACTAAATTGTAACACCAACTTTCTTCTTCATCATTCAAAGAATTCATTGGCCGACCTTCAAGTACCCCCATGTTTAATTCCCGTAATCGTGGCTCAAAAATAACATCACAATGACAAAATTTCGCAATAATTTCTGCTGTTTTCTTAGTACGTTCTAAGTCACTAGATAAAATATGAGTTATACCAATTGATTGAATTCTTTTAGCAACTAATTTAGCTTGTTTTATGCCAACTTTTGTAAGGGGGCTATCAGATTGCCCCTGAATACATTTAGCAACATTCCATTCAGTTTCTCCATGACGAACAAGATAAACCTTTAACATAATTATTTTCCATATAAATAAAAAAGCAAAAAATATTACTTTATTAATAAACTAATAAAAATTACAATTTTTAACGAAGTTAATATTTAATATCTTTTTAATTATGATTTATAAAATTAACATAAATAAATTAAAAAATATTAATTTATAATATATTATAATACCGCAATACGTTTTTATGTATTATCAAAATTTTTTTAAAAATTTATTAAAAAAGAATTTTAAAACGTGATTGCTTATAATTTTAAATATAAAAATATAAAAATATATTAGGAAATCTAAAAAAATAATCATTTATAATATTTAATATAAAAAATTAACTTTTATAAATAGTTAACTGTTTTTTACATTTTTTAAATAAAACAATGATAAAAATAACATATTTATATTTTATATAAAATATAGTTATATAAAAAACAAAAAGTATGCTAAAAACTTTATTTTAAATTTATTATTGCATATAACGCTTTTTAACTTCATAAATCTTTTATTTTTTATTGCTATATTTAAAATTTCATAAAACTAAAAATAATATTTTAATATTTCATAAAAAATTAATAATCAAAATTAAATTAATATATTTGTCTAAATTTATTATAACTATTTAAAACAAAAAAATAACTTTTAATATAATTAAATTTATTATTTAATAATTTAAATAAAATGCATGCCAAAAAATATATTAAGTAATAATGCTCATATACAGTTTATTAATTTAAAAAATATTTAAAAAATTTTATATAAAAACTATAAAAATAAAAGCATTCTTTATAAGAATTATACAAACTATAAAAATATCAATAATGGTGCTATTAAAAAATAGCACTATATTAATTTTTTAATATCAAATATTAGTTTTATATTTTTAATAATCAATTTGAACATTATATTTTAATTAACCAAATTGATATCCGTGATTTTTTAAACAAACTTCGAGCATAATGAAAAATTAAGTAATATGAATATTATTTTTACAATTTTTATAATAAAAATATTTCTGTACTTAGAAGTTAAACATCACTTTTTATATTAATTTAAAACATTATTTTAAAAATTGATGATATTAATATTTTTACAAATAACTTGTGATTTTAATTTTTAGTATTTTAAATTCGTATGTATTTATTCAATATAAGTATAATTTTTACGAAAAAAATTTTAGATAAATATATCTCATCGGATAATTTTTATAAATTTTCTACTAAATTTTAATTTTATATCACAAATTTTTAAAAAAATCATCATTATAAATAAAAATTTTCGTAATTTTAACAAAAATACTATAATCAGGAAAATTTAAAAAAATAAATTATGTTTACGTATTATCAATCATTTAAACTTCATAAAATAAACTATTGTTGTTTTTTTTAGTGTGATTCTTCATAATTATTATTAAATAAACATTCATGCTTCAAAATTGATAAAAATCACATTTTAAACGATATATTTTAAATCTATTCAAAAAGGAAATTAGATGGATTATTCAGGAACAGCTCTAATTACAACAATTATTACTGGTTTCGCTCTTGCATATCTTTTAGGTATGATTACACAAAAATTAAAAATATCACCTTTAGTAGGTTATTTATTTGCTGGTGTTCTTATAGGTCCATTTACACCGGGATTTGTTGCAAATAGTAATTTAGCAAATCAATTAGCTGAAATCGGTGTTATATTGTTAATGTTTCGAGTTGGTTTACATTTTTCATTTAAAGATCTTTTATCAGTAAAATCTATTGCAATACCTGGTGCTATTTTCCAAATATTTACTGCAACTTTATTAGGACTAAGTTTAGCAATATTTTTTGGTTGGGCAATCTTTAAAGGGATCATTTTTGGCCTTTGTCTCTCAACAGCTAGTACTGTAGTCTTATTACGTTCCTTAGAAGAACGAGCATTAATTAATACAGAAATAGGAAAAATTACAATTGGTTGGTTAATAGTCGAAGATTTATTTATAATATTAATACTTATATTGCTACCTGGAATTGCTGGTATCATAGATAATCATCTCAGCTTTCAAGAATTAATAATTCAATTAACTTTTCCTATCTGTAAAATCATTATTTTTATTATTATCACACTTTTAATGGGTCAGAAATTTATTCCATGGATATTAAGACATACTGCAGAAACTGGTTCTCGTGAATTATTTACATTAGCTGTATTAGTTCTAGCACTAGGAATTGCTTACATATCTGTAACATTATTTAATTCTTCATTTGCACTAGGAGCATTTTTTGCTGGAATGATGTTAAAAGAATCTAAACTTAGTCATCGTGCCGCACAGGATACAATGCCTTTGCGCGATGCATTTATGGTTTTATTTTTTGTTTCAGTAGGCATGTTATTAGATCCCATAATTTTTCTGGAAAATCCATTAGCTATCTTTTTTATATTATTAATTATTACCATTGGAAAATCACTCGCTGCATTAATATTAATAAAAGTCTTTACTCAAAATAGTCATTTTGCATTAACTATTGCAATTAGTTTAGCACAGATAGGTGAATTTTCTTTTATTTTAGCAGACATGGGAACGGCACTGAATGTGTTTGATCAGAAAACGTCTAATTTAGTGTTATCTGGTTCTATTATTTCTATTATGATTAATCCATTGTTATTTAATTTACTAGACTATTATTTTAAAAAAACAAAAAACAAAAAAAATCAAGAAATATTACATAAATATATATAAATATTTATAATTAATTTAAAATTATTATTTATGTAATATTTTTTAATTAATTCAAAAAATATTTAATACAGTTTCATATATTTTAAAAAAATATTTATTTTTTAAAATAAAAAACTACAAAATAAAAACATAAAAAATATAACGATTAATAAAATTATTATATATCTAAAAAAATAATATAAAAATTTATTATTAATATAAAATTCTGATAAATTCATATGAATAATATTAATGATTTATATGAGCATTAGCTATAAAACTTATATAATAAAAATGATTAAAAATCTTTTTTTTAAAAAATAAAAATATTGTAGGAACATAAAAAATACTTTTGTAAAAAAATAGATGATCACAATATTCTTTTTTAACTATTAAAATCTAAAGGTATTTATAATATATAATAAAAAGTAATAAACATTATTTATATATTTATTAAATAATAACTAGCATGTTAAATATCTTTAATAAAAAATAATTGAAAATATTTGATCTATGATTACAAATGATTTCTATCAAAACTTAAAAAAATCTATAAATTACTTTTTATTTTTTTGCTAAAATTATATTTAATAACAAAACATAAAATATATCAAAAAAATTACACTATATAAAAAAACAAAATCTATATTTTAGAATGATATTTTTAGGATGATATATAATTACTGATTAACTCATGCATCAAAATAATATGACTATCTAAAGCGTTCAATGCAGGGATATAAAAATATTTTTCTCCCCCAGCTTCATAAAATATTTTTTTATTATCTACTGCAATTTCTATCAAAGTTTCTAAACAATCTACAGAAAAACCTGGACATAATAATTGAACATGTCTAATACCATTTTTAGCTAATTTTTTTAAAGTAGTATCAGTATATGGTTCAAGCCAAGTTTCCCATCCAAACCGTGATTGATAAGTCATTATAATTTTATTACTAGGAAAATTTATTAATTTACCTAGCAAAAAGGTTGTTAACTTACACTCTTGCGGGTAAATATCACCAGATTCTGCATAACGTTTTGGGATACCATGATAAGAAAGCAATAATCGCTCTGGCACTCCATATCTGGCAAAACTTAACTCAACAGAATTTTTTAATGCACTTAAATAATAAGGATGATTTGCATAACTCCGAATAAAATTTAATGCAGGTATCGTGCGATAATTTTTAAATACTAAACTAACAGCATCAAAAACAGCTGCTGTTGTTGTACTAGAATATTGTGGATAAAGTGGTAAAACAATTATATTATCAATATTATTTGTTAATAATGCATTGATTGCTTGTGCAATAGAAGGGAAACCATAAGTCATTCCTAATTCAACAGGGATACCAGATAATTGTTTTGATAATGCTATCTTCTGTTCAACACTATAATATAATAGTGGAGATCCACAATTTGTCCAAATTGATTGATAACGTTTTACTAACTTTGATATACACAATGGCAAAATAATACAGTATAATAATGGTTTCCATATGATTTTAGAAAGATCGATAACCCGTAAATCACTAAGAAAATCAATTAAAAAACGTTTTATGAATAATGGTGTAGGTGCAACCGGGGTACCTAGATTAACCAATAATACACCATTTTTTTTAATTTTCATACTTATAAAATTCCAATTTTTTCATTAATCATAATTTATGATTATAATATATTTTTTATATATTTTATTGGATAAGAATAAGCAAAATAATATGAAACAATACAATGTATTTATGCTAAACGTATATAGATAGTTATAAATAAATCAACCAAAAATATTTACTAATTGTTTATTGATTTTAACGATTTCACTACTGCCATTCAATTTAATAAAATTAGTATGCCCATTAATAGCTTCCTTACGATAATAATCAATTACAGGTTTCGTAAACTGATGATATTCCATTAATCGTTTACGTATTATATCTTCTTGATCATCGTCTCTAATAATTAAATCATCACCAGTAATATCATCTTTATTTTTTATTTTTGGTGGATTAAATTTAATATGATAAATACGACCAGATGATTTATGAATACGACGACCAGTAATACGTTCAATGATAATATCGTCAGATACACATAATTCTAAAACATATTTTATGGAAATACCTATATTTTTTATTATTGCTGCTTGAGCAATAGTACGAGGAAATCCATCTAACAAAAATCCGTTTTTACAATCATTTTGTACTATACGTTTTTTGATTAAAGCAATTACTATTTCATTCGTAACAAGTTTACCATTATTGACTAATTCTTTTATTTGTATACCTAATTTTTTGTTTTTTTTTATTTCATTACGCAAAATATCACCAGTTGAAATTTTAGGTATCCCGTACTTTTTTACAATGAAATCGGCCTGGGTGCCCTTACCTGAACCTGGGGCACCAAGTAAAATAATAAACATTACGTAATCCTTTTATATTTATATTTCTTATAAATTATACATTATTAAAATATACATATTCTATAAATTGCGTAAGTAATTAATAATTTGTTCATTATTGACATAAAAATAATTGATGCTATAATGCACATTTTAAAATGTAACAAAATAACCTTTATTGCAAAAACAATTTATTAATACGATGAATAAATTGATTAGGATCTTCTAAAGAACTTTTTTCTACCAATAAGGCTTGTTCTAATAATACTTCTATCCATTCAGAAAATAATTTTTCATCTTTAATGCTAATCACTTTTTTAACTAATGGATGATCAGGATTAATTTCAAAATTATATTTTATTTCTGGTGCTGGTTGACCAGCAGCAGAAAAAAGTTTTAACATTTGGGTGCTCATTTCATTAGCATCTGTTGTTAAAACAGTAGGTGTATCTGTTAAAAAACAAGTTAACTTAACTGTTTTAACTCTTTCACCTAATATTTTTTTTACTCTCTCCACAAAAGGTTCTAATTTTTTTTTGGTTTCTTCTTGCTCTTTTTTATCTTGAAAAGAAAGTTTCTCTAATGATTCATCGTTTTTATTAATAGATTGAAAAGATTTTCCTTTAAAATCAGATAGATAATTCATCATCCATGCATCAATACGATCAAATAATAACAAAACTTCAATACCTTTCTTATTAAATAATTCTAGATGTGGACTATTTTTTGCAGCAAGATAACTGTCCGCAATAATATAATATATCTTTTCTTGACCATCAATCATTCTATTAACATAACTATCTAAAGAAACATTTTGTACACTAGTATCATTAATAGTAGATGCAAAACGCAATAATTTAGTAATAGTTTCTTTATTAGTGATATCTTCTGCAGGGCCTTCTTTTAAGACTAATCCGAACTCCTGCCAAAATTTTTGATAATCTTTATCTTTATTTTTAGCTAATTTTTCTAACATTTGTAATACACGTTTTGTAAGCGCATTTCGTAAATTACGAATGACATCACTATCTTGTAATATTTCTCTAGAAATATTTAATGGCAAATCATTTGAATCAATTAATCCACGAATAAAACGTAAATAATGAGGCATGAATTGTGCAGCTTCGTCCATAATAAAAACACGCTGAACATAAAGCTTTAAACCATGTTTATTGTCACGATTCCATAGATCAAATGGTGCTTTAATAGGTACATATAACAAACTAGTATACTCTTGCTTGCCTTCTACACGATTATGACTCCATAATAACGGATTTTCATAATCATTTGAAATGTATTTATAAAAAGTTTTATATTCTTCAGAAGAAATATCATTTTTATTGCGTGTCCATAACGCTTGCGCTTTATTAACTTTTTCCCAAATTAAAGTATCATCTTTTTCATTTTTAGTTTGGATTTCTACTGGAAGTGCAATATGATCTGAATATTTGCTAATAACAGAACGCAAACGTGCAATATCTAAAAATTCTTCTTGATTTGTACGTAAATGCAATATAATTTCGGTACCTCTTTGTGTTTTATTAACATCTGCAACTGTATATGCACCTTCTCCTGTTGATTCCCAAAAAATAGCTTTATCGATAGGTTCAGCAGCTGCTCTACTATATACCGTCACCTTATCAGCCACAATAAAAGCTGAATAAAAACCAACACCAAACTGACCAATTAATTGAGTATTTTTTTCTTTTCCTAATGAATTTAAAAAATTTTTAGTGCCTGATTTAGCAATAGTTCCTAAATTATCAATAACTTCTTCACGATTCATCCCTATGCCATTATCACTAATAGTTAAAGTTTTTTTCTTTTTATCAACAGAAATTCTAACTTTTAAATCAGCATCATTTTCATATAAATCTGGTTCTGAAAGTGCTTTAAAACGTAATTTGTCAGCTGCATCAGATGCATTTGAAATTAATTCACGCAAAAATATCTCTTTATTAGAGTAAAGAGAATGTATCATTAATTGTAATAATTCTTTTACTTCAGATTGAAATCCACGGGTTTCTTTTTTTTTCATACTTATAGTATAGCCTCAAATTTTAATTTTGTTTATTTAAATAAAGATATTTTAAAAATATGATAATATATATATAAAAAAAATCAAGATCATAAACATGAAAAAATTAAGCACCCTAATATATTTTATATAATATTCTATTAATATATTTTTATCTTTAGAAAATATGAAGATTTAATAATTTTTAAGCTATTAAAATTATTTAAAAATATTTTTTATATTTAATAAAAAATTACTTTTTTAAAAAAGTTCTTATTATTTTTTATTCCTATTTTATAAAAAATCTTTTAGTAGTCACTTAATAACTTTTTATAGAATAAAAAAATGCACAAAATTTATTTTTTATGTTAAAAGTATTTTTTCTATTATAAATTTTACTATTAAAAATATACAATATTAATTTTTTCATATATCTATTATATTAATATTAATAAGGAGCATTAAAAAAATTAGAAAAATAAATATCATATAAATACCATATAATTTTATTAAAACATATAGAAACTGATAAAATAATAATTTTACAATAATATTAATAACATCAAATCACTATACGTATATAACTGGATTTATTCAAAGCAATTTTATATTTTGACTGCAAAAAAATTTATCTAGCAGATATTATATATTCTAAAAAAATAACTTTCAAAAATTATACATTATGGTAATCATTTTTTAGTTTAAAAACTTATCTATTCTAAAAATATAACTTTATTTTAATTTTTAGATATCAATTTTTTAGGCAGTCTTTATATTACTAAATATAACTTATTTTTAGAAAATTAATTTCAATATATACAAATTAGATATATGATTTTCCATTTTTATTTTAATATTTAAAAATATTTTTTATGTTAAAATTAATCCTTTAATTTTTATTAATACTTTTGATTTTGAAAAATGAATAACCGCAATAAGGTCATTTCTACTCCAATACGTTTTTCTGGAGCATATTGAAGCTCTTTACGTCCATTTAATAAGGTACGATAATAAAACTGTAAATCTCCTGGTGTAACAGAACTAGCTAAACAAGATAAACGTTCTTCTACTGAAGAACGAATATTTTCTATATCTAACGTTATAAACTGAATCATAGCAATACGATGTAATAACGATAATATTCTAACAAATACCAAATCCCAATCCG
The DNA here is from genome assembly GCA_031446145.1 of Arsenophonus sp. Taxonomy (GTDB): domain Bacteria; phylum Pseudomonadota; class Gammaproteobacteria; order Enterobacterales; family Enterobacteriaceae; genus Arsenophonus. The sequence goes on along the minus strand of CP132903.1, from coordinate 463,004 downwards.
TCCCGCGTACAGAAAGATCTTCTACTAAATCCATCATTTTTTTAGCATTTTTAGAAAAAATTGCTTCAATGATACTTAATGGTTGTTCATCATCCAATGTTCCTAACATTTGCATAACTAATTCTTTCGATACTACACCTTTACCTATTGCAATTGCTTGATCAGTTAACGTTAACGCATCACGTAAACTTCCTTCGGCAGCTCTTGCAATTAATTTGCAGGCACAATGATCACTTGATATTTTTTCAGCAATTAAAATACGTTCAAGTTGATTAGTAATTTGATCAATATCTAATGATGTCAAATGAAATTGTAAACACCGTGATAAAACTGTTACTGGTAATTTATATGGATCTGTTGTTGCTAATAAAAATTTTACATGCTTTGGTGGTTCTTCTAAAATATTTAACAAAGCATTAAAACTATGACGTGAAAGCATATGTACTTCATCTATCAAGTATACTTTAAATCGACCACGTGTCGGTAAATATTGAACATTATCTAATAAATCACGTGTATCTTCAACTTTTGTACGTGAAGCAGCATCAATTTCAATAAAATCAATAAATCGGCCTTTAGCTATTTCAAGACAATTAACACAATGACCACAGGGATTATTAGTAATTTTTAATACACAATTTAATCCTTTAGCAAAAAGACGTGCAATAGTTGTCTTTCCCACACCACGTGTTCCAGAAAATAAATAAGCATGATGAAGACGATTTTTTTGTAAACTATTTTCTAAAGCAGTTAAAACATGTTTTTGCCCAATAACATCAATAAATGTTTGTGGACGCCATTTTCTTGCAAGTACTTGGTAAGTCATAGTTTTTAAAATAGAAATTTTACTTTAATGTAGTATACATTGTTATAAAAAAATTTTTTTACAAATTATACAAACAATATAAATGATATTCATTTGAAAATAAAACATATCAATATTTTACTCCTTATTTAAAAATAAAAAATATTTATATGTTACATTAAATTATATAATTTTACTTTTTGTATATTATATATCTTCTTTTTAAAGATTCTTCTTTCAAATTGAATTTTCATTTAAAAAATAAATATTTTACATGCAAATTTGTTTTTAATTTTTAATTTACAAAACACGTAAATTAACAAAAAATTACTATTTTTAGATTATTTAATGTTGTTTATTAATAATATTTTTATGAAATTGATAATATTTTTAACATAAAAATATTTAATTATTTATTATATTAAAAATATTATTAGTTTATCTACAAGATTTATCAAATTTACATGTATAATTTCATAAAAAATTTTATAAAAATTGCTTTTTTACTCAGATAATTAAAAATATGACATTAATTAATCTTACTTAGATACACGACACATTTAAAATAAAATATATATATATTTAAAAAATAACGTTTGTAAATGAGAATATTTTTTTAAAAAACATTTAACTATATCTCTGGAAATAACTATAAATAACTTAGGATATATTAATCAAATATATTAATAAAAAATAGGAAATAAAAATATTTTTTATAAAACAAAAAATATTATGTAATAATATAAGAATAATTTGAATTTGCATGAAAACTGTAATATGTCATATATAATAACAAAAATTCAACACATTTTTTTAAAATAATTCATATTATTTTTTAGCTATAGAATCATTTTTATACATATTAAAAAATACTGTATATTAATTTTTTAGCATAAAAAGGGATTATAAAACATTTTTTTCTAATCCCTCATCTCTTAAAATTAAGTATTAAAAATTTTAAATTAAGAATGGTCAGAAAAATTACTAGTAATAGTAGCTAAAAAATTTTATAATAAAAAATCTATGTAAAATCTTTTATATTTAATTATATCAAAATTAAATTTTGCACATATAAAAATTAAAAATAAAAACAATACCAGCAAAATGAGATATAAATATTATTCCAGAGACATAACTCAAAAAAATTATATAAAAATATTTATTTAAAATATTCACATATTTTAAATATATATAAAAAACTAATAATTATTCTAGTATTGTTTATATAAAAAATTACAAAAAATTATATATTTTATTTTTTTTGAGTATTAATAATATAAATTTTATTTAAATATTAATTTAATATTTTTATCATAAATTAAAAAATATCTTACTTATAACTTGTAATTTATAATAATTAAACAAAAAAATATTTATTTTTATTGACAAATATTTAAATAAAGATATAGGCTACTATCTAACGTTATTTCTACAAAAAATTCGGAAAATATTCATAATTATCAAATATTTTCTTAAAAGTAAAACTTAAAATAACAAAATTAATAGCACTCATATTTTATATTTCTCTTATATACTTTTATATACATGACTTTAAAGAAAGAACATTATGACTAAAATGGACTATCTATTACGTTTAAGAAAATGTACAACTATAGAAACCTTAGAACGAGTAATTGAAAAAAACAAATACGAATTATCAGAAGATGAATTAGAATTATTTTATTCTGCTGCAGATCATAGATTAGCAGAACTTACAATGAACAAATTGTATGACAAAATTCCTTCATCAGTTTGGAAATATGTAAGATAAAATATCTCGTACGCATATTTTTAAAATATTTTTCTTCATATCAAACTACATACTGCTTATTAGTTTTTTAAGTAATTAAGATTTTTTGAAAAAAATATTAATTAAATTATAAATTAATTGATAATTACTTATCAAGAGTATACAAAATTTTATTTAAAAAGCAAAGAAATAATTTAATTAATGCAATAGAACTCTAAAATGATTACTTTTTTCAAAAGTAGAATTAAAGTAAAAAAAATAAATTACTTAATCATTGAAAACAAATCTATAAAAAAATAACAAATTATTTTAAAACTAATTAAATTTATTTAAAAATATTAATAAACTCATATAATTATTTTGAATAAAGCTATTTATGAATATAACATTTTACATTTATTTTTTAATTTTATAAACAATTTCAATATTTTTATTTAAAAAATATACAAAATAATTTAAATAGCTCTTTGATATATTTAATAAATTTTTACAAAATTAAAAAATAAGGAATCATTACATTACCAACATTTTTAAAAATCTATTTGATTTATTATAAAAATTATTCTATATGATTTATTAAGCAATAAATATTATTCATGAATATTAATATTACTTTTTTTAAAATATTTTTATTAAAACTCTCGTTATTTACTGAATGTATATTATTTAAACTATTTAATATAAATACATGATGACACATTATGAAAATTTTCCTAAATTTATTTTAGCTGACTTACGTAAATTTAAGATTAGTGATTCCATCATCGTATTGCCAATTATATATTTGTAATGTTCTGAAAAAATTTCAAATTCACTATGTTTTGGTTTACTATAAATACATCTAATCAATTTGATGATTACAAAATTATCTTTCTCATCTTTCACGAAAAAAAATTTTGGTTTATTTTTTTGATTATCTAATTCTATATTAAAAATTTTCTCGGTCAAAGGATCATCCTGATCAAAACGAGCAAAAATATTTGATTTCCCAAAATTAATACCTAATTGATTTAAAACAACTTCACTACTGTTACTATCATTCAAGACAATAAGTATTTTTTTAACTTCTTCCTCCATTACTTTTATAGCTTTCATGCGTTTTACTAATTTAATTATCGTTTGCTTAACTAAGTTAATTTTTTTTACTTCTTCTGGTTTATAATCTTCAATTCTAATAATAAAAACATTATTATCATCAATATTAATGATCCCAGAATTAATGCCTATTATTTTGTTTTTATTTAATAAATTTCCATTAAAAATTGCATCAGCAATTTTTTTAAATTTTATCTCAGAAGGAAGATTATCACGATTAAACCAATCTGTTTTTATGGCCTTAATACCAGTAACTTTTTCAACTTCATTTAAAGATTCATTATCATTTATTGCCGCATTTTTTGCAATCTCTTGTAATAAATAAAATGAATCAATTCTTTTCTTGTTCTTTAAGATTTCTTTAATTTGATTTTTTACTAAATTAAAAGATTTTAGTATTTTAGGTTTAATATCATCAAGACGAATTATCAAGTAATATTTTCCTAATTTAATTATATCTGAAATTTGTCCTTTGTTAGTTAAATTAGCATTCACAATTTCAATAGGTGTTGAATTGACTGGTATCCAACCAATAGAACCGTGATTTTTTATACTAGACTTATCTATAGATTTTTTATCAACTAACTCATTAAAATCAACACCTTCAGATAAAGCCTTACTAACTGCATCCGCTTCTTTTTTTGTTATTAATTGAATTATACTATAATGTTTTTTTTCTGGTTCTGTAAAATCAGCAATATTTTGTTCATAATATCTTTGTATTTCATTATCTGCGATATCTAAATTAATATTCTGTAAAGCTATATCTAATTTAATGTAACTAATTTTTACCTCTTCAGGAATTAAAAATTTCTTTTGATTTTTATTGTAATAATCCTGTAATTCTTCATCTGTAACAGATTGATTTAATTCATATTTATCGATCGATAATATGGCTTTTTTTATTTCTCTTTTCTCTAAAAGTAATTTAACATAAACGTCAACTTCTTGTGGTAAAACAAACTCATCATTGACATAAATTTTATAAACTTGCTGGTTTAGCATATTTTGCCGTATTTCTTTAGCAAGATCATCAGAATTAATATTATTTTCTAATAAAAGAGCTTTATATTTTTTTTGATCAAACTTATTATTTGTATGAAATATGCCCATATTATAAATATTGTCCTGAATTTTATGATCACTAATGGTTAATCCTAAATCATTAGAATATTGATTTAATAATGTAATGTTAATCAAATGCTCTAATGCTTGATTACGTAATATTGTCATTTCTTTTTCATTATCAATTATTTCATAAAAACGATCACCTAATTTTTCTTGCAATGCCATCTGTTTTTGTTGCAATGCTCTTTGCAATTGCAATGAAGTAATTATTGAACCATTAACTTTTGCAACATAATTATTTACATTATGTATTAAATAATTACCCATACCAGCAAAAAGAAAAGACACAATAATAATTACAAATATTATTTTTAAAAAAAAACTATTTGCCATCACACGTAATTTATCCAACATTAATATATTAATCTCCATATTGATCAAATAATTATGAAATTTTAAGAAAAATAATGAATTAAAGAAAAATATTATTTACTTAATCAAAGAATTTAGTATATACCTAAAAGGTATTACTAATAATTTTTAATTACTACATATGTACTTCTAATAAAGTATTGGAATGTATTAATAAAGTATTAAACTCAACTCAATATACAAAAATTCAGCTACTTCACTCCCATCTAAATACTTTTAATTATATGTCATCTAAAAAATTATATGATTATAATAATTATCACTCAAATATACAAAATAGGATACAATATACAAATTATTAATTTTTATTGTTAAAAATATTGCAGATTAAAAAATGAATGCATTATAAAAATATTTTAACTTCTCTTACACCATATTAAAAGGCGGGTTTTGAAAGGCAATTGAAAAAATCTCTTCGATGGTTTTTACTGGATAAATTTTTAAATCTTCAATAATATTTTGTGGTATTTCTTCTAAATCACGACGATTTTCATCTGGGATCAGCACAATTTTTATACCACCACGATGGGCTGCCAATAACTTTTCTTTTAAACCACCAATAGGCAATATTAATCCTCTTAATGTTATTTCACCTGTCATTGCGACATCTGCCCTTACAGGATTATTAGTTAAACAAGATACCAATGCTGTACACATTGCAATACCAGCACTGGGTCCATCTTTGGGAGTAGCACCTTCAGGTACATGTACATGTATATCTCGCTTTTCATAAAAATCGATGTCTATACCTAATTTATCTGCTCGAGCTCGAACTACAGTTAATGCTGTTTGAATAGACTCTTGCATAACTTCTCCTAAAGAACCAGTATAAGTCAATTTTCCTTTACCAAGTACACAAACAGTTTCAATAGTTAATAAATCACCACCAACTTCTGTCCAAGCTAAACCGGTTACTTGACCAATACGATTTTCAGTGTCTGCACGACCATAATCTACTTTACGTACACCAAGATAATTCTTTAAATTATCATTCTGAATAACTATATTTTTCAATGAATGGTCCATTAATAATGCCTTTACTGCTTTACGACATAATTTAGAAATTTCACGTTCTAAACCGCGTACACCGGACTCACGAGTATAATAACGAATGATACCCATTATTGCACTATCATCAATTGTTAATTCATTTTGTTTTAAAGCATTACGTTTAATTTGTTTTGGTAATAAATATTTTCTTGCAATTTTTAATTTTTCATCTTCAGTATAACCAGAAAGACGAATAACTTCCATACGATCTAATAAAGGTGCTGGGATATTCATAGAATTTGAAGTAGCAACAAACATCACATCAGAAAGATCATAATCCACTTCTAAATAATGATCATTAAAAGCAATATTTTGTTCTGGATCAAGAACTTCTAATAAAGCTGATGCAGGATCACCTCTCATGTCTGAAGACATTTTATCGATCTCATCTAACAAAAACAAAGGATTTTTAACACCAATTTTTGCCATTTTTTGGATGAGTTTACCGGGCATAGACCCAATATAAGTGCGTCGATGTCCTCGAATTTCTGCTTCATCACGAACACCACCCAATGCCATGCGAATATATTTTCGTCCTGTAGCTTTAGAAATAGATTGTCCTAACGATGTTTTACCAACACCAGGAGGTCCTACTAAACATAAAATGGTACCTTTGATTTTAGTAATGCGACTTTGTACCGCTAAATATTCTAGAATACGTTCTTTGACACGCTCTAAACCATAATGATCGCTGTCTAAAGTTTCTTGAGCTTTTATTAAATCTTTTTTAACTTTACTACATGTATGCCATGGAACTTGTACCATCCAATCAATATAACTGCGTAATACTGTTGCTTCAGCAGACATAGGTGACATCATTTTTAATTTTTGTAATTCTCCCTCTGCTTTTTTACGTGCTTCTTTTGGCATTTTAACATCTTTAATTTTTTTCTTAAACATTTCATATTCGTCTTGTGAATCTTCCATTTCACCTAATTCTTTTTGAATAGCTTTCATTTGCTCATTTAAGTAATATTCTCGTTGACTTTTTTCCATTTGTTTTTTTACACGATTACGAATACGTTTTTCAACCTGTAAAATATCAATTTCAGACTCCATCATTGCCATTAAATATTCAAGACGTTCCACAACATCAATCATTTCTAATACACGTTGTTTATTTGTTAATTTTAATGGCATATGGGAAGCTATAGTATCAGCTAATTTATCTGATTGTTCGATTGCATGTAATGAAGTTAATACTTCAGGAGGAATTTTTTTATTTAATTTAACATAACCTTCAAACTGATTAATTGTTGTACGATTTAAAACTTCTTGTTCTTTTTCATCTAAAATAGGATGAGTAAAATACTCTGCTTCAGCAATAAAATATTCTCCATTATCTGTTAGTGTTGTAATTTTTGCACGACGTAAACCTTCAACCAAAACTTTTACAGTACCATCAGGTAATTTTAACATTTGTAAAATAGAAGCAACTGTTCCTACATAAAACAAATCGTTAACATTTGGTTCGTCAGTAGACGCTTTTTTTTGAGCTACTAACATTACTTCTTTATTATGTTCCATAGCAGCTTCAAGACAATGAATTGATTTTTTTCGACCAACAAATAAGGGAATCACCATATGTGGATAAACCACGACATCACGCAGAGGTAATACAGGAATTTCAATGCGTTCACAACGCTCAAGATTCATAAGCCTTCCTCTTCCGTTTAGCTTATACCAATTTCAAAGTTTCATAAGAATTTTAAGAAACCTAATTTAAATTATATAATTATTATGAGATACAATTGTAACATGTAATAAATGTATTTATTAAATCTATCATCAAGATAAAAATCTTTAAATATCAAGGTATTTTCTGTTATATGATTCTCACTAAAAATATTTCGTTTTATTTTTATCTAATACTTGCATATCCTTTTTAGGATAAATTATCGAAGGTTTTGATTCTCCCATTATTACCATTTCGTCAATTAATATTTTTTCTACATTTTTCATAGATGGTAAATCATACATTATTTCTAATAAAATTATTTCTACAATAGACCGTAAACCACGTGCTCCTGTTTTTTTAGTCATTGCTTTTTTAGCAATTTCTTTTAATGCTTTTTTATCAAATTCAAGATTTACACCTTCCATTTCAAAAAGTGTTTGATATTGCTTAATCAATGCATTTTTTGGTTTTGTTAATATTTTAATTAACATTTCTTCATTTAATTCATGAAAAGTAGTTATAACAGGTAAACGACCAATGAACTCGGGAATTAAACCAAACTTAATCAAATCTTCTGGCTCTACTTGAGTAAATAACTTACTTTCGATTGAATCATCATTTAATTTACTTTTTAATTCAGCAGAAAAACCAATACCTGAATGCATATTCAAACGATGAGCAATAATTTTATCAAGACCTGAAAAAGCTCCTCCACAAATAAAAAGAATTTTAGATGTATCAACTTGCAAATATTCTTGCTGGGGGTGTTTCCTTCCTCCTTGAGGAGGAACCGAAGCAATTGTGCCTTCAATAAGTTTAAGCAACGCTTGTTGCACTCCTTCTCCTGAAACATCTCGTGTGATCGATGGGTTATCAGATTTACGAGATATTTTATCAATTTCGTCAATATATATTATACCATGTTGTGCTTTTTCTATATCTAAATCACATTTTTGTAAAAGTTTTTGAATAATATTTTCAACGTCCTCCCCAACATATCCAGCTTCTGTTAATGTTGTCGCATCAACAATAGCAAATGGTACATTTAAACAGCGCGCTAAAGTTTCCGCTAATAAAGTTTTACCGCTACCTGTCGGCCCAATCAGCAAAATATTACTTTTACTTAATTCCACCTCAGAATTAACTTTTTTATTAAATACATGTCCTAACCGTTTATAATGATTATAAACTGCTACAGCTAACACTTTTTTAGCATTTGATTGACCAATAACATAATTATCAAGGTGATTATAAATTTCATGTGGCGTAGGTAATTCATTACCTGTATGATTTAGTGAAATTTCCTTAATTTCTTCTATAAGAATATCATTACATAACTCAACACATTCATTACAAATATAAACTGACGGACCAGCAATTAATTTACGAACTTCATGCTGACTTTTACTACAAAAAGAACAGTAAAGTAACTTTTCTGAACTTTCTTTTTGTTTATCAGTCATTAAAAATAACCTCACTTTTAAAAATTATAATTTTAGACTTAAAGAACTGTATCATAAATAATTATCAGTATAATTTTTTATAATTGTATAAGATATATACCATACATTGATCTGCATCAATTACATACGATTAATATAAATTTTATCTATTAAACCATAAATTACTGCTTCTTCTGCAGATAAAAATCGATCTCTCTCAGTATCATTTTCAATATCTTTAATTTTTTTACCTGTATGTTTAGCCATTAATTTATTAATTCTTGATTTAATAGTCAAAATTTCTGCAGCATGAATTGCAATATCAGAAGCTTGCCCTTTAAATCCTCCTAACGGTTGATGTATCATAATGCGTGCATTAGGTAAACAAAAACGTTTTCCTCTACTACCAGCAGCTAATAAAAATGCTCCCATCGAACACGCTTGCCCCATACAAAGTGTACTAACATCCGGTTTAATAAATTGCATAGTATCATAAATTGACATACCTGCAGTAATGACTCCACCAGGTGAATTAATATAAAGATATATATCTTTTTCTGGATTTTCTGCTTCTAGAAAAAGCATTTGAGCAACTACCAGATTTGCCATATATTCTTCAAGCATTCCTGTTAAAAAAACAATTCTTTCTCTTAATAATCTCGAATAAATATCATAAGAACGTTCACCACGTGAAGTTTGTTCAATAACCATTGGCACTAATGATGCCATGTTTTGAATAAATTGATCTTTATTATTATATGACATTTTTATCTCCACATTAGGGATTAATTCATTAGGGATTAATTTATAATACAAACAATCAAATGATTTTTAACTAATAATAAGTAAAAATTAAACTATCTCGTAAAAACTATAATATACCAAATATAAATAATAAAAATAAAAAATAAACAATCATCTAAGATTTTTTTTATGATTAATTATTGTATAGTAAAGAGGTCTAAATTCTCTCATTAATATGAGAATTTATTGAAAATATTTTTTATACTAGTTAAAAAATATTCAATAATTATTCTAATAACTTTTGATCTAAAAATTTAAATTTTTATTTTTATATATTTTATTAAAAATATTTCTTAGATTTTTTAAATTTAATTTATATTAATGTATCAAATAAATTATTGATATAATTATATACTTGTTTATAATTGATTTTTTTTGTAAATATAATATATTCTTTATTAGATATAAAAATTAAAATAATATGAATAATCTTTCTATTAAACATATGAACTATATCTTATCTTATAATAAATTAAATAAAAAATAATAAAAAATATATAATGCTATTTTATTTATTTTTTCCTTATTGATAATTTTACCATTATAATCAAACTGTATTTATATACATTCATTTTTCAATGAAAATATATTTTTTTATTTTTATTTTTTATTTTTTATTTTTTTAAAAAAATACAATTTAAAATTGTAGTATTAATTCTTAAAAATATTAAACAGAAAAAAATTAATATATATTTATGTTAACTAAATTATTACTATAAAATAAATAACAATTCTATTTGATGATTTTTACAAATATTTCTATATGTAATATTGAGATTTTTTAATTTTTATTGTGCAAAATCTTTTTATTTTATAAACTAATTTTTATTAATAAAATATTTTTATTATATTTTCAATTAATACATGATTTATTATCATTTTTAATGTAAATAAAAAGTTGCAAAATAATTATAAACATATTTTTATAAAACATTTAAATGCTAAAATTAATTAATATTTGCATAAAATTACAATATTTTTTATATTACAATATTTTTTAATATAATTATTTTTTAAATAAACCATAATCTTGTAAAAATTGATCATATTACATGATTATAACATTTCAAATCTCTTATATGAATTTATATGAATTTAAATATATCAAAAAACAAAAAACAAAAACAAAAAAATACTAATTTGAATCAATAAAATTACATAAAAATAACTAATTTTTAATTATATATTTTTTAATATCATGACCTTGTTTATTACTACTATTTTAATTTTTTAACAAATAATAAATTAGTAATTTAATACTAGATATTAATAATATTTTTTAATTTGAATAATTTACTTTTAAAATTTTATAAACTAAACTAAAATCTTACAATGAATTATTATAAATAATATAAATACTTATATTTATTAATAACTTTATTTTACCAACATATTATTAACTTTATTTATAGCTGTTACTTAAAATATTGCTCTTTGTCATAAAAATTTATTTTTTTATTAAATTTTTTAACCATATTTAAAATCAGACCACTAATTCTCACTTCCACATGGATTAGAAATTCATAATTTACACATAATGCAGACCTATAAAAATTTTATATTGCAATATACTTATTTACAAAATAATTGAGTTGATATTTTTTATTGTTGTGTGTTTCTTTTTGTAAACTTTTAATAAAAAAATTAAAAATATAAAACTCTGAAACAATTTTTATACAATTTCTGATAAAATAACTATCTTATTTTTTTACGATTAAAGATTTAACTGATACAATTTTAAAAAAAAATATGATAATCTTTTAATAAATTTAAAAATTATTGTTTTTTATTAAATAAAACTTACGCAAAACTTTAAAAAATTAGATAAAAAAATAAAGAATATTTATTACATTTTTCTTTTCTATAAAATATTTATGATTAATTTTTCTTTTTAAAATCAATTATATAAAATCAACTATAAAGAAAACTATTTTTACAAAAACTTATTTTTTCTGCAAAAAAAATATTTAATTTATATATACCTGTTAAGTTTATACAAAAAATATTTTTAATTCTGTTTTTTTTCTAAAAATTAATTACATTTCTTTAAATATTTTTTAATTAAATTTTCAAATTAAAAATTATACCTTTTTTATTTTTTCAAAATAACATTTATGTTTATTTCGAATATTTTTTATATTAATAATACTAGTCTTTAAAATCTTAATTATTTTTTTAAATTATTTTTATATTATTCTTATAAATATGTTCTTACTATTTATTAAATTTGAAATAATTTTGAATTGAAGAAAATTATCAATATATTTTTTCAAGATATTTTTATATGATACTTTCATACTTTTAAAAAAATATCAAAATAGAAAATATCAATAAAAGTAAAAAAATAGGTTTTTTAAAAAACACTTATATAATTGAAAATAAAAAATATAATTTATTACTCAAATAAAAAATAACTACATCATTTTAAAATACTGTTATTTAAGTTTTTATAAAATTCCTGATGTTCTTAATTATTTTATTTTATATTAATTTTATTTTATATTACTATGAAATATATTACTATGATATAATAAATTTATTTAACTAATTTAATTTGTTTTTTAAAATTATTTTTTAAAACAACATGGTGAAAAAAACTTTACATACTGATACTTTTGCCATTCAACTGGCGTATAAGTATGCAATTTTAATGAATGAACACCATTGGATAATTCTTCTTTTAGAAGAAAATATACAGTTCTATGACGCTGTAATAAATTTTGTCGAATAAATTTTTCCGTAACTAAAATAATTTTAAAATGGGTCTCCATATTTTTTGAAAAATTATGTTTAATACTCTCATCAGTAACTACTAAATACAGAGGCATAAAAAAATTTGTAAGTTTATTTTTAATTTTTATAGACATACTAGACATATTATTTATCAACATTTTTAGTTAAAACTATTTTTTATTTTTTAATAAATACTTTTTTTTGGTAAGTAAAATTGATTTTTTCAAAAAAATGTAAACTATACCGTGCTAATATTAATTTAAAAAATATAAAAATCAAAATATTGTTTATAATTTTTAAAATATGAAAAATTTAAACAATGAAAATATGAACAAAAAATATTTATTTTGTTGAATTTATCTGTATCCTTTTTATCTCAAAAAAATAGGCTATACAGAATTAACTGAATATTTTTTATGCAAAAAAAAATACTAAAATAATATAAAAAAGTTATATTTAATATTACTTATTCAACAATAATATCAGAAAATTCAAAAAATAATATTCTTTTATTGCATATACATAAAAAAAAATTTAATGTATTCATAAAAAATTATAGTTATAAAACTAAAAATAACATCTTTTTATAAGATTTTAAATATACAGATAATTTTTCATAGATAATATATAATTACATTATAATTTAAATATAACTTTATTAAAAAACATCATACACAAATTATTTTTTTAAAAAACTATATTTATATAATTTTTAAGATTAAAATATAATAAAAAAAAATTAATAAAAAATTTTTATTAAAATATATTTATTAAAAATAACGATGATTACAACAAATTTTCTTAAATTAAATGCATATCATAATTATATGTTTTTTTGTTTTTATAAAAATGAATAATTATATCTAACAACCAAATAAAAAAAATTAGTATATTTCTAAAATTGGAGTGACTATTATAATGAGAGTTATAAAATATAAAAAAAGCATTCAAATTATCTCATTAATTACTGTTTTCTTTATACTGACTGGTTGTAATATGACATTAATGGATCCAAAAGGAGCAATCAGCATTGAACAAAAGAAACTCATAATAACATCACTTACTTTGATGCTAATCATTGTCATTCCAGTAATTTTTATGACTATTTTTTTTGCAATAAAATATCGCGAAAATAATAAATACGCCATTTACCGACCAAATTGGGAAAAATCAAATAAGATTGAATTATTTTGTTGGGCGATCCCTATCATCATTATCTTTACTTTAGCAATCATTACCTGGGACACTACTCATAAATTAGATCCTTACAAACCACTAATCAACAAAAACAATCCTATTACTATTCAAGTAATTGCTAGCGATTGGAAATGGATATTTATTTATCCAGAAAAAAACATAGCTACCATTAATGAAATCGCTTTTCCTATAAATACCCCGATTACTTTTAAAGTAACATCAGCTTCAGTCATGAATTCTTTTTTTATTCCTGCTTTAGGCAGTCAAATTTATGCTATGGCGGGCATGCAAAGTAAACTGCACCTAATTGCTAATCAAGCTGGTATCTATAAAGGCTTTTCATCCAGTTATAGTGGTCATGGATTTTCAGATATGAAATTTAATGTTATTGCAACCGTTAATACAAAAAGTTTTGAAAAATGGATTGAAAAAGCAAAAAAATCTAAAAAAAACATAAATAACATATCTCAGTTTAATGAATTAATAAAACCTAGCTACAATGTAGCTGTCACTTACTTTTCCAGTGTAAAAGCAAATTTATACGAAGATATTATATCACAATTTGGACATGCACATCACATTAAAAATAATCAAATTATAAATCCCTCACAGCATTCTTTGAAAAATAAATAAAGGAATAAATAATATGTTCGGAAAATTAACAATGGATGCAATTCCTCTCCATGAACCAATCATTATCATAACTCTTATTGTTACATTATTCATTGGTGTTATTATTTTAGGAATTATAACCTATTACGGAAAATGGAAATGGCTTTGGGATGAATGGTTAACTACCGTAGATCATAAAAAAATAGGCATAATGTACATTATCACTGCAATGATCATGTTGCTCCGTGGTTTTGCAGATGCAATCATGATGCGAACGCAACAAGCATTGGTTTCATCTGGTTCATCTGGATTTTTAACACCACATCATTATGATCAAATTTTTACTGCTCATGGTGTAATAATGATTTTTTTTATGGCAACACCTTTTGTGATCGGACTAATAAACTTAATAGTACCACTACAAATTGGTGCTCGAGATGTAGCATTTCCATCTCTAAATTCTATTAGTTTTTGGTTGTTTGTTGTTGGTGTGATATTAATTAACTTATCATTAGGCATAGGTGAATTTGCCCAAACAGGTTGGTTAGCGTATCCTCCATTGTCTGGAAAAGAATACAATCCTGGCGTTGGAGTAGATTATTGGATATGGAGTTTACAAATATCTGGAATTGGAACCACACTTACAGGAATTAATTTTTTTACAACAATTTTACGCATGCGAGCTCCTGGTATGACAATGATGAAAATGCCTGTTTTTACCTGGACTGCACTTTGTACCAACGTACTAATCATTGCAGCATTTCCTATATTGACAGTTACAATCGGACTTTTGACATTAGATAGATACTTAAATACTCACTTTTTCACTAATGATTTTGGTGGAAATATGATGATGTATGTTAATTTAATTTGGGCTTGGGGGCATCCAGAAGTTTACATATTAATATTACCTGCTTTTGGAATATTTTCTGAAGTAACAGCTACATTTTCAAAAAAACGTTTATTTGGTTATACATCACTTGTATGGGCTACAATTGTTATCACTATAATGTCATTTATAGTATGGTTGCACCATTTTTTTACTATGGGTTCAGGTGCAAATGTTAATGCATTTTTTGGTATAGCTACAATGATAATTGCCATTCCAACTGGAGTTAAAATATTTAATTGGTTATTTACCATGTATCATGGGCGCATTCAATACACAACACCAATGTTATGGACTATTAGTTTTATAATCACATTCTCTATTGGTGGAATGACTGGGGTACTTCTAGCCGTTCCAGGGATAAATTTTATTTTACATAACAGTTTATTTCTGATTGCGCATTTTCATAATGTAATTATTGGTGGAGTTGTCTTTGGTTGTTTTGCTGGAATGACATATTGGTTTCCAAAAGCATTTGGTTTTATATTAAATGAAAAATGGGGAATGCGTGCTTTTTGGTTGTGGATTACTGGGTTTTTTATTGCCTTTATGCCACTTTATATACTAGGATTTATGGGAATGACTCGTAGATTAAGCCAAAATATTGATCCACAATATCAATTTATGCTTATAATAGCTGTTATTGGGACTACACTAATTGGCATGGGAATATTATGTCAAATAACCCAAATCATTACTAGTATTTTTGATCGTAAGAAAAATTATGATTTCACCGGAGATCCATGGAATGGACGTACTCTAGAATGGGCAATATCATCTCCTGCACCTTTTTATAATTTTGCTATAACACCAAAAATTAATACACGTGATGCTTGGTGGAATATAAAAGAAAAAGGGCTTGCTCACAAACAACCAAAAATATATAAACCAATTCATATGCCAAAAAATACTTCTATAGGTTTTATTATTTTAATATGTTCTTTAATTTTTGGTTTTGCTATGGTTTGGCATATTTGGTATTTAGCAATAATTGGATTTATTGGTATTATTATAACCTGGATTGCTAAAACATTTGATGAAAATATTACTTATTACATCCCTGTAAATACAATTAAAAAAATGGAAAGTCTATATTATAGCAATATAAAAAATAGGTCTTAATAATGTCAATAAACTTAATTAGCAAAAAACCTTCTATCCATAAAAATCATGAAAATTATAATAGTGAAACAAAAATATTCGGCTTTTGGATCTATTTAATGAGTGATCTAATTTTATTTGCCTGTCTCTTTGCCACATACTTTGTTTTAGTTAATAACATTGCAGGAGGACCAACAGGAAAAGAAATTTTTAAAATTCATTTTGTTTTAAAAGAAACTTTACTTTTATTATCTAGTAGTCTCACTTATGCATTTGCAATGGTCTCTATGCATAAAAAAAACAAAAATCACGTAAAATTATGGTTAGTGATTACTTTTTTATTAGGTGCAAATTTTATGAGTATGGAACTTTATGAATTTCACGAATTAATTTCTCAAGGTTATGGACCTAATAGAAGCGCTTTTTTATCTGCTTTCTTTACATTAATCGGTACACACGGTATTCATATAAGTTTTGGTTTAGGATGGATTATTATAATGTTAATTCATATTTCACGTCGTGGACTAACTATAATTAATCAAACACGTTTAAATTGCTTAAGTCTTTTTTGGCATTTTTTAGATATTATTTGGATATTTATATTCAGTTTTGTGTATTTATTTGGAGCAATTACATGAATAATTTTTCAATTATAAAAAAATGTTTTAAAGAAAAAAATAGCATAAAAACATATCTTACCGGTTTTATATTATCCATAATTTTAACGATTATCCCATTTTGGATGGTAATAAATAATGCTAAATCTTATAATAAAATTATTTTAAGTATTATTATTACAGCAATAATTCAAGTTTTAGTGCATCTTATTTATTTTTTGCATATAAATGCTACATCAAACAAAAATTGGAATATAATATCTTTCATATTTACTATAGTAATTATTACTATAATAGTAATAGGCTCTATATGGATAATGTATAATTTAAACATAAATATGTTACTAGACTAAAATCTGATATGTTAAAAAAATATTTACAAGTTATTAAACCTGGCATTATTTTAGGTAATTTGATATCTGTTATTGGCGGATTTTTATTGGCTTCTAAAGGTATTATAAATTATTTTCTATTTATCAATACATTACTAGGTGTATCATTAGTGGTAGCTTCTGCATGTGTTTTTAATAACTATATCGATCGAGATATTGATAAAATAATGAAAAGAACTAACAACCGTTTTTTCACTAAACAATCTACAAATATAAAAAAGTATTTAATTTACGCTACTATACTAGGAATTTCTGGATTAATACTATTATATATTAATACTAATTTTTTATCGGTAATTTTTAGTATTATAGGTTTTATTATTTATGTTTTAATTTATAGTATATACATGAAACGCAATTCTCTTTATGGAACCATAATAGGGAGTTTATCTGGTTCTACACCACCGGTTATTGGTTACTGTGCTGTTTCTAATAAATTTGATACAGGAGCTTTAATTTTACTTTTGATTTTTAGTTTATGGCAAATGCCACACTTTTATTCAATTGCTATTTATCACCTTAAAGATTACAAAAATGCAAACATTCCAGTATTACCAGTTATTAAAGGTATTCATATCACAAAAAATCATATTTTTTTATATATTACGGCTTTTACAATAACAACTGCAATGTTAACTATTAGTGGTTATACCGGATATAAATACCTTATAGTTTCTACATTAATTAGTCTATGGTGGCTCAAAATTTCTATCTCTGGCTTCAAAAAAAATAACAATGATCAACTTTGGGCAAGAAAAATATTTATTTTTTCTCTTCTAGCTATTACATTTCTGAGCATTATGATGTCTATCGACCCTATTTTTTCTATTGAACCAACATTTATTTATATAACATTATAATTTATATAAAAAATTAAAAACAAATTACAATATACATTTAAACAAGTTAGATTATAGTATTAAAATAATCATTATTTATATTCGGTAATTTTTTTAAAAACATATTAACTAATGTTAAAAATAGTTTTATAATGTTAATCTAAAAATTTTACTATATACAACTAATCATAATATTTTGATGACACTTAAAGAAATAAAAGCAACTTTTGGATTAGGATCAGTATTCATATTACGTATGCTAGGTATGTTAATGGTGCTACCAATACTAACTAGTTATGGAAAAGATCTAAAAGACGCTAATGATTTTTTATTAGGATTAGCAATTGGAATGTATGGTATTACTCAAGCTTTATTCCAAATTCCCATGGGTTTAATGTCTGATAGATTTGGACGAAAAAAAATAATTATTAATGGTTTATGGATCTTTATTTTTGGCAGCATAATCGCTGCATCAACGAATTCTATTTGGGGTATTATTATTGGTAGGACCTTACAAGGTTCAGGTGCTATTTCTTCAACTATTATAGCATTACTTACAGATCTCATTCACGAAAAAAATAGAACAAAAGCTATAGCTTTTCTTGGTGTAAGCTTTGGTATTACTTTTGCTATTTCAATAATTATAGGTCCAATTATCGCTCATATTCTCGGATTACATGGTCTTTTTTGGACAATAAGTTTATTGGGGGTAGCAGGAATATTGATTATTAAGCTTTATGTTCCTGATCCTCCATATAAAATTTTAAATAATGATATCAATTTTATAAAAAAAACAATAAAAAATATAATAAAAAATCTAGAACTACTAAGACTCAATTATGGTATTTTTTGTTTACATAGTTTACTAATAATAAATTTTATAGCTGTTCCATTAATAATGATTGATGCAGGTATTCCAACTCATCAACACTGGAAGATATATTTAAGCACTTTACTTATTGCTTTTATAAGCATCATACCTTTTATTATTTACGCAAATAATGAATCTCGAACAAAAAAAATATTTTTCTTATGTATTATAATTTTATTTATATCTGAATTAATATTTTATTTTTGTAATCAAAAATTTCTATTAATATTAACTGGACTTCAACTGTTTTTTATCGCATTTAATGTTATGGAAACATTATTACCTTCACTTGTCAGTAAAAAAATAGATAAGAAATATAAAGGAACTGCGATGGGCATTTATTCTACTAGTCAATTTCTAGGTGTTGCTTCAGGAGGGATTCTTGGAGGATGGTTATTACAATTAAATAATGGCAATTATATTTTTATTGCAGGAATACTGTTTTGTGTATTTTGGATTTTAATAAATTTTAAGATACATACCTCTATTTCAATGTAAATAAAATTTATTAAATTTTAAAAAATAAAAATATATTTTCATATCATCACAAAAATAAAATTAAAAGTATTTATAAAAAAATAAAAATATAAAAATCAAAAAAATTCTTTATATGTTATTATTTTATGATATCCATATATCATAAAGTACAATATGAATTTTATTCATTATTAAAATTAATTTTTAAAAAAACGATCAACATGACTTCTTTTTTTAAAATAAGCAATATTAAAGATAAATATACTACCAATTAATAATGTTATGGCTTAAAACTATCTGTTAATAAAAAAATATAATAAAAAACAAACATAAATTTTATCAAAAAAACATGATACTGTATATTACTCATAATCGATTCTGGACAATACAAATAATGATATCTCAAATAATAAAACTATCATTTATCAATAAACTGCAATGGGTGCAAAATCGTATCAATCAAATATTGTTAGATCAATTCAAAAAACTTCCATTAAATCAAACAAAACTTATTACAGCCATGAAATATGGAACATTAATTGGTGGAAAAAGACTCAGACCTTTTTTAGTGTATACTATTGGTGAAATGTTAAATGTTTCCAAAGAAAATTTAGACACCCCTGCTGCAGCCATTGAATGTATTCATGCATATTCATTAATTCATGATGATTTACCTGCAATGGATAACGATTTTATACGTCGGGGAAAACCGACATGCCATGCTACTTTCGGTGAAGCACATGCAATTTTAGCTGGAGATGCATTACAAACATTAGCATTTGACATCTTATCAAATGCCAACATGCCTGATGTAAATGATAATCATCGTCTTGCTATGATACGTGAACTGGTTCATGCTACTGGAGTAGCAGGTATGTGCGGAGGGCAAGCATTGGATATTGAATCAGAAGAAAAAATTGACATAAAAAAATTAGAATGTATTCATAATAAAAAAACAGGTGCTTTAATTCGGGCTGCAATCCGCATGAGCATACTTGCTTCTCATCATCAAAAAATAGCATTAACAAAATTATTAGATAATTACGCTAATACTATTGGTTTAATATTTCAAATTCATGACGATATTATTGATATAATTACTGATGAAAAAATTCTTCAAAAAAATCAAAACATAAATCAAAAAAACAAAAAAAATACCTATCCATTATTAATAGGTCTGGAAGAAACAAAGAAAAAAATAAAAATTTTACACAAACAAGCACTAAAGATTCTTGAGCTTTTAGAAAAAAAATATGAATTTAATATAACAATATTAAAAAATTTTACACACTTCATGATTAAACGCAAAAGTTAATTTCCTTAATCTAAAAATATAAAATATTATAATCATAAAAAATTTCAAAATATTATCGTATGATTTACATCAACAAAAAATAATTATTACACTTAAAAAATATGAGTATTGATATCACTTCCTATCCAATTTTATCGCAAATAAATACACCAAAAGAACTACGGCTCTTACCAACG
Source organism: Arsenophonus sp. (assembly GCA_031446145.1). Classification (GTDB taxonomy): domain Bacteria; phylum Pseudomonadota; class Gammaproteobacteria; order Enterobacterales; family Enterobacteriaceae; genus Arsenophonus. The sequence goes on along the minus strand of CP132903.1, from coordinate 441,661 downwards.
AAAAAATTAGAAAAATTATGTCAAGAATTAAGGGAATTTTTATTAAAAACTATCAGTCTTTCCAGTGGACATTTTGCTTCTGGATTAGGTACTATTGAATTAACTGTTGCTTTGCATTATGTCTACAAAACACCATTTGATAATCTTATTTGGGATGTAGGACATCAAGCATATCCACACAAAATATTAACTGGTCGCCGTGATGCAATTTGTACAATAAGAAAAAAAAATGGTTTACACCCATTTCCTTGTCGTACAGAAAGCGAATATGATAGTTTCAGCGTCGGTCATTCATCTACTTCTATAAGTGCAGGACTAGGAATGGCAGTAGCTGCAGAATATGAAAACAAAAACAGAAAAACTGTTTGTATAATTGGTGATGGAGCAATGACTGCAGGTATTGCCTTTGAAGCCATGAATCATGCTGGTGATATTCATAAAGATATACTAGTAATTCTCAATGATAACAAAATGTCTATTTCAAAAAATGTTGGTGCGTTAAATTATCATTTATCAAAAATTTTATCTTATAATTTATTTTCTAACTTACGTGAAGAAAGAAAAAAAATATTTTCTAATATACCAAAAATTAATTTTTTTTTACAAAAAATAGAAAAACATCTGAAAGGAATAATAGCACCAAGCACTATTTTTGAAAAATTAGGATTTAATTATATCGGCCCAATTTATGGTCATGATGTACTAAAATTGGTGCATACATTAAAAAACATTCGCACACTAAAAGGTCCAAAATTTTTACATGTAATCACAAAAAAAGGAAAAGGTTATACGCCAGCTGAAAAAGATCCAATTACCTGGCATGCTGTACCTAAATTTAATTTATCAAGTTTCTCTTTACCTAAAAATAATAATACTCAATTAACTTTTTCAAAAATTTTTGGTGACTGGTTATGCGAAGAAGCAGCGAATGATCCTAAATTAATAGCAATTACGCCAGCCATGAGAGAAGGATCAGGCATGACTAAATTTTCAAAAACTTATCCAAAACAATATTTTGATGTAGCTATTGCTGAACAACATGCCGTTACTTTTGCAGCCGGTCTTGCAATCGGAGGTTATAAACCCGTTGTTGCTATTTATTCCACTTTTTTACAACGTGCATATGATCAAATCATTCACGATGTAGCTATTCAAAAATTACCCATTCTTTTTGCTATCGACAGAGCGGGCATAGTTGGAGAAGACGGACAAACTCATCAAGGTGCTTTTGATTTATCTTTTTTGCGTTGTTTACCTAACATGATTATTATGTCTCCCAGCAATGAAAATGAATGTCGTAAAATGTTACATACTGCTTATCATTACAAAAAGGGGCCAATAGCAGTTCGCTATCCAAAAGGAGGGGGGTCTGGTGTTACTTTAAAACCTTTATCAAAAATTCAAATTGGAAAAGGTCTAATTTGTAGACAAGGAAAAAAAATTGCAATTCTTAATTTTGGGACATTACTAATTGAAGCTATGAAAGCAGGAGAGACGCTCAATATAACAGTTGTTGACATGAGATTTGTAAAACCTTTAGATGAAACATTAATATTAAAAATAATAAAAAAACATAAATTATTAGTAACATTAGAAGAAAATTCAATTATCGGAGGAGCCGGTAGCGGTGTCAATGATTTTTTGTTAAAAAATAATTATATAATACCTGTGATTAATCTAGGTTTACCAGATAAATTTATACAACAAGGCAACAAAAAAGAAATAGAAACTGAGTTAGGTCTTCATTCAAAAGGAATAATAGAAGCAATTAAAAAATTTTATCATAAAAAAAACAAAAAAAAATTTAAAAAAAACATCAAAAGCAACAAAAATAAAAAATTAACAAAACAAAAATTAAAAAAATAATAAAAAATACTGTATCATTAATAAAGTAATTACAGAAAAAAAAGCTGCTATTACATCATCTAACATAATACCAAAACCTCCCAAGATTTTTTTATGAAACCAAATAATAGGCCAAGGCTTTAATATATCAAAAAATCGAAAAATCATAAATGCTATCAATAACCATTCTAGATTAATGACATTAATAGACATAAGTGTTAACCACATTCCAACAAATTCATCCCAAACAATACTGCTATGATCGTATATTTTTATGGCATTTGAAATTTTCTGACAAATCATTACGCCTATAAAAAAAAATAAGACAATGACAAAAAAATGCCACCAAAATGGTATTAACCAATACATCAATAACCAAAATGGAATAGCAACTAATGACCCTATGGTCCCTGGAGCTACTGGCGATAAACCACTACCAAATCCAGTTCCAAATAAATATAAAGGATGAAAAATAGTTAAAAAAGATTTTTTATCCATAATTTTTAAAATAAGTTTTTTTGAAAAATTGCTACCAAAAAAATTGGATTTCAAAAGTCTAAAATCTATTTTTTAAAAAAAATGTATTATTTATATCACAAATAATATTAAACTAAAATTTATAGTAATTTATATTTAACGAACATACAAATTTTTTATTTATATTAAATTATTTTATAAAATAAAGTTTTTATACTTAAAAGAAAACGTAAAATACTTTCTTTTATTATACAAAAATAAAACATTATTAATTTTTATAGTTTTCAAGAAATTTGAACTTTTAATATTAATATTTTCAAAATTAGAAAAAAATAAAAAAATAAGAAGAATAATATATTTTCACATGATTATCTCATAGATAAAATTAGTTATGATAGTTTTACAAAAAATGCCAATGTTTTTGCAGTAATACTAGGTATTGTATGACAAAAAAATATTTTTAAGTATATTTATTGATTAAATATTATTTTTTACGTGCAGTATTAACGACTTTATCTAAAATAGCATTAATAAATATATGGCTTTTCTCTGCACCAAACACTTTTGCTAATTCAATGGCTTCATTAATAATAACTTTATAAGGTACATCATTACAGTAAAAAAGTTCAAAAGTAGCTAGACGTAAAACAGATTTTTCTATATAACCAAGTTGCTTAATGTGACGAAAAAGATAAGGAGTAATTTTTTTATCTAATTCAGAAACATTATTAGATACACCAATTACTAATTCATGAAAATAAGAAACATCAACATTAGACATATCTTGTTCAGAAAAAAAACCTATTTCGATATCATCAATACTATTTCCTGATAATTCCCAGGAATAAATTGCTTGTACAGCACACTCCCGTGCTCGATGACGAGTAGCAAATTTCACAAATTTTCCTATTTTGTAAAAAAAATTTATTAACTTTTGATATCATGAATTATATTAATCATTTCAAGTACTGATAAAGCAGCATCCACACCTTTATTTCCGGATTTAGTACCTGAACGCTCAATTGCTTGTTCAATATTTTCTGTTATTAAAACTCCAAACCCAACAGGAATATTACTTTTCATGACAATATTAGCAATTCCAGAACTGCATACATCAAAAAGATATGAAAAATGTTGTGTTTCACCACGTATAATAGTAGAAAGTGCAATAATCCCGTCATATTTTTTTGTATCTGATAATGTTTTAATTATCAAAGGTAGCTCATAAGATCCGGGCAACCAGACTACTGTTATATTTTCTTTTTTCACTAAACCAACACGTTCTAAAGTGTCAATCGCTCCTTTTAGTAAACTATTATTTATAAAATGATTACACCGTGCGATAGCTATTGCTATACGGGATTTAGGTGCTGTTACAAAACTTTTTATGATACGCATAAAATCTCTCATTGAAAACTAAAAATTAAATTAATAATATCATATTTTTCTATATTGATTAAATTTTATAAAGAATTAAATATATTAATAATATTTTTTTTTATTATATATATCTATACATTAACTTAATAAGTTTATTTTAATCTAAAAATATTCTACAATGGTCGTAATCTTAAACGTACATCACAACCGATACATTTAACATTAACAAATTTAAATAAAGCAGCATGACTTATTTTTTTTAATTCTGGAATATTAAATAAACCTTTTGCTTGCTCACCTAAAATTTTAGGTGCAATATAAATGATTAACTCATCAATTAATTTTAATCGCAATAAAGAACCAGCTAATGTTGACCCACTTTCAATAAAAATTGAATTAATATTCCTTTTACCAAGTTCTATCATTATTAAAATCAAATCAAATTCTTTTTTATAACTAGGTATAATGATTTCTTTTACATTATCAACCCAATTTTGTAAAATTGATTGAGAACGAATCAACCAACACTCCCCTTCGACTTTTGTAATTAAATGTTCCGAAGTAACTTGATTTTTTCTATCTAAAACAATTCTTATTGGCTGTCGAATTTGTTTTTTAGGATAAATATTCTTTAACTTAGATGTAAAATCTGCCCAACGAACATTTAAAGAAGGATTGTCATTAATTACTGTACTACTAGTCGTTAAAACTGCACTAGCTTTTGCTCTAAAATTTTGTACATCTTTTCGAGATTTTAAAGAAGTAAGCCATTTACTGTCACCTGAAGCAAGTGCTGTCTTACCATCAAGTGATGCCCCTAATTTAAGTTGCACATATGGAAAACCAGTACGCATTCTTTTTAAAAAAGCTCGATTTAAATCCTCTGCTTCTTTTATTAATAAACCGTGGAATACTTGTATTCCAGCTTTTTGTAATTTTAAGAGACCACGTCCTCTAATTTTAGGATTAGGATCTTTCATAGAAACACAAACACAACTTATGCCCGCATCAATTAGAGCATTGACACAGGGTGGGGTTTTACCATAATGACTACAAGGTTCTAATGTAATATAAGCTGTTGCACCCTGAGCTCTTTTACCAGCCATTTTTAAAGCATTAATCTCAGCATGTGACTCTCCTGCTTTATAATGAAAACCTTCACCAACAATTTCATCATTATAAACAATAACACATCCGACATTTGGATTTGGAGATGTAGTAAACTGTCCTTTTTTTGCTAAATATAATGCACGGTACATAAATTTTTTTTTACATAAAATCATTTTTAATCCTGTAAAGTAGCATTTTCTTCACAAAATTCACGTATATCTTCAAAATTACGATACAGAGAAAAAGCGCATATAAGAAAATTTGTCTATTGTTTAATTTTACTATTACTGTCTTCTGATTATATTTCAAAAAAAAATTTTATCATTATTCGTAAAAAAATTACATTATTAAATAGTTGTTTCTAAATTACCAGAGCTCATAAATAATTTTTCTAATACTTTTTTTATACCTTTTTTATCTTATCTTCATCTAATAATTTACATATATTACAGGTGTTTACTACAAGAGACATAAATAATGCGGATATTTTAAAAGAAATGATATTACGTTTATAAAATACAATACGTTCTCGTTTAATCTTTAAACTGTCTTCAAATAAACATGAATTGATGGCTTTAATATTGAAAAAATTACAGAACAGAGAATAGATACATTTTCTTTATTGCATTTTTACTACTCTGCATAAAGAACTTTATTGAAACATTAGAATCAATATAAATAATTAAAATTGATAATATTTATTTCAAATAGTTTTCATTATCCTCTTCTTTTAATAAAATCATCGGAACTAAATGTTTTCGTTTTATTCCCATCATTAAAACTAATGAAGAAGCGACATAAATCGAAGAAATACTTCCAATAATCACACCAATTAAAAATACCAATGAAAATCCTTTGAGCATTAAGCCACCAAATATATAAAGCATTAATACTACTAATAAAGTACTTATCGATGTAATTAATGTTCTTTTTAATGTTTGCGTTAAAGAAAGATTGATTATCAAACAAGAAGATACATGATGTATTTTGCAAAAATTTTCACGAATACGATCAAAGATAACAATACTATCATTTAATGAATACCCAATCACTGACATTAATGCAGCAAGAACAGTCATATTAAATTCAACCTGAAATAACGATAATATCCCTAATATAAAAATTACATCATGTATTAACGTAATTACAGTAGCAGATGCTAAACGCCATTCAAAACGTATACTGATATAAATTAAAATACCAATAAAAGCAGATAAAATTGCTATGAACCCTTTTTTAACTAATTCATCTCCTACACTAGGTCCAACAAATTCGATTCTTTTTAAAAATGCTTTATTATCGATATTTCTATTAATTATAGAAATAATAGATTTATCAATTGTCTTATCTTTAAAATCTTGATTAGGAGGCAAGCGAATTATAATGTTATGAACACTGCCAAAATGCTGAATTAATATTTTTTTATGACCATGAAACATTAAATTTTCTCTAACTTTATCTAAATTTATCAATTTACTAAAACTAATTTCAATAACCGTACCACCAGTAAATTCTAATCCAAAATAAAAACCTTTGAATGTAATAATCGTCAATGAAATAATCACTAAAACAATTGAAATAAAAAATGCAAAAAAATTTAAAGACATGAAGTCAATAATTTTATATTTATTATTTAAATATTTCTCCGTATAATTTTGCAACACAATCAAATTCCTTAAAAATTTCTCAAATGGATAACTTTTTAAGTCGTTTACCACCATATAATAAATTTACACAAGCGCGAGTGAATATAATAGAAGTAAACATGGATGTCACAATACCAATAATTGTCGTGATAGCAAAACCTTTAATAAAACCAGAACCTACTACATACAAAATTATTGATGTAATACCAGTAGTTATATTTGCATCTAAAATGCTAGAAAATGAACCTTTATAACCTTCATTTATGGCTTGTTGTACAGATCGACCATTTCTTAATTCTTCTTTAATACGTTCATTGATTAAAACTGTGGCATCAACAGATATAGCAACAATTAAAACAATACCAGCAATTCCAGGCATAGTTAAAGTGACCCCTGGTAATACAGACATAATACCAACTATCAAAATTAAATTTATTAATAAAGCAACACTTGCAATGATACCAAACTTACGGTAATAAATTACTAAAAATAACATAGAAATTAATAAACCTGATAATGATGCTTTAATACCTTCTTTAATATTTTGTAATCCTAATGCTGGTCCAATTGTTATTTCTTGAATAATTTGAATAGGTGAAACTAATGCACCAGACCTTAATAATAATGATAATTGACGAGCTTCCGTTGGATCACTAATACCAGTAATACGAAATTTGTTACTAAAATAACTAGAAATTTTAGCAATATTAATAATTTTTTCATCTTTTACTAAAATAGTATTACCATGAGCATTTTTTTTTCCAGTATCCTTATACTCTACCAATAAAGTCGCAATCAGTTTATTTTGATGATTACGTGTAAAATTGGACATAATAGAACCACCGATATTATCTAAACTAATATTAACTTGTACATTACCCATATCATCAAAATCATATTTTGCATTAGTAATATGATCACCAGTTAAAATTATTTTTTTATACAGCAACACAGACTGACCATCACGAGTATATTTTATTTCTGAATCATCAGGAGGAATATAAAAATTACGCATAAAAGAATGATGAATATCTGTATTGACTAACCTAAATTCCAGCATAGCTGTTGCACTTAGAATTTCCTTAGCTCTTGCCGTATCTTGAATACCAGGCAATTCAACAATAATACAATCACCCTGACGTTGTATCAAGGGTTCCATAATTCCTAATTGATTAATACGATTACGGATAATGTTAAGATTCTGAGATAATGCATAATTTCGAGCTTTTGTAACTCGTTCATTTTTCAGTAATATAAATAATCTACTATTTTTAATTTCAAAAAAGAAATCATTATAAAGATCCTTTAAATAATTTCTAGATTTTAAACATTCATAATCATCATGAAAACGCACTTCAATACCGTAATTATTAATTTTGCGTATACTTAAATATGATAATTTTTGTTTACGTAAATCATTGCTAATAGTATTAATCGTATATTCCTGCAATTGATTTAAAATTTTATTTATATCTACTGATATTAAAAAATGTACACCACCACGTAAATCTAACCCTAATTTCATAGGTTCAGCGCCTAAAAATTTCAACCAATTAGGTGTGAGAGGTGCTAAATTTAGCGCAATAACATAGTTTTCTTCTAAACTAGAAAGCAAAATATCTCTTGCATTGAGTTGTGAATTTACATTATTAAAACAAACAAGAATTTCATCATTTTGCAATTTTACTGATTTAATATCTATTTTTTCTTTTTGCAAAATATTAACAATTTGGTTTAAAATTGCTTCATTTGCAAAATTTCCCCTTACTCCAACAATTTGAATAGCCGGATCTTCTCCAAAAAAATTTGGTAGTGCATAGATTACACTAATAATCAAAATACTTACTATAAAAAAATTTTTCCATAAAGGATAACGATTTAACAAGATGATTCTCTTTATATAACCTTTAAAATTAAATAAATTTCATTGTACCTTTTGGCAATACCGCTGTAACAAAATCTCGTTTAATAGTTACTTCATTTGTATCATTTAATGCAAGAATAATATAACCTGTTTCAGATATTTTCGTAACACGCCCAATAATGCCACCTGTTGTTAATATTTCATCACCTTTAGAAATAGAATCTATTAATTTTTTATGTTCTTTAGCACGTTTTTGTTGTGGCCGTAAAATCATAAAATAAAAAATTAATCCAAAAATAACTAACATAATAATTAAAGAATAAGTGTTTTCTTGAGATCGAACATCCACCAAAGCTGCTGCTTCAGAAATAAAAAAATTCATCAAATGTTTCCCTTATTATTACAAATATCAATGACCTTAAAATCAATTAAAATTAATAACGTTTATATATTATATGTATTAAAAAATAAAAAATGAATTTTTACAGAATTAATTTATAATTAATAAATTATATAATATCTTATTCTAGATTTTTAATATATTTTTTTAGTTTTTTTTAAAAAGTTAAGTATATATAATAACTTTTATAACAATTAAAGATATAAAATTAAATATAATAACAAAAATTTTTGTGCTTAAGAAAAAATAAATACAGTTATTATTTGGCAATATATCTGCTTAAAATATTTATATAAAAAATTCTATTTAAAGTAATAAATCAAAGTAATCTTTTAAATAATATAAATACTATAGTTTAATGATCTATAGTTGATAAAATTTCCTTATTGCTCTAATTTTAATAAAAAATTCTATATTTTAAAAAAATATAACAAAAAAAATCCCTGAAGAATGTACTTTACTTTCGGTAAACCGTACTATTAAAAAATATAATTATTTTTAAGCACAATACATTTTATAAAATATCATAAAAAGTACTATATTCAGATAACATAATAAGAAAATCTTTATAAGAGATACCAAAACATGAAATATTTTAACACATATTTTATTGTTTACTTTAATACCCAAAACAAAAACTGATTATTAATTTTATTAAAAAATAATTTTTATTTTATATAAAAAATAAAAATAATTAAAAATTAAAAAACAAAATGGATCTATTAAAAAAATAACAGATTATGAGGAAATTGAGCATTCAGAATTTACTAAAATCTATTAATCTTTTTTTATAAAATGACAAAATAATTACTGTATCATTTAATAATGCTCTTTATAGAACACAACAGAAATTTATCATTTAATATCTGTTATTGTAATGTTAAACTGTTTTACATAATATTTATAAGTTAAGGTATAGTATCAAAAATTTTTAAAAAAAATTATTTAAAACAAATATCTATTAATATTTTAATATACTATTTTAAACTACATAATAAAACTTTATGAATTAGTTTATATATCATTATAAAGAATAAATAATTGATTTTTTATAATTTATAATAAATAATCATAATTTATTAATGTATTTATAAAATTTTTAACAACAATATAGATTTAAAAAAATAAAAAATTATGAAAATAAGATTCTCGGAACATAATTGAGAATAAATAACCGGAAATATTAAAATTTTTTTATGAAACCTTATTAATCATAAATTATTAAAAATCCTACAAAAAAGATAATTTTGTAATACAGCTATCAAAAAATAAAGATATAAATTTTCTTATTAAAATATATTTAAATAAACATTTATTAAAAAAATAAAATTTTAAATTTTATAATATGTACTTCTTCAATACAAAAAAATAAAACATAAAATATTTTTTATTACATAAAGAATAAATCTTTCAAAGATTTAATAAATTTTATACAAGTAACAAAATAAACATTAAACTCATTAAAATTCAAATCAACATACTATTAAAACAATAAACATTCAGTAAAAAAACAAAAAAGTAAATACGACTCCAAATTAAGTGTAAATTTCGCAAGAATATAAAAATAAAGTGTTTCTAATAAAAAACATTTTATTTATTCATACTCGCATAAAATATCAGATGTACTACTATTTTTAATCAGTTAAAATAATATATAAAAATCAATAAAATAGTAACTAATACTTTTAAATAATAACTAATACTTTTAAATAGTAACTAATACTTTTAGTACAGAGCATTAACATGTTAAAAAGAATTCTCTCCTACACGTAAAAAATATTTTTTATAAAAAAAACATCAAAAACCATTGTACACATTTTCCTTACAGTAAAAAATAACTATTAATAAAAACATCAGCAAAAATCTTTCTATAATTATATTTTTATAAAAATAAGTGTTATTTAGTAGAAAAAAATATGTGTAATCTCTAAAATAGCTAAAAAAATTATTTTTGCAGAAATAAAGTTTAATTTAAAAATATCTACAAAAACCTTGTAGATCAAATAAAATACTGATAATGAGAAACACAAGAAACGAATTATATTACAAATAATTAAAATAATTTAAGAAATATCTCATTCTATAAACACTAAAAATCCAAATTTATAAAAAACTTTTAGAGTTCTGGATATAGAAAATAATATATTGATAAATATAACGGAAAATAAATAAAAACAACACTTTTATCGATTGATGCACTAAACTATTTAATCTTAATGCCTGTTTTTTTAGATTGTATATGCTGCCAAAAAAACTTTTTTAATTTAATAAATTTTATTATAAAATATCCATACTTTTTTGTCAGCTTGTAATCCAAGCACAGTTAGAAAAATGTTTTTTCCAAAAAGAAGAAAAATAACAAAACCTGAAAATAAAATATTTTTAAAATTTTAATAAAATATCATATTTTCTAAAAAAAATATATTTTATAAACATTTAATTAACAGAAACTTTTATATTTATTTAAAAAAAATAAAAAAAATTCAAATATATAACAAACAATTCACCATTTGTTTTTAAAAAGGAAAATATGTACTAATATAATAAAAGTGCTTGAAATAAAAAAGATAAAAAAAATACAAGAAAAAATATGTAATTTATATTTTGTGTTTCCTTAATAAAAATCCAGTTAATAATAATTCTAGCATTTTAATATAACAGAAAAAGTATATTTATTATTTAAAATTTACTAAAAAATCTATTTCAATTCCACTAAAAAATTTCTTTATATTTTGATGTTATTATATTTAAATATAATATATTATTGACAATACAAAAATTTTTTATATTAATTCTTAAATAAATTAGTTATTCATAAAATAATTTATTATATTGTATATAAAAATGCTAAATTAGTAAAAATAACTTAAAAAATCTGTAACAAAAATCATTTAAAATGACAATAAAAATATTTACAAAAAATATTTTTTTTACTTTTCATTATATTAGAATAGAAATATTATTTTTAATAAATGCTATTTTTGGAGAAAAAATGAAATATCCATTAATTATAGGAAATTGGAAACTAAATGGTAATACAAAAATAATAAAAAATTTTATAAAAAAAACATATAATATGTTAAAAAACGTTACTTTTTGTAACATAGTAATTGCACCACCACTTCTATATTTAATGGAAGCAAAAAAAATTTTAAATGGTAGTAACATAGAACTTTGTGCGCAAAATGTTGACATAAATCTTTCTGGGTCTTTTACGGGTGAAATCTCTGCAAAAATGCTAAAAGATATTGGAACAAAATATATTATTATTGGACATTCAGAACGCAGAATATATCATAAAGAAAACAACTCTTACATTGCAAAAAAATTTTCTATCATAAAATCACAGGGGTTAATACCAGTGCTATGTATCGGTGAAAATCAAGAAGAATACCATTCTGGAAAAACAAAAGAAGTTTGCAAAAATCAAATTGATCAAATTTTAAGCATTTTAGGTATTAATGCTTTTAAAAATAGTGTTATTGCTTATGAACCAATTTGGGCAATTGGCACAGGAAAAGCAGCAACTCCAGAACATGCTCAAGAAGTACACAAATTTATTCGTGAACACATTAGCAAAAAAAATCTTGCTATTGCAAAAAAAATTATTATTCAATATGGCGGATCAGTAAACGAAAATAATGCCAGAGATTTTTTTATGCAATCTGATATTGATGGGGCATTAGTTGGAAATTCATCACTAAAATCTGATACCTTTTCTGCCATTGTTAAAACTGCTGTTTCAGCAAAATTAGGCAATATTTAAATGATCAAAAAAATATTTTAAAAAATAGAATATATTTATTTTATTTAAAATATAATCATATCATAAAAATATTTTTTTTAGAATCTACAAATATAAGATCATATGTATTTATTTTACAACACATTCTAAAATAATTTATTATACAAATAAGAGAATCTCTATTCTAAAAAATATTTTTCTATAACTTATCAGTCAACAGATATAATTTTTATATAAAATATACTTTAAAAACTATGAATATTAAATATATAATCAAATAACAGAAATCAACCATTATTAATGTTATATTAATGTTAAGAAATATTAATCATTAATTTTGATACTAATAAATCAACCATATCAAAATAAAAAAAAGATACAATCATGGAATACAAATAAACTTTAGTCAGAAAAAATATCAAAAAAATTGACTCATTTTTTGTATATTTACATGTCTAATAAGACATAATTACATTTTTTTGAAATCCTAACATCAATAAAATAAAAAAATTGTTTTATGCAATTATATGAACAATATTAAAATTGATTTTTTTAATGTTTTTAATCAAAATACATGTATATTTTTCAGAAATGCAAATACACAAATTTACTTAATCAAAAAATAATATTAATTTTAGTAAAAAATTAAGTTATTCATCAATAAATTTATGCAATCATATTTACAATATTCTTTTTTTTATTTTTTATAGAAAAAAGTATTATCATCTTTTATAAAAATTATATATATATTTTTTAAAATTTTATTATTTACTTAATGCGTAACGTTGGAAATAAAATAACATCACGAATGGTATGACTGTTGGTTAATAACATTATCATACGATCAATACCAATACCTAACCCCGCTGTTGGTGGCAATCCATATTCTAAAGCTAAAATATAATCCTCATCATAAAAAATACCAGCCTGGTTATCTTCGTTATTTTTTTGACGAATTTGCTCAATAAATCGTTCGGATTGTTCTTCTGGATCATTCAGTTCAGAAAAACCATTACAAATTTCATGTCCAGCAATAAACAATTCAAATCGATCGGCAACAAATAAATTCTTATCACTGTGACGAGCTAATGGAGATACTTCGGTGGGATATTCAGTAATAAACGTTGGTTGTATTAAGTGATGTTCAACTTTTTTAGTAAAAATCTCAGATTGTAAACGTCCTAATCCCCAATTTTTTTCTACTTGAATATTAAATAATTTCATGATCATGCTTACTTTATCAAAATTATCTAAATCAGTAATATTTATTTCAGTGCAATATTTACTTATTGCTTCTTTCATGGTCATTTGTAAAAAAGGTTGCCCAAAATTTAACAAATAATCACCATATTTTATTTGTGTAGTTCCTAACACTTTTTCTGTAACAGTACGAAATAATTCTTCAATTAATACAATAAGATCTTTATAATCAGCATAAGCCATATAAAATTCCATCATAGTAAATTCAGGATTGTGCCAAGATGAAATACCTTCATTACGAAAATTACGATTAATTTCAAAGATTCGTTCAAAACCACCAACAACTAAGCGTTTTAAATAAAGTTCTGGAGATACACGTAAATACATATCAATATTTAATGCATTGTGATGTGTAACAAATGGACGAGCAGAAGCACCACCGGGTATTGCTTGCATCATAGGTGTTTCAACTTCTATAAAATTTTTACTAAGCATAAAATTTCTTAAAATAGACAGTACTTTTGAACGCATTACAAAAATTTTTCGTGATCTATTATTTACGATTAAATCTAAATAACGTTGACGATAACGTATTTCTTGATCTGCAAGTCCATGAAATTTATCTGGCAATGAACGTAACGCTTTTGTTAACAAATAAATTTTATTACAACGTATTGTTAATTCACCTGTTTTAGTTTTAAACAATTTGCCTGTAACACCTATAATATCCCCCAGATCTAATTTTTTAAATTTTTTTTGATAAATATCTTCACTTAAATAATTAGAAGAAACATAAATTTGAATATAACCCCCCATATCTTGTAAAGTAATAAAAGAGGCTCTTCCCATAATCCTTCTTGTAATCATCCTTCCTGCAACAGAAAATTCAAGATTTGAATTAATAAGAACATTAGAATCTTGATCATTGTATTTTGTATGTAAATCACTGGATAAATATTCACGACGAAAATTATTAGGAAAAGCAATATTATCATCACGTATTTTCATTAACTTATTTCGACGAGTTTTAAATGCATTATTTAAATCAATAAATTCTTTCTGATCTTTTTTTTGAAACATTCTGTTCCTCTATAATCCCGCTTTTAAACTTGCTTCAATAAATTTGTCTAGATCCCCATCTAAAACAGCTTGGGTATTACGATTCTCAACACCTGTGCGTAAATCTTTAATTCGAGAATTATCTAATACATAAGAACGAATCTGATTGCTCCAACTAATATCGGCTTTATTTTTTTCTAAAGCTTGTTTATCAGCATTTTTCTTTTGAATTTCTAATTCACACAATTTAGCTTTTAATCTTCTTAATGCCTGCTCTTTATTTTTATGTTGTGACCGATCGTTTTGACATTGGGTAATAATCCCAGTAGGAATATGAGTAATCCTTACTGCTGATTCTGTTTTATTTACATGTTGACCACCAGCTCCTGATGCTTTATAAACATCAATACGTAAATCTACTGAATTAATTTCAACATCAGTAGAATCATCTGTTTCAGGATAAACAAAAACAGAACTAAAAGAAGTATGACGCCGTCTGTTTGAATCAAAAGGACTTTTACGCACTAAACGGTGAACGCCTGTTTCGGTACGCAACCACCCGTAAGCATATTCACCAATAATTTTTATTGTTGCAGATTTTACACCTGAAATCTCACTATTTGAGATTTCGATTATTTCTGTTTTAAATTCTTTTAAATCAGCCCAACGCAAATACATTCTCATTAACATATTAGTCCAATCTTGCGCTTCAATACCACCTGAGCCAGACTGTAAATCAAGATAACAATTATTGGAATAAGATGCTTCTGAAAAAATATTATGAAATTCTAAGTTTTTAATTTGCTTTTGTAGATTATCTAATTCAATAATCAAATATTTAAATATTTCTAAATCATTAGATTCTATAGCTAATTCAAAAAATTCTGATATATCTGATAAATTATCAATCAAAAAATTAATTTTTTTTACTATTATTTTAATAGAAGAATATTCTTGACTTAAAAATTTAACTTTCTCAAAATTTTTCCATATTTTTTGTTTTTTGAGTTCTATTTGTATTGCTTCTAAACGATATTTTTTTTGATCGTAATCAAAGACACCTCCTTAAGGTATTAATCCTTCTACATACATTTTTTATTTTATTTTTTATTACATGACTTTCAAGCATATTTTGTATCTTATGAAATAACTATTATAAAAATTTAGAAAAAATATATTTTTTCTTATTTAATCCAATACCATAAATATAATACTAAAAATTTTAAAAATTGTTACATAACAGAGATCTATTTGAAAAATAATAATTAAATAACAATAAATATCATATAGATATTATATCTTTAATTTTAATACTACAATATTAATATTAGATATTACTTTAAAAACAAATAACATTTATCTTTTATTTAATTAAAAATAATTAGAATAAAAAATTGTATCATTCTTATAATGTATAAGAATATAAAAAATATTGCTTATATAAAACGATATTGTTATATACAATAATCAAGAAACTGTAAAAATTGATTTTTTAATAATTATCCGCAGTAAATAATTTATAATAAATTTATTAATCAAAATAGAAAAAATATCAATAAAATATAATTTTTTCTCCTATTTAATAAATAATAAGCTTTTATAAAATCATAAATACTTATGAAAACTAAAATATTTAAATCAATGATTTGTATATAAAAAGATATCTAAAATAACAAAAAATATAATTATTTTTTACTAAAAAAATAATTTATTGATCAATAATAAACTCTATTTCTAGAGATTTATTTAACAAAACATTTCAATTGTTTTTTATAATTTAAAAATCTATGAAAAAATATTAATTTTTTAATATTTTTAAAATCTTAAATTTAATGCTAAATTACGTTATATTTGATATATTTTAGAAATCTAAAAAAAATATTAACTTCACAGTTCACAGATATTCAAAATAATAATATCTTAACATATACAAAAATATTTTTTTTGGATAATATAAAAATTATATAAATCTACATATATTATTAATCTTTTTAAGTAAAAATATTTTTATTGACAATTATTAAACATTATATCCATATTTTTACCATTAAATTTTATTAAATATAATCAATAATATTAATATTCTTAATAAATTTTTATAATCAAAAATTTTAATATATTATTAATATGATAAAAAATTATCATTTAAACTATTTTAGATTTTTTAGATTTAATGGATTTTATTAAAAATCATTCAAAAATTTATTATTTATAAGATTTTCTTATGTTTTTTATTTTGTGCAAAACAAATCTAATATCAGGTAATATTCCATACCATAATTTAACAGAAAAAGCCGCTTGACTAACTAACATACCAATACCATCAGCACATTTCAATACCCCGTTTTCTTTAGCAAATTCTAAAAAAGATGTTTTGTTAAATGAATAAAACATATCATAACAAAAAGTTTTTTTATTAAATATTTTATGAGAAATAGCAGGGATATCTCCAGTAATACTACAAGATGTCGCATTAATAACTAAATCATATTTTGGTGTATTAATAAATTCCATTTTTAATAAACTTATATCACCTATAGATAAAAATCTTTTAATAAATATTTCAGCTTTCCTAAACGTTCGATTTGTAAGTGTTATATGACACCCATAATTTAAAAGAACAGGTATAACACCAGAAGAAGCACCACCGGCACCTATTAACAATATATGCATCCCCCTTTTAATAAAATTTAAACGTTCAAGATCAAAAAGCAAACCTGCGCCATCAGTATTATCACCTAATAATCTATTATTGTTTATTTTTTTAATAGTATTAATAGATCCAGACAACTCAGCTCGTTCAGTTATTTGATGTACTTTTTTATATGCTAATTCTTTAAAAGGCAATGTAATATTTGCTCCCTTTCCTCCTGATCTAAAAAAAAGATCTAACTCTTCTTCAAATTTTTTTACAGCGACTAATTCTCTTGTATAAGAATATGGAATACCAATTTGCTGAGAAAATAATTTATGAATCAATGGTGATTGAGTATGAGATACTGGATTTCCGAATATTGCAAATTTTTCTTTAAAATTAATCTTTTCTATACACACAACCTGTTATTATATCACGAATTTCTGATGGATTTTCATACCCACCAACGATACCATCCAAAATAAATACTTGATCATTAAACTTTAACATTACTTCTTCTTTTGTTCTGCATGGTAGTTCTCCATGTAAATTAGCACTAGTAGAAATTAATGGCTTACCATACAAAAAACACAAATCTTTGATTAACTGAAAATTTATAATTCGAACTGCAATTGAATTAAACGTTCCTGTTAACAATTTTGAAATATTTTTTTTAGCAGGTAACACCCACGTAATAGGTTTTTTGTTCATAGAAAAAATTATTTTTTTTTGTTTAATAGTTAATTTTTGATCATCAATATAGGGGATTAATTGTTTATAAGACGATGCTATTAAGATAAAACCTTTTTTCCATGGACGCTGCTTTAATAAAAATAATTTATGAATAGCTTCTTCATTATCAGGATCACAACCTAAGCCAAAAACAGCTTCTGTTGGATAAGCTATAATTTCACCTTTTTTTAAAGCCATAATAATATTATGAAAAGAAAACAATATCTTATTAAACATTTTAATTAATTCCATATAATTGTATTTAAAATATCTAATGTAATAAAATTTACGCATAACTTTTTAAAAAAATACTTTCAATCTTTTTATCATAAAAATAAACGTTACTATAAATAACATATTTAAAATAAAAATTAGAACATATAAAAGAATATTAATGGTAAATCAATTTTATATTTTTCTATATAATAAAATTTTTCTTCAACTATAATTTTAATGCAAACATAATTGTTATCTGAAATATTATTTTTATAATCTATTATTCATGTTTATATAAAAAATTTTAATCTCTTATGTTATATCAATTTTAATATAATATTTTTTACAAAAAAAGATGTTAATAAAACTTAAATTGTCAAAATATAAAATAAAAAAATAAGATTTTGTTAAAAAAATGCGATAAAAAATTATATTTAATATCAATTAATATAAAAACTATTAATATTTTTTAAAATATCTATAAATTAGAAAAACAACAAATTTAATCACAGTGTCTATCACGCAAAATTATTATGAATATATATATAACAATCAAAAATACCAAATATCAATTAATCTTAAAGAAGATTATTTAAAACAAAAAATTATATATCTTAAATATTGTAAATAAAATAATTATATAAATAATCAATATTTTTCTCAATATTTTTTAATAATTAGCAATATTTCAGATAAAAATATTAAACATATGATTACATTTTTTTTAATTACTATGTTATAACCAATAAAATAAACATTAAATTTATAGAAACATTTGCTTAAAAAATTATAAATTTTCATTTTAATATTTTTTAAAAATATTTTTTATAAAAAATATAAACGTTTATAAAAATATCTGATAAAAATATTAATTTTAAAAAAATTAACAATATAATAAATTTATATTATTTTTATTAAAAATAAATTTATTGTATAATCAATAATTTATATAAATCAAGAAATTATGCAAAAACATAAAAAATTAATATGTATTTTAAAAATATTATTAATGATTAAATTCAGAAAACTAAAAACAAAAAAAGTATCATAGCAATAAAAACTACCTTACATTAAAATAATAAATTATTTTTAAAAGCTAGCATTTTCTGTGTTATAAAAATTAAATAATGATAAATGAAAAAATACAAAAATAACATACATCTTTAAATTTAAATTACTATGAATATAACATTAAAAATATGTCAATATTAAATATATTATATTATCCAGATGAACGTCTAAGAAATATTGCAACTACTGTAAAAAAAATTGATTCAGAAATACAAAATATAGTAAACGATATGTTCGATACAATGTACAAAAAAAAAGGTATTGGGTTAGCTGCAACACAAGTTAATATTCATAAAAGAATTATTGTTATTGATATTTCAACATCTTTTTCTGAAAAAATAATACTAATAAACCCTGTTATATTAGAAAAATCTGGATCGATAAAAAGTGAGGAAGGTTGCCTTTCTATACCAGAACAACATGCATTTATTTCTCGTTATAAATATATTAAAGTAAGAGCATTTAATATAGATGGTAAAGAGTTTGAATTAAAAAATGACGGTTTACTTTCTATTTGTATTCAGCATGAAATTGATCACCTAAATGGAAAATTATTTATTGATTATCTTTCCCCATTAAAACGTCAACGTATTTTAAAAAAAATTAAAAAAAATACAAGAATAAAAGAAAAAATAGGAATTATTAAAAAGTGTTAAATTGTCTAAGAATAATTTTTGCTGGCACTCCTGATTTTGCAGCACAACATTTAGCAGTTCTGCTTAACAAAAAAGATAAATATAAAATTATTGGGGTTTTAACACAACCTGATAGACCATCAGGGAGAGGAAATAAACTAACATCAAGTGCAGTAAAAATATTAGCTAATAAAATGAACATTCCTGTTTTTCAACCAAAAACACTAAAAACAATAGAAAGTCAAAATTGGATTAAAACACAAAATGCTGATATTATGATTGTAATTGCATATGGTGTTATTATGCCTGCAATAGTGCTAAATCTTCTTCCTATGGGATGCATAAATGTTCATTGTTCATTATTACCTAGATGGAGAGGAGCTACACCAATTCAACATTCTATTTTAGCTGGAGATAAAAAAACAGGAATTACTATTATTCAAATGGATGTTGGAATCGATACAGGAAATATACTTTATCAAATAACTTGTCCAATTGAAATATATGATACTACTAAAACACTATATCAAAAACTAGAAAAAATTGGACCTATAGCTCTACAACACACTCTTGATTTACTTATTTTTGGAAAAATAAAATCAACAAAACAAAATAATATTTTTGTTACATATGCAAAAAAAATCAAAAAAAAAGAAGCACTAATTAATTGGAAATTATCGGCAATACAAATTGAACGATGTATCAGAGCATTTAATCCTTGGCCAATCAGTTATTTTATTATTGAAAATACACAAATAAAAGTATGGGATGCTCAAGTTATTTTTGAAAATATTGATTTATCTCCTGGAACAATTTTAAAAATTAATAAAACAGGTTTAAAAATAATTACCGCAAAAAATATTTTAAATATTTTAAAGATACAACCAGCAGGAAAAAAAATAATGTTAGTTAAAAATTTTATAAATTCTCATCATAAATTATTTATTCCCGGAAATATAATTAATTAAAAAATATCAAAGTAAGAAAATACTCTTTTAATATAGGTAATAATTTTAAATGAATCAAAGAAATAATGTTAGAAGTATTTGTGCTCAAGTAATTTTAGAAGTAATAGATCAAAAAAAAACATTAAACAATGCACTTTTAAAATATAAAGAAAATCTATCAGATAAAGATCAAGCACTTCTACAGGAACTAAGTTTTGGAATACTTAGAGTGTTACCTATGCTACAATGGTACATGAAAGAATTAATAAAAAAACCATTAAACAAAAAAAAACGCATCATTAATTATCTGATCATGGTAGGTATTTATCAACTGAATTTTACACGTATTCCATCATATGCTGTTTTAAATGAAACTGTAAATGGTGCTGTTTTATTAAACAATCCAAAATTAAGAAATTTTATTAATGCAGTTTTAAGAGAATTTCAAAGACAAAAACAAATATTAAATAAAAAAATAAAAAATAAAAAAAATAACCATTTACATCCTCAGTGGTTATTTAAAAAAATTCAAACAGCTTATCCTTATCATTGGAAAAAGATTATTGCAGCAAATAATCAAAAACCTCCTATGTGGATACGAGTAAATCAATTATATCATTCTACTCACGATTATTATGAATTACTAAAAAAAAGTAACATTTCAGCCAATTTAAGCAAAGATTGCCTTTCTGGAATTAAATTAAATCAACCATGCAAAATTAATCAATTACCAGGATTTGATCAAGGTTGGGTAACAATTCAAGACATATCTTCACAAAAATGTGTTGAAATATTAGCCCCTAAAAATAATGAATATATTCTAGATCTCTGTGCTGCACCAGGTGGAAAAACCACTTATATACTTGAACTCGCTCCAAAATCTTGTGTTGTAGCAGTTGATATCAATAAATCACGCATAAAATATATTCAAAATAATCTTAATCGATTAAAATTACATGCAATCACTATTGTAGGGGACGGGTGTTATCCAGAAAAATGGATAACATCAGAAAAAAAGTTTGATCGCATATTATTAGATTTACCTTGTTCTGCTAGCGGGATAATTCGTAGACATCCAGATATTAAATGGATTAAAAATCCTATAGATATTCTTCATTTAATAAAATTACAATATAAAATGCTTGAAGCTATTTGGCCTTATTTAAAAAATAAGGGTACTCTTGTTTATAGCACCTGTTCTATTTTACCAGATGAAAATCAAAAACAAATCAAAAAATTTTGTTCTTATCATAAAAATATATCATTAAAAAATGATATTGCTTTCAACCAACAAATATTACCAACTAAAAATGGAGGAGACGGTTTTTTTTATACCTCTTTGGTTAAAAACCAACATTAAGATTGATATTATTGAATCTAAACATAAATAAAATGAACATACAATGAAAATTATTATTTTAGGTGTAGGACAAGTTGGTGAAACACTTGCAGAAAATTTGGTTGATGAAAATAATGATATTACTATTATTGATATAAATAGTGAACGTTTACATCAATTACAAAATAAATTTGATCTTAAAGTTATTACTGGATATGGCTCTTATCCTAAAGTCTTAAAAGAAGCTGGTGCTGAAGATGCTGATATCTTAATTGCTGTTACAAATTCAGATGAGATCAATATGATTGCATGTCAAATTGCTGATTCTTTATTTCATACTCCAAACAAAATTGCTAGAATACGATCATCTGAATATATTAAAGAAAAAAAAAACTTTTTCTTCCTAATGGAAATATACCAATTAATTATTTGATCTCACCAGAACAACTTGTAATTGATTATATTTATAAATTAATTCAATATCCTGGAGCACTTCAAGTAGTTAATTTTGCAAATGATAAAGTTAGTATTGTAGCTGCAAAAGCATATTACGGTGGTTCACTTGTAGGTAATTCTTTATCACACATAAAAGAACATTTACCACATATTCATACACGAATTGTTGCAATATTTCGTCAAGAAAAACCAATAAGACCACAAGGATCTACTATTATTGAAGCAAGCGATGAAATTTTTTTTGTTGTAGCAACAGAACATATTCGTGCAGTGATGAATGAATTACAACGCTTAGAAAAACCATATAAACGCATTATGATAGTTGGAGGAGGTAATATTGGTGCTGGTTTAGCAAAAAAAATAGAAAAAAAATACAGCATTAAATTAATAGAACGAAATCAAGAAAGAGCCAATGAATTAGTAGAATTATTACATCATACAATAGTTTTTTATGGCAATGCTTCAGATCAAGAATTACTAGCTAAAGAACATATTGAAACAATAGATGTTTTTATAGCAGTCACAAATGACGATGAAGCAAATATCATGTCAGCTATGCTTGCAAAAAAAATGGGTGCAAAAAAAGTAATAGTTTTAATTCAACGTTCTGCTTATGTAGATTTAGTACAAGGAGAAGTAATAGATATTGCTATATCACCTCAACAAGTAACAATTTCAGCATTACTAGGCCATATTCGTAAAGCTGGGATAATCAATGTTTCTTCTCTGCGAAAAGGTATTGCAGAGGCTATAGAAGTTATTGGACATGGTGATGCGGCTACATCAAAAATAGTTGGAAAAAAAATTGAGAAAATTAAACTCCCCCCTGGAACTATTATTTGTGCTATTGTTCGTAATGATAAAGTCATTATCGCCGATAACTATCACATTATTGAACAAGGAGATCACATAATTATCTTTATAACTGACAAAAAATATGTACATGAAGTAGAAAAAATTTTTCAACCAAGTCCCTTTTTTTTATAATGTATTTTTATTATTAAGATTCTTTTCCATTAATTTATTGATTTCTAAAAATAAAAATTTTAAATAAAAGCAAATAAAATAAATAAAAAATTTAATAAAAAAATATGAGTTCAATTTTTTAAATGAGTAATTACATTGTACTTTTATAGCATATAATTTTTATTGAAAGATAAATAAAAATATTATTTTATGTTTTATTTTTTTAGTCATAAAAAATTTCGCAACAATTAAATTTAATTATTTTTTTATAATCTATTGTTTAATTATCTCGCCTTTAGACTGCAAAAGTCGATCAACCAATTCAATATAAGCCATTGGCGCATTATCACCTGCACGGAAACCACATTTCATAATGCGCGTATAACCGCCTTGACGTTTCAAAAAACGAACTCCAAGCTCATGGAATAATTTTTCTACAATTTGATTATCACGAGTACGTGCAAATACTAAACGACGATGAGCTACATTATCAATCTTTGCAAAAGTAATTAATGGTTCAATAGTGCGACGTAATTCTTTTGCTTTTGATAAAGTTGTTTTGATAATCTCATAACGAATTAAAGAACCGACCATATTGCGAAACATGGCATAGCGATGGCTACTATTACGGTTAAATTTACGACCACTCTTACGATGTCGCATGACCTTATCCTTTTTAACGAAAAACTATTAATATGATAATTTTATTCATCAGCAATACTCGCTGGAGGCCAATTATCTAAACGCATACCTAATGATAAACCTCTTGATGCTAAAACATCCTTAATTTCAGTAAGTGATTTTTTACCAAGATTAGGTGTTTTTAATAACTCCACTTCAGTACGTTGTACTAAATCACCAATATAGTGAATAGATTCTGCTTTCAAACAATTTGCGGAGCGCACAGTTAATTCCAAATCATCCACCGCACGCAGTAAAATAGGATCAAATTCTGGTTTGTCATCTTTTACTTCCACTTTACTGGTTACATCACGTAAATCAACAAAAGCTTCAAGTTGTTCAGCTAAAATGGTTGCTGCTCGACGAATAGCCTCTTCTGGATCAATTGTACCGTTTGTTTCTAATTCAATCACTAACTTATCTAAATCAGTACGTTGTTCTACACGAGTAGCCTCAACATTATAAGCAATACGCTCTATTGGACTATAACATGCGTCAACTAATAAACGACCTATTGGACGTTCATACAATTCTGATTGAACTCGAATTGCTGCTGGAACATATCCACGTCCACGTTGTACTTTAATACGCATGTTTATAGAAGCAATATCATCAGTTAGATGACAAATAATATGTTGAGGTTTAACAATTTCTATATCATCATTAGGACTAACATCTGCTGCAGTAACAGGTCCAATGCCAGATTTATTTAATGTCAAAATTACTTCATCTTTGCTGTACACTTTTACTGCCAGTCCTTTTAAATTAAGAAGAATTTCTAAAATATCTTCTTGTACACCTTCTTTAGTGCTATATTCATGCAATACACCATCGATTTCAATCTCTGTTACAGCACAACCGGGCATAGATGAAAGTAAAATACGACGTAATGCATTCCCGAGAGTATGACCAAAACCACGTTCTAAAGGTTCTAATGTTACCTTAGCATGTGTAGCACTAATTTGTTCAATATTAACCAAACGAGGTTTAAGAAATTCTGTTATAGAAGTCTGCATTCTATCCTCTCTGTTCTTCTAAGCTTTATTTAGAATAAAGCTCGACGATTAAGTGTTCATTAATATCCGCAGATAAATCAGTACGTTCAGGAATATGTTTAAATACACCTTCCATTTTAGCAGAATTAACATCTATCCAATTTGGTTTTTCACGTTGCTCAAAAAGTTCTAAAGCAGCATTAATACGAGATTGTTTTTTTGCTTTTTCACGAATGCTAATAGTGTCATTAGGAGACACTTGATAAGAGGCAATATTAACTACTTTACCATTAACCATAACAGATTTATGATTAACTATCTGACGTGCTTCAGCACGTGTTGCACCAAATCCCATTCTATAAACGATATTATCTAAACGACATTCTAATAAATTTAATAAATTTTTGCTAGTATTTCCTTTCAATCGCATTGCTTCTTTATAATAATTGCGAAATTGACGTTCTAAAACACCATAAATACGACGAACTTTTTGTTTTTCACGTAACTGTACGCCATAATCAGATAAACGTAATTTACGTGTAGCATGCTGTCCTGGTGCTTGTTCTAATTTACATTTACTATCAATAGACCGCACGTCAGATTTAAGAAAAAGATCTGTGCATTCTCTACGGCTAAGCTTAAGCTTAGGACCTAAATATCTAGCCATTTTTTCTCCAAAAAATCCTAAAACATAGTACAATCAAACACGACGTTTTTTTGGTGGACGACAACCGTTATGGGGTATTGGAGTCACATCATTTATATTTGTAATACGAAAACCCGCTGCATTTAAAGCACGAATGGTTGACTCACGACCAGGACCTGGTCCTTTAACCATAACTTCTAAATTTTTTATACCATATTCTTTTACTATTTCAGCACAACGTTCTGCTGCAACTTGAGCAGCAAAAGGAGTAGATTTACGAGAACCACGAAAACCAGAACCGCCTGCAGTAGCCCAACCTAATACGTTACCTTGACGATCAGTTATCGTAACAATTGTATTATTAAAAGAAGCATGAATGTGAGCTACACCATCTAAAATTTGTTTTTTTGTACGTTTGCGTGAACGTGCGGATATTTTTGTCATTATTTAATATTTCCTCTTTTTCTCCCTTCCACAATAAAACATTTATTTCTTTATCAATTTACGTGGGCCCTTGCGAGTACGTGCATTCGTTTTAGTACGCTGACCGCGGACAGGAAGACCGCGGCGATGACGTAAACCACGATAGCAACCAAGATCAATCAGACGTTTAATGCTTAAGGTAACTTCACGACGCAAATCACCCTCAACAATATATTTAGCAACTTCTTCACGTAATTTATTGACTTGCTCTTCAGATAACTTACTGACTTTAAGATATTCAGCAATACCAGTCTTTATGCAAATTAAACGCGCACGATTTATTCCGATACCATAAATAGATGTTAATGCAATTACAGTATGTTTGTGGTCAGGAATGTTAATGCCTGCTATACGGGTCACTATATACTCCTAAAGTTCAATTTTGTATAACTTGTACTGAAAAAACATTTTCAGGATACTTAAAATATATTATACTTTTTTGTATAAAAATTTTGCTGTATAAATTGATAAACAGCTTAACTCAAACTTTGCAAAAAAATATTTTTTATTAACCTTGACGTTGTTTATGTCTCGGTTCAACACTGCAAATTACACGAAGACTACCTTTTCTTTTAATAATTTTACAATTACGACATAATTTTTTAACGGAAGCCCGAACTTTCATTTTTACGCTCCGTAATGCTTGCTTATAAAAAACTCAATTATTTTCCTTTAAGATTTGCTTTCTTTAATGCGGATTCATATTGACTGGACATCATAAGAGTTTGCACTTGAGACATAAAATCCATAATCACAACCACAACAATCAAAAATGAAGTACCGCCAAAATAAAACGGAACATTAATTGCATCACGCATAAATTCTGGTATTAAACAAATAAAAGTAATATATAAAGCGCCAACCAATGTTAAACGTGTCATTATTTTATCAATATATTTGGATGTTTGTTCTCCAGGTCGGATGCCAGGCACAAATGCACCTGATTTTTTAAGATTATCTGCTGTTTCTCTTGGATTAAAAATTAGTGCTGTATAAAAAAAACAAAAGAAAATAATTGCAGATGAATAAAGCAATACATATAAAGGTTGTCCTGGTTGTAAATACATTGATATAATCGTTAACCAACCCCAACCTGTTCCATCACCAAACCAGGAAACTATTGTACCAGGAAACAATATAATACTAGAAGCAAAAATTGCAGGAATAACACCTGCCATATTTATCTTTAATGGTAAATGTGTACTTTGTGCAGCAAACATACGGCGACCTTGTTGACGTTTTGCATAATTTACAACTATACGACGCTGTGCTCGTTCCATAAAAACAACAAAATAAGTAACAAAAAATATTAGAAATAAAATCAGCAATAATGGGAAAAAATGCAAATCACCTTGTCTAACTTTTTCAAAAGTATTAGCAATTTCCGGGGGCAATCCAGCAACTATACCAGCAAAAATAATAATTGAAATCCCATTCGCAATACCTCTTTCGGTAATTTGTTCACCTAACCACATTAAAAATATTGTTCCTGTCACTAAACTAATAACAGCCACAAAATAAAAGGAAATGTCTGGATTAAGAACTAATCCATGCATACCATTCATGTTTGGTAAACCTATTGCAACTCCAATAGACTGAAATATTGCTAATATTAAAGTCCCGTACCTTGTATATTGATTAATTTTACGTCGACCAGATTCACCTTCTTTTTTTATTTCTGCTAATCTTGAATTGACTACAGTAAGTAATTGAACAATAATTGATGCTGAAATATATGGAACAATGCCTAATGCAAAAATAGAAGCGCGACTGAGTGCACCACCAGAAAACATATTAAACATTTCGATAATGGTGCCCTTTTGTTCTTGAAATAATTTGGTCAGAACCGTGGCGTTTATTCCCGGAATAGGAATAAAGGAACCAATACGAAAAACAATCAGTGCTACGATAACAAAAAAAAGTCTGCCTTTCAGTTCACTGATTCCAGCTTTAGCACTTTTAAAATCTAAACCTAGTCGTTTTTTTAGCATCTATACTTTATTCCTCAATTGTACCCCCAACCGCTTCAATAACATTCTTTGCACCTTTAGTTACACGAATGCCACTTACAGTTATTGGGTAATTAATTTTGCCAGATAGAATAATTTTTGCATATTTTATATGAATACCAATTATATTGGCAGATTTTAATGTATTTAAATTAATAATATTTCCTTTAACTTTAATGACATCCGATAAGCGTACTGCTATGGTTTTTTTTGCTTTTTGTGATAGAAAACCAAATTTTGGTAAACGGCGATATAAAGGCATTTGACCACCTTCAAAACCACGGCGAATACTACTTCCAGAACGAGATTTTTGACCTTTATGACCACGTCCAGCAGTTTTTCCTAAACCAGAACCAATGCCACGACCTACACGTTTTGATACATGTTTGGCGCCTTCAGTTGGAGATAAAGTATTTAAACGCATTTATTATTTTTCCTTAACTTTAACCATATAATTTATTGAATTTATCATCCCTCGAATAGCCAATGTATCTTCGCGTTCTACACTATGACCAATATGACGCAAACCTAATCCAATTAATGTTGCTTTATGTCTTGATAAACGACCAATAGCACTTTTTACTTGTGTAATTTTAATATTTTTATTCATAATTATTCGTTACCAAAAATTTCTTTAATAGATTTACCACGCTTAGACGCAATCATTTTTGGAGACTTCATACTATTTAAAGCATTAAGAGTTGCACATACAACATTAATTGGATTAGTTGAACCATAAGTTTTAGCTAATACGTTATGTATCCCTGCCACTTCTAATACAGCACGCATAGCACCTCCAGCTATAATACCAGTACCATCATAGGCTGGTTTCATAAAAACACGAGAGCCAGTATGAACCCCTTTTATAGGATGATATAATGTACCATTATTAAGAGCAATATTTTTTATATTTCTACGAGCTTTTTCCATTGCTTTTTGAATTGCAGCTGGTACTTCACGTGCTTTTCCATATCCAAAACCAACACGACCATTACCATCACCTACAACAGTTAAAGCGGTAAAGCTAAAAATACGTCCACCTTTAACAGTTTTTGATACACGATTTACTGTGATTAACTTCTCTTGTAAGTCGCCAATTTGTTTTTCGAAATGAGCCATTATATAAACCTTTAATTTAAAAATGAAGTCCTGCTTCACGAGCAGCATCTGCTAATTCTTTGATTCGACCATGATATTGAAATCCAGAACGATCAAAGGATACTTTTTTTATACCTTTTTTTAATGCTCGTTCTGCAATAAATTTCCCGACTATTATTGCTGCTTCTTTATTTCCAGTATACTTTACTTTTGCATTAATGAGTTTTTCTGTAGTGGAAGCAGTAACTAAAGTATCATTATTTTTTGGTTCAATAATTTGTGCATAAATATGACGAGAAGTACGGTGTACAATTAATCGGGTCGCATTTAATTGATGTAATTTAGATCTGGTTCTTGTCCTTCGACGAAGACGGGCCATTTTTTTATTCATAAAATCAACCTACTTTTTTTTAGATTCTTTAGTAAAGATAATTTCATTAGCGTAACGAATACCTTTTCCTTTATATTTTTCAGGAGGCCGATAAGAACGTAATTCTGCAGCTACTTGACCAATAAGCTGTTTATTTGCACCTTTTAAAATAATTTCAGTTTGTGACGGACATATTGCGATAACACTTACTGGTAATTTATATGTAATCAAATGAGAAAATCCTAAAGATAAACTGATAATGTTCTCCTTTATTGATACACGATAACCTATACCAACTAATTGGAGTGTTTTACTGAATCCTTCAGTAACACCAATCACCATTGCATTAACCAAAGATCGAGCAGTACCAGCTTGTGTACGTGCATCAATAAAACTTTTATTAAATAAAAAAGTTAATTGATTATCAAAATATTTAATTTTGACAAATTCATGGATTTTACGCGTAAGCTCCCCATTTTTGCCTTTAATTGTTATAGTTTGACCGTCAAGTTTAACATTGACATCAACAGGAACAGCAATAGGCATTTTTGCTATACGAGACATTTTTTCTCCTGAATTAAGATACATAACAGAGAATTTCACCGCCTAAACCTGCTTGACGAGCAATCCGATCGCTCATAACACCTTTAGAAGTAGAAATAATAGCGACACCTAAACCAGATAAAACTTGTGGAAGTACCTCTTTCTTTTTATATATACGTAAACTGGGACGACTAACACGCTCAATACTTTCGACTACAGGTTTACCTTGAAAATATTTCAATGTAATTTCCAATTTTGGTTTAATATCTCCTTTAATCTTATAATTTATAATATATCCTTCTGCTTTTAATACTTTGCTTATTGCTACTTTTAACTTACTTGAAGGCATACTAATTGATGATAAAGTTGCATTTTGACCATTTCGAATATGTGTCAGCATATCTGCAATTGGATCTTGAATACTCATTTACCTTTACTCCAAAACGAAAATTTAATAAAAAATTACCAACTAGCTTTTCTAAGTCCGGGGATTTCGCCACGCATAGCAAATTCACGTACTTTGATCCTACTTAAACCAAATTTACGCAAAAAACCATGTGGTCTACCGGTTTGTCGACACCGATTACGTCGACGAGAAAGACTGGAATCACGTGGTAGTGTTTGCAACTTAAGAACAGCATGCCATCGGTCTTCATCAGAAGAGTTAACATTAGAAATTATGGTTTTTAATTCCATGCGTTTTAAAAAAAATTTTTTAGCTAATTTTTCACGTTTTAAATCACGTGCTTTCATTGATTGTTTAGCCATAAATACCCTCACAAAAAAACAAAAATCTTGTATTATTTACGAAAAGGAAAATCGAACGCTTTCAAAAGCACAAAACTTTCATTATCTGATTTTGCAGTGGTATTAATGCTGATATCTAAACCACGTACCTGATCTACTTTATCATAATCAATTTCGGGAAAAATAATTTGCTCGCGCACACCCATATTATAATTACCACGCCCATCAAAAGACTTGATGGACAAACCGCGAAAATCACGAATACGTGGCATAGCAATAAAAATTAATCGTTCAAAAAAATCCCACATACGTTTACCACGCAAAGTTACTTTACATCCTATTGAATAACCTTGACGAATTTTAAAAATTGCAACAGATTTACGTGCTTTTGTTATAAAAGGTTTTTGCCCTGTTATGAGAGCTAGATCAGATGCTGCATTATCAAGTAACTTTTTATCATTAACAGCTTCACCGATGCCCATATTCAAAACAATTTTTTCTATTTTAGGTACTTGCATGATGGATTTGTATTTAAATTGACACATCATTTTCTTTACTATACTTTCTTTATAGTAATCATGCAATTTTTGCATCCTATAACCTCAAAATTATTTAATGATTTCATTATTAGATTTAAAAAATCGTACTTTTTTGTTATTTTCAATTCGAAAACCTATACGGTCAGCTTTTCCAAGTATTGAATTAAAAATTGCAACATTTGAAATATCAATTTTTGCTTCTTTTTCGACAATTCCACCTGGTTGATTCAAAGAAGGGACAGGTTTTTGATGTTTTTTAACTAAATTAATACCTTCAACAATTAATTTATTAGAAGATTTTTTAGAGAATAAAATTTTTTTTACTTTACCTCTTTTACCCTTATCTTTACCAACTAAAATAATAACTTCATCATTACAACGAATTTTAGCTGCCATTATTTCAAAATACTCCCATTAAAATTATAGCACTTCTGGTGCTAAAGAAATAATTTTCATAAATTTTTCAGTTCGCAATTCGCGAGTTACTGAACCAAAAATACGTGTTCCTATCACCTGTTCATTTGTATTGTTTAATAAAACACAAGCATTACTATCAAAACGAATTAAAGAACCATCGGGACGACGAACACCTTTTTTTGTACGAACAACTACTGCTTTTAATACATCACTTTTTTTTACTTTAGCACGCGGAGTAGCTTCTTTAACAGTAATTTTAATTATATCACCAATATTTGCATAACGACGATTTGAACCGCCTAAAACTTTAATGCACATCACACGACGCGCTCCGGAATTATCGGCTACATTTAGTATAGTTTGTTCTTGGATCATATATTGCTCTCTTACATATTTATTGGCGATATACTGTTATTTTTTAGACAAATACAAAAAATAGTTTTTTTCCTTAAATTATAAATTTATTAGTAATTTTATATTTATTACAAATAAAAAAATATTTTTTAAAAAATCTTATTCAAAGAACATTTTTTTCTACAATACGAATAAGTTTCCAGGATTTTGTTTTTGATATTGGACGACTTTCACGTATTTCTATTAAATCACCAATTTTACATTCATTATCTTCGTCATGTACATGCAATTTAGTAGTACGACGTATAAATTTACCATATAATGGATGTTTTACCATACGTTTAATGGCAACAACAATAGATTTTTGCATTTTATTACTTATAACAATACCTTGTAAAATACGAATTTTATCACTCATTATACACTCACTTTTTCAGTTAACAAAGTTTTAATCCGTGCAATATGACGACGTATTTGTTTTAATAAATGAAATTGTTTTAATTGACCACTTTTTAACTGCATGGTCAAATTAAATTTTTCACGTATTGAATGAAGCAGTTCAATTCTTAAATCTTTAATGCTTTTCTTTCGTAATTCTTTTGCTTTCATTACATTACCGTTTTAGTTACAAAAATAGTTTTAATGGGTAATTTTGCTGCAGCCAATTTAAATGCTTCACGGGCTAAATCTTCCGAAACACCATCTATTTCATAAAGAATTTTCCCGGGTTGAGCTAAAGCAACCCAATATTCCACATTACCCTTACCTTTGCCCATACGAACTTCCAATGGTTTTTCAGTGATAGGTTTATCTGGAAATATACGAATCCAAATTTTTCCTTCACGTTTAACACTACGTGTCATAGCACGACGAGCTGATTCAATTTGACGTGCAGTTATCCGTCCACGATTTACTGCCTTCATGCCAAAAGAACCAAAGCTAATATCTGTACCTTTAGCAAAACCACGATTACGACCTTTCTGCATCTTACGGAATTTTGTGCGTTTTGGTTGTAGCATCCGAGCGATTCTCCTTACGTGTAGATTTTATGTTACTATTTTTTAGTTTAAATGGTAAATTTTTTTCTTGTTTTAAAATAGTCATACCACCTAAAATTTCACCCTTAAAAATCCAAACTTTCACTCCAAGCACACCATAAGTAGTTTTTGCTTCAGCAGTATTATAATCAATCTCAGCACGCAAGGTATGTAATGGTACACGACCTTCACGATACCATTCAGTTCGTGCAATTTCAGCACCACCTAAGCGACCACTAACTTCTACTTTTATACCTTTCGCACCCAAACGAATAGCATTTTGTACTGCACGTTTCATAGCGCGACGAAACATAACACGCCGTTCAAGTTGCAAAGCAATACTGTAAGCAACTAATTTCGCATCTAATTCAGGTCGACGTACTTCAGAAATGTTAATTTGTGCTGGGACCCCAGTAATATAGGATACTTTTTTACGTAATTTTTCAACATCTTCACCTTTTTTGCCTATAACAATACCAGGACGAGCAGTATGAATAGTTACACGAATACTCTTTGCAGGACGTTCTATTTCGATACGTGAAATAGACGCTTTTGCTAATTCTTTGTTTAAATATTTACGTACTTCAAAATCACTATATAAGTTATCGGCAAATTCTTTTGTATTCGCATACCAAGTAGAATTCCAATGTTTGATAATACCTAACCGCAGTCCATTAGGATGTACTTTCTGACCCATTGCTAATTTCTCTCCAAAAAGTGTCTTAGTTATCAGACACCACTACAGTAATATGGCTTGTACGTTTTAAAATACGATCAGCTCTCCCTTTAGCACGAGGCATAATACGTTTCATTGTAGAACCTTCATTCACAAAAATTTTTTTTACCTTTAAATTATCAATATCAGCACTGTTGTTGTGCTCAGCATTGGCAATAGCAGACTCGAGAACTTTTTTGACTAAACTAGCAGCTTTTTTATTAGTATAATTTAAAATTTCAATAGCTTTAAATACCTTTTTGCCACGAATTAAATCTGCTACTAAACGAATCTTCTGAGCAGAAGAACGTGCATACCGGTGCATAGCAATAGTTTCCATTATCTTAAACCTTTAGCGTTTTTTGACTTTTTTATCAGCTGCATGACCACGATAAGTACGTGTAGGTGAAAATTCACCTAATTTATGACCAACCATATCATCAGTAACATATACTGGAATATGTTGACGACCATTATGAACAGCTATAGTTAATCCTATCATATTTGGAAAAATTGTTGACCGACGTGACCAAGTTTTCATTGGTTTTTTATCGCCGCTTTTTAATGCTTTTTCTACCTTTTTTAATAAATGTACATCAATAAAGGGGCCCTTCTTAA
The DNA here is from genome assembly GCA_031446145.1 of Arsenophonus sp. Taxonomy (GTDB): domain Bacteria; phylum Pseudomonadota; class Gammaproteobacteria; order Enterobacterales; family Enterobacteriaceae; genus Arsenophonus. Next base: position 406,686 of record CP132903.1, on the reverse strand, counting down.
GAGAACGTGGCATAATTTTCTATCCTCTAATTATTTTTTAGAACGATGATGTATTATATATTTATCAGTACGCTTATTCCTTCTAGTTTTTTTTCCTTTTGTTTGTATCCCCCATGGGGTTACAGGATGTTTACCAAAATTACGACCTTCACCACCGCCATGAGGATGATCCACTGGATTCATTGCTGTACCACGAACTTTAGGTCTAATACCACGCCAACGATTAGCACCCGCCTTACCAAAAATACGCAACATATGTTCTACATTACCAACTTCACCTAATGTAGCCCGACAATTAGAAAATATTTTTCTCATTTCTCCAGAACGTAAACGAACAGTTACATAGCTATTTTCTCTTGCAATAATTTGCAAGTAAGCACCAGCTGAACGCGCTAACTGTCCACCTTTACCTGGTTTTAGTTCAACATTATGAACAATGGAACCTATGGGAATATTACGCATAGGTAAACTATTACCTATTTTTATTGCTGCATTTGTACCTGATTGGATAACATCACCAATTTTTAAATTTTTTGGTGCCAAAATATAACGACGCTCTCCGTCTTTATATAAAAGTAATGCAATATTTGCAGAACGATTTGGATCGTATTCTATGCGTTCAACAATACTTGCAATTCCATCCTTTTTACGTTGAAAATCTATCAAACGATAATGTTGTTTATGACCACCACCAATATGACGTGTAGTAATACGTCCATTGTTATTACGTCCACCAGTTTTTTTATTTTTTTTTAATAATGGAGAATAAGGTTCACCTTTATATAATTCGGGGTTAATAATTTTAACTACATGGCGACGACCAGGAGATGTAGGTTTGCATTTAACAACTACCATAATTTTTTATATTCCTCCCACTTACTGTGTACTGCCAATAAAGTCAATTTTTTGCCCTTCCTTCAAAGTAATGTAGGCCTTTTTCCAAGAATTTCTACGATTTCTTTTTTTTTGACCATGAGATTTCATTTTTCCCTTAACTAATAAGGTATTTACATTTTTTACTTCAACTTCAAAAATTTTATTTATTGCACATTTAATTTTTGATTTTGTAGCATCTCTAGCAACTTTAAGAACAATAGTATTATTTCTTTTTATTGCAATAGAGGCTTTTTCAGAAACATGTGGTGCACATAATATTTTTAATAACAATGCTTCACGATTCATGCTAGTATCTCTTCAGTTTTTTTTACTGCATCGACAGTTATAATGACGTCATCAAAAGAAATCAAACTAACAGGATCAATTTTTATTGCATCACAAATATTAACTTTATGTAAATTCCTAGCTGCTAAAAATAAATTTTTATCAAAATTATTCGTAATAATCAGCACTTTATATAAAGTCATATCTTTTAATTTTCGCAGCAAAAGCTTGGTTTTTGGTTCTGCTATTATAAATTCCTGCACAACCGTTAAACGGTTTTGACGCAATAATTCAGAAAAAATACTTCTTAAAGCAGCTCGATACATTTTTTTATTTACTTTCTGAGTATGATCCTGTGGTTTTGAAGCAAAAGTCATCGCACCAGAACGCCAAATTGGACTTCTTATTGAACCAGCACGCGCACGACCAGTACCTTTTTGACGCCATGGTTTTTTACCAGAACCTGAGACCTCAGACCGATTTTTCTGAGATTTTGTACCTTGACGAGCACCAGCTAAATAAGCAATAATAACTTGATGAATCAGTGCTTCATTGAAATTATGACCGAAGATAGTTTCGGAAACAAGCAGTTTGCTTTTTTTGTCTTTTATTACCAATTCCATTACTATCTCCTAGACATTTATGATTTAATTGCTTCTTTTATAATTACATTACTACCAATAGCACCAGGTATACCACCTTTAACTAGCAATAAATTGCGTGCAGAATCAACCTGTATTACAGATAAACTTTGAATTGTTACGCGCTCATTACCTAATTGACCTGCCATTTTTTTTCCTTTAAATACTTTACCAGGAGTTTGATTTTGGCCAATAGAACCAGGAACACGATGTGATAATGAGTTACCATGACTAGCGTCTTGAGTATGGAAATTCCAACGCTTTACCGTCCCAGAAAAACCTTTTCCTTTTGAAGTGCCAACAACATCTACTTTTTTTATTTTAGAAAAAAAATCAACAGTTATTTCTTGACCTAAAAAAAAATCTTTATTTGCATTTGTTTGAAATTCACGTAAAATTCTACCAGCTTCAACGCCAGCTTTCATAAAATGCCCAATTTCAGATTTTTTTAAACGACTGGATTTTTTGCTACCTGTGGTAACCTGAATTGCATTATAACCATCTTTATCTAAACTCTTAATTTGAGTTACGCGATTATTTTCGATTTGAATAACAGTTACAGGCACAGAAACACCATTTTCATTAAAAATACGTGTCATTCCTATTTTTTTTCCGATTAACCCAATCATTTGTTTTAACCTCTTAATTACCTTTTTTATGTACAACTCTTTTTAACTTAAGCTAATTTAACCTAAGCTAATTTGCACATCTACTCCTGCTGCCAAATCTAAACGCATCAAAGCATCAACAGTTTTTTCAGTTGGTTCTACTATATCCACTAAACGCTTATGGGTACGAATTTCATACTGATCACGTGCATCTTTATTTACATGAGGTGAAATAAGAACTGTAAAACGTTCTTTACGTGTAGGCAATGGGATTGGACCACGCACTTGAGCACCAGTTCTTTTAGCAGTTTCAACAATTTCAACAGTGGATTGATCAATTAAACGATGATCAAAAGCTTTTAACCTAATACGGATTCTTTGGTTCTGCATAAGACCAGAACTCCAACTATTTAAAAATATAAAATTATTCCTATTAACTATTTTAGTTTATAGGGGGAAAGTAGAATTATTACTATCATAACCTCTTTCAAGAAAATTGAGGTTATAAAAATGCAGCTTTAAATACTGTAGACAATTTATACAAATTTTTTTATAAAAATGCTTTTGAAAACAAAAAGCAAAATTATTATACGCAATTATAAAATAAGATCAAGTTATAGATTTTAAATTAAATTTTATTATTTACAAACAAATTCATATATAATTTTTTAATTAATGTTATGAAATTGTATAAAAGTAAATTTTATAAAAATTAAAATCATAAAATTTATATTATTATGTATAAAAATATCGACATATTTCTTATAGCTTTATATTAAAAATTTTTTATAGTTATATGATTCATAAAAAATATTATTTATTACAGGCAAAAATATTTATCAAAACTAAAAAATAATCAATAGATTTATTATAATATCAAAAATCAAACATTGTATATATATTATTGAATAATATATCTATACTAAAAGAATTTCAAAAAAATTCATAAACAATATTTAATATAATACGTTAATTTGAATAAATATTTATTAATCGAATAAGATATGTTCTTTTGTGAGTAATTAAATCATATTAAATTTAATAACATCTATTATTAATATATTTGATTTATTTATTATAATAATATTTCTATTATATTATAACACTTCTATTAATTAATGACATATTATTTTAAGTAAAAAATATATTTAATAATTTTCATTTCAAAATATTTTTTTTTGCATTTATGATTGTATTATTTTTTCTGTATCAACTTTTATTTATATGAATTCAAATTTTAAAAATTTCTATGAGAACTATATTTTTATATAAAAAATATTTTTATAATTATAAATATACAAAAATAAAATATGTAATATCAATATTTATGAAAAACCCTTTTTTTAAAGTTTGATCTTTTTATCAAAATTATAAAAATTTTGATGGAACTTGCATAAAATATTATTTATTTAAAAAATAAATCTATAATTAATATTATTATTTCATTTTTTATGAATTATTAAAATTTTATAAAATAATCTAAAAAAATCATCTAAAACATAAAACATATAAAATATTCTGTGGATACAAAAAAAGATGAAGATATAGTTTTTTTCGTTAAAAAATACTAAAAAAACTGGTGCTGATAGGTAGATTCGAACCACCGACCTCATCCTTACCAAGGATGTGCTCTACCCTTACTGAGCTATATCAGCAAGTATATTTTTTTAATTTGTTTTGGAGCGGGCAGCGGGAATCGAACCCGCATTATCAGCTTGGAAGGCTGAAGTAATAACCATTATACGATGCCCGCAAAAAAATAATTTTTTCTTTTATTCTATAAGATCCTTAATTTTATATAATTAATTAAAAAATTTATTTATAGTATTGTTATTTATTGTGATTTAGATGATTTTAAAAATAAAACTTTGCGATCAAATCAAATTGATGATGGTGGGAGAAGGATTCGAACCTTCGAAGTCTATGACGGCAGATTTACAGTCTGCTCCCTTTAACCACTCGGGAATCCCACCATTTTTTTTGAAATCTATTTTTACATAAAACACATATGTAGCTAAAAACAAAAACACATTAAAAAATATTAATGTATGTTTTTTATATAATAAATAATTGAACAATATTATAAATTATTTTATTTCAAAAAAAAACAATTTTCAATATAAAAATTAAAATAATTTTTATGGTATGTTTTATTTTTATTGTGATTTTTTTATAAATGATACAATTATTTACAATTATTAATTTTTAATGTAACAAATAAAATAGTTCTCGTTATTTTAAAAATATTTTAAAAAACCAAAAAAATATTCAAAAACTTGCAATTAATATCAAAATGAATTTTATTTTAATAAAAAACATAAACAAACTGAAAATTCAAAAATTCTAAAAAAAATGTTTTTTATAAAAAATAAACACTCTTCAATAACAAAATATATTGACTTATACAAAAAAAAAGAAAATTATTTAATAAGAACTTATCTGGAATTTAATCCTAAAAATTAAATGATATTTTATAAAACTCTCCAAATTCAACTATCAAGAAAAAATGCAGTACTTAAACTTCAAGGAATAAATTATAGAATTCAAATGAAAGAAATCAATAAAGTATATATTTCTATTGCAAAACTACTTAATTTTTATATAAATTTAAATTCAGATAAAAAAAAATTCTCAAAACAATCATCAGATACTGACATAAATAAAATACCTTATATTATCGGTATAGTAGGAAGTGTTGCAGTTGGAAAAAGTACAACTGCTCATTTACTACAAAGATTATTAAGCAGTGGACCAGAGCATTATAAAGTCGAACTTATAACAACAGATAGTTTTTTATATCCCAATAAAACTTTAAAAGATCGAGGAATAATGCATCAGAAAGGATTCCCTCAATCTTATGATATGCAAAATTTTCTGAAATTTATATCTGCAATAAAATCAGGCATTGAAAAAGTCACGGCTCCAATATATTCACATTTTGTTTATGATATTATTCCAAATAAAAAAAAAATAATTCATCAACCGGATGTTCTTATCCTAGAAGGTTTAAATATTTTACAGAATGATATAGATTGCAAACATACATCACATCATCTTTTAGTTTCAGATTTTATTGATTTTTTAATTTATCTTGATGCTCCAGAAAATTTATTAAGAAATTGGTATATACAAAGATTTTTAAAATTTTGTCAAAAAGCATTTTCTAATTCAAAATCTTATTTTTACCATTATTCAAAATTAAACAAAAAAGATCTAATAAAAATAGCTCAAGCTATATGGGAAGAAATCAATAAAATTAATTTAGAAAAAAATATCATACCAACAAAAGATAGAGCAAAATTAATTATTACTAAAAGTAATAACCACTCCATTACAAAAATAGAACTAAAACAATAATTTTGCATGCTTAATTATTTTTTAAGAACATATATTCTCTGAACGCAAAGAAATTATGTCACCAAAATAAGAAAATACTTTACCATTTTGCTTTAATAAAATAGCTCCATTCTTATTAACTCCTTTTACAATACCAATCTCATTGCGATCACCAATTTTTAATTTTACTTTTTTATCTAAAAAATTATCCAAAGCCAACCAACGTTTAACAAAGGGGGCAAAACCATATTTTTCAAAAATCACTAATTCATTACGCAAAACTACGATAAGTTTACCAGCAATTATATTTTTTTCTATTTTTATTCCTGGTTTTTCAAGATTGATCCAATTTTGATTAATTTTTTTTGCATGAGTGTGACTCATTGAAATATTTATCCCGATTCCAATTATAATATCTACCATATATCCAATTTTGCTTCTCATTTCAATCAAAATTCCAGCAAGTTTTTTTTCATGCAAATAAAGATCATTAGGCCATTTTACCTTTATATTGCTGCTAATTAATTGATTAAGAGTTTCTGCTATTACAATGGCAACTACCAAACTTAATCCTATTGTAGAAGTATGAGCATTTTCTAGATACCAATATAAAGACAAATAAAGATTACATCCAAAAGGAGATATCCAATTTCTACCATAACGTCCTCTACCAGCTATTTGATATTCTGCCACACAAGCATCACCAGATTTTAATTGATCAACATAATCTAACAAATATTGATTGGTAGAATTAAGAACAGATTTGACAAATATTTTACCTTTTTTAACTAAGCTATAAATTTTATTATAGTCTAATAAATCTATTGTTTTAGCAATTTGATAAAGATTATTATTTATAATATTTACTTCAACACCTAATTTACGTAATCTATTAATATGCTTATTAAAATCAACACATGTAAGACCAAATAATTGAATTAAGTGATCACCTAAATAAATACTGCCGTCAGCAAGTATTTTGATAAGTTTCAAAGAAATATCTAAATCTTTCATTAAAGAACATCCATAGGATTTATTTTGCCGTATTCATCTATAAAATCAACTTCAGGTTCTAAGATAATGTTAAATTTTTTTATAACTTTTTTATATATATAACTAGCTAATTTTATAATATCTGTACCAATAGCATTATTTTTATTAATTAAAACCACCGCTTGATTCATATCTACTGCTGCACCACCATATTGATAACCTTTAAGATTACACTGGTCAATAAGCCACCCGGCAGAAAGTTTTACTTTTCCATCTAATTGATGGTATGTAGGACATTGAGGATAAAGAATCTTAATTCTATTTGCAATTATTTGGGAAACAACTGGATTTTTAAAAAAACTACCTGCATTTCCAACAAAAAAAGGGTCAGGTAATTTATGTTTTCTAATATTACAAATTATATTAAACATATTTTCTGGTGTAATGTTTTTTATTCTTAATGAAATTAATTCGCCATATGTTAATATGGGTTTCCATATTTTTTTAAGTTTTAATCCTACCGAAATCACTGCAAAATTTTTATAATATTTATATTTTAAAATACTATTTCTATAACTGAATTGACATTCATTAACGTTTAAACAATATTTTTTTTTATTATTCAAATCAATTACATTTACATAATGACAAACATCTTTAAATTCAATACCATAAGCCCCAATATTTTGTATGGGTGCAGCACCTACAGATCCGGGAATTAATGCCATATTTTCTAATCCATAAATACCACGTTTCATAAGTTCTTTAATTAATTCATGCCAATTATTTCCTGCTCCTACATGTATAAACCAATTTTTAGATGATTCAGTGATATTTAATGCAGTAATTTTATTTAAAATTACTGTGCCTTTAAAATTATTTAAAAAGAGAACATTACTGCCTTCTCCTAATAATAAAACAGGCCATCCTTTTAATTTTGCATTTTTCCATAACAATAATAATTCTTCTATTGAAAAAGCTGAATATATTGCTTTAGCATTTACATCAAGATTAAAGGTATTGCAAATTTTATAGTTATCATAATTTTTATTGCACATATATACACTCTATTATCTATTTTTATTCGTATATATTTTTTAAAGATCAACAAAAAAGTACTTTATAAAAATAGATGATTTTATAAAATAACATAAAAAAATATTCAAAAAGCCACTCATTTTAAATGAGTGGCTTTTTGAATAAAAAGTCTGACAGTTCCCTACTCTCACATGGGGAAACCCCACACTACCATCGGCACTACGACATTTCACTTCTGAGTTCGGAATGGGATCAGGTGGGACCACCGCGCTAAAACTGCCAGACAAATTTTTTATATTATTTATTATAAATATTCTTTAACTATTTATTAAAATAAAACAAGCTAATTTTTAAAAACACCTTTGGTGTTATGAAGTTAAGCCTCTCGGGTCATTAGTACTGGTTAGCTTAACGTATCACTACGCTTACACACCCAGCCTATCTACGTCCTGATCTCGAACACCCCTTATAGGACAATTATTTGTCAGGGAAGACTTATCTTGAGGCAAGTTTCCCGCTTAGATGCTTTCAGCGGTTATCTTTCCCGCACTTAGCTACCAGGCAATGCCATTGGCATGACAACCTGAACACCAGTGGTGCGTCCACTCCGGTCCTCTCGTACTAGGAGCAGCCCCTCTCAATCTTCCTTCGCCCACGGCAGATAGGGACCGAACTGTCTCACGACGTTCTAAACCCAGCTCGCGTACCACTTTAAATGGCGAACAGCCATACCCTTGGGACCTACTGCAGCCCCAGGATGTGATGAGCCGACATCGAGGTGCCAAACGCCGCCGTCGATATGAACTCTTGGGCGGTATCAGCCTGTTATCCCCGGAGTACCTTTTATTCGTTGAGCGATGGCCTTTCCATTCAGAACCACCGGATCACTAAGACCTACTTTCGTATCTGCTCGCGTTGTCACGCTCGCAGTTAAGCTGGCTTATGCCTTTACACTAACCTCACGATGTCCGACCGTGATTAGCCAACCTTTGTGCTCCTCCGTTACACTTTAGGAGGAGACCGCCCCAGTCAAACTACCCACCAGACACTGTTCTTAATCCGGATTACGGACTGAAGTTAGAACATCAAATTTTAAAGGGTGGTATTTCACTGTTAGCTCCATATAAGCTGACGCTTATACTTCATAGCCTCCCACCTATCCTACACATTAAAATTCAATATTCAGTGTCAAGCTATAGTAAAGGTTCACGGGGTCTTTCCGTCTTGCCGCGGGTACGCTGCATCTTCACAGCGAATTCAATTTCACTGAGTCTCGGGTGGAGACAGTCTGGCCATCATTACGCCATTCGTGCAGGTCGGAACTTACCCGACAAGGAATTTCGCTACCTTAGGACCGTTATAGTTACGGCCGCCGTTTACTGGGGCTTCGATCAAGAGCTTTGCTTTTT
>CP132903.1:0-392500 GCA_031446145.1 Arsenophonus sp. | reverse complement strand
GTAAGTAATCAAATAACAAAATTCAAAATACAGTATAATTTTATCTTATAATTCTTATGGAAAAAAAACGCAAATTCGATTTTTAAAAAATAATTTAAATTCAAAATAATAACGAGAAAAAATTTTGCAAATAAAAATTTATAACATATCAATAACTTCCATTTGATGTTTAATAGACCATACACTACATTGTACTTGACCAATGTGTTTTTTTTGAAGTAATAACATAATTAAACGTGATTGTCCAATACCCCCCCCTATTGTTTGCGGCATATGACCTTTTAACAAAGCTTGATGCCATTCAAAAAACATTCTGTTATGATATCCTGTTATTTCTAATTGATTTTTAAGTGACTCTTCATCAACACGTATACCCATTGAAGAAATTTCAAATGCATTTTGCAATACGGGATTCCATACAATAATATCGCCATTTAAACCAATAAATCCTTCACTATTCTGTGTCGTCCAATCATCATAATCAGGAGCACGTATATCATGAACAAAACCATGGGATAATTTTCCACCAATACCAATAATAAACACTGCACCTAGTTTTTTAACTATGGCATATTCTCTTTCATTAGAATTAAGATTAGGATAACGTTGTAGTAATTCCTCACTATGAATAAAAAAAATCCGATCAGGCAAAAATGGAATTAAATTAAATTTAAAACTAACGACTTCCTCTGTTTTTTTTATTATTTGATAAATTTCAATAACTGTTTTTTTTAAATAATCTAAAGAGCGATCTTTTTTTAAAATTACTTTTTCCCAATCCCATTGATCAACAAATACAGAATGCATGGGCGTTAAACAATCTTCATCAGGACGCAATGCTTTCATATGCGTATATATACCTTCTCCTGGTTGGAAATTAAAACGAGCTAAAGTTTTTCGTTTCCACTTAGCTAATGAATGTACAATTTCAAATACAACATTGGGGATAGATTTTATTTTAACTTCTACTGCTTGCTCATATCCTGATAAATTATCTTGAATACCATCACCAAGCCGGCTTAAAATAGGAGACTGTATTTCAATTAAAGATAACTTTTTTTCTAACAAATTTGAAAAATAAGATTTAACGAAATTAATTTGTTTTTGTCTTTCTATGAATAATTTTTCCATTCTTTTACCTCATAAATGATATTTGTTTATTATTGCTATATTAAAAACTTTTTAATCTTAAAATAAGAATGTATTATGTTATAATTTTTAAAAAATAAATAACTTTTTAGCTCCAATAAAAAAATATGATCTGTTTTCAAAAAACAAAAATAACAAAAAACAAGTTTATTTAAAATAAAATATTATTAAACAAACATATATTATTAAGTAAACATAAATATAAAAATAAACATAAATATAAAAATAAAAACTAATTTTAATTTCTAAAAAATAACAAAAATATCTATAAAAACTTTTAAAAAAGCAAATTATATTTAATATATTTTTTGAATGCAGAGAGTATCAAAATAAAATTCTAATTCATCATAATCAAAATCATAATCAATATCATCTGTGCATAAACAAATGTATCAAAAATATTAATTAATAAAATTATATTCACAAAAATTAATAATAAAACATGAAAAATATACTGATATAATAATATTTTTTTACTAAATGCAAACTCATTTAAAAAATACAATTTTTTATTTTTACAAAAATAATATTAAAAAATATCGAGGTTCATAATGAAAAAAATAACATTAATAACCGGTAGTACGACGGGTACCGCCGAATATATAGCTGACTATACAGCTGAAATATTAGAAAAATATAACTTTGAAACCAACATAAAACACGGACCAAATCTAAAAGATCTATCAATGCAAGGTGGTATATGGTTAATTGTATGCTCTACTCATGGAGTTGGTGAACTACCTGAAAACATACAACCTTTAGCAAAAGAAATTGACAAAAAAAAACCTAATCTTAACAAAATTTTTTATGGCGCAATAGGAATAGGGAGCAGAGAATATGATACTTTTTGTGGTGCAATTCATAAACTAGATTTTTTACTAAAAAAATACAATGCCACAAGAATAGGAAAAACTTTAGAGATTAATATCTTAGAATCTGATCTTATGAAAAATTTAATAAAACAATGGATTGAAAAATGGAACAATGACATTACTAATTTACAAATTATCATAAATTAATAACTTTGTTGATAAGTATGAGAATAACTTGTGTTTATAAATAAATAAACAAAAAAATAATTCCATATTGTGTATAACTTATGATATTAATACAAACTTATCCTATGCGCGATCACTTGTCATTCACAATTAAATATCTTAACAAAGATCATAATCTTATTAAGATATTTTTGTTTATCAACAGATAATCTCTATTATAATAAATAGAATAATAAAAAATATTTTTTATAATTATTTATTTTTCATATTTTCATACTTTAGAAAATTTTTAACTTGTTTTTTTAAAAGAATCTTTATAAGATTAATTGTTTTTTATGAGATCAAATATAAGGTGTAAAAATTTATAATGTTTTATCCAAAAAAATTTGAAGTTATCATTGTTGGTGGAGGCCATGCGGGGACAGAAGCAGCTTTAGCTGCTTCTCGAATGGGATGCAAAACTTTGTTAATAACTCATAATATTGAAACATTAGGCCAAATGTCATGCAATCCATCTATTGGTGGCATCGGAAAAGGTCATCTAGTAAAAGAAATTGATGCACTAGGTGGATTAATGGCTATCGCAACTGATAAATCAGGAATACAATTTAAAACACTTAATGCAAGAAAAGGACCTGCAGTACGTGCAACAAGAGCACAAACTGATAGAATGCTTTATAAGCAAAATATTCGAGTAACATTAGAAAAACAAAAAAATTTAATGTTATTTCAACAAAATATTATAGACCTTATAGTAAAAAATGATCAGATTATTGGAGTAATAACACAAATTGGATTAAAATTTTATGCAAAATCTGTATTGTTAACTGTTGGAACATTTCTTAATGGAAAAATACACATAGGTTTACAAAGTTTTGATGGTGGTAGAGCAAGTGATCCTTCTTCTACTCATTTATCAGATAAATTAAAAGAATTACCATTAAGAATAAACAGATTAAAAACAGGGACTCCTCCTAGACTCGATGGAAGAAGTATTGATTTTTCAGAATTAATGCCACAATTTAGTGATAATCCAATGCCAGTTTTTTCTTTTTTGGGAACATCAGATCACCATCCAAAACAATTGCCTTGTTATATCACTTATACTAATGAAAAAACTCATCAAATAATTAATAAAAATTTAAAATATAGTCCTATATATGCAGGTATAATTCAAAGCACAGGACCACGTTATTGTCCCTCCATTGAAGATAAAATAGTTCGATTTTCTCATAGATCTGCACATCAAATATTCTTAGAACCAGAAGGACTAAATAGTAATGAAATTTATCCTAATGGAATTTCTACAAGTTTACCTTTTGATGTACAAATAGAAATGATTCATTCTATTAAAGGTTTGGAAAATGCAGATATCACTAGACCTGGATATTCTATTGAATATGATTTTTTTGATCCACGTGATTTAAAACCTACTTTGGAAAACAAATTCATAAAAGGGCTTTTTTTAGCTGGTCAAATTAATGGTACTACAGGTTATGAAGAAGCTGCAGCACAAGGGTTATTAGCTGGAATTAATTCAGCTCTTTATTCTCGTGAAAAAACAGGATGGTACCCACGTCGTGATCAAGCTTATATAGGTGTTTTAGTCGATGATCTTTGTACATTGGGCACTACGGAACCTTATCGTATGTTTACTTCAAGAGCAGAATATCGAATTATGTTACGTGAAGATAATGCCGATCTTCGTTTAACTGAAAAGGGTCATAAACTTGGATTGATTGATGATACTCGTTGGAGAATATTCTGTAAAAAAATTGAATTAATTGAACAGGAACGCCAAAGATTACGTAATACTTGGATACATCCTCATTGTAATTATAGTGATGATATTAATAAAATTTTAAGTGTACCACTTTCAAAAAAAACCAATGGAGAAGAATTATTACGTCGTCCTGAAATAAATTACACATTGCTTACTTCATTAAAATATTTTTCACCTTTAGTTGTTCATGATACTCAAATTACAAATCAAATTGAAATTCAAATAAAATACGAAGGCTATCTTCTTCGTCAAGAAGAAGAAATAAAAAAACATGTGCGTAATGAATATATAACTTTGCCAATTAATATAGATTATAAAAATATTAAAGGTCTTTCTAATGAAGCAATAGAAAAACTCAATGCTCATAAACCAATCTCTATTGGTCAAGCATCACGTATATCAGGCATTACTCCTGCAGCAATATCAATATTATTAATATGGTTAAAAAAACAACATTTATTACATAAATGCTTAATTTTAAAAAAATGATATCTTTTGAATAAATATTAACGATATATCTTTATATCAGAAAATAATTAAAAATTAAATAACAAAAAAAAATTCATGTGTTAAATCTTTTAAAAAAGTAATCTTAATTTACTGCAATTACTCAATAATACGATCCTTCTTAATTAAAAATATGATGCATAATACAAAAAAATTTATTAAAATTTTTAACTCAAAACCATAAAAAAATAATTTTCAAAATAGAAAATTATTTTTTGTTTGTAAAATAAAAAAAATATATTATAATAATTAGTAATTTCCAATTTATTTTCAAATTTTTAAAAAAATAGTTTGCAAAAAATCGATAAAATCATAAATCCAAAGTTTCAAATATTCAAAAATATTGTCTAATAAAATAAAATAAAAAATTTTGCTGTTCAAAATTCTACAATAGAAAAATTAATTTTTGAAAAATCTTTATTTTTTGTTTATAACTATAGGTTAGTAATATAGATATTTTCAAAAAGTAATAAAACATAAAAAATATTATAAAAATGAAGAAATTTATTGAATTAAATTTCATATTTAAATATCATTCGTACCGAATATGGAATTGTATTAAATATAATTCAATGCATTAAAAATTTTAAATAATCAATATTTTAATAAATGATTTAATTAAAAAAATATTTTTGATATGTATACAATATTATTTTATAATAAAAAATTATATCTAATAACTTTTTTTACATCAAAAAAGTTATTAAATAATAAAGAATTTTTTAAAATGAATTATCATTTTAAGCTTAAGCAATTTTTGATAAAATAATCTTTTTAATGGTAATATCAAAAATTAATAGTTTAAAACTGCATTTTAAAAAATCAATAATAATAATTTCTATAAATAAAGGAACAAAAAAAAGGTAAAGCACTGTGTCTGTTTCAAACGAAATAGCGATAAAAAAAAATTATATAGAACATCATTTAGAAAATCTTCAGTTAGATTTACATAATTTGAAATTAATTGATCCATTAAACAAAAATGAACTGTCATTTTGGATATTAAATATTGATTCACTTTTTTTTTCAATTTTTCTTGGAATTGTTTTTTTGACTGTATTTAGAGTCGTTGCTGTTAATGCAACCAGTGCTGTACCAAATAAATTACAAACTGCAATAGAAATGATTATTAATTTTGTTAACCACTCCGTTTGTGATATTTATCATGGTAAAAGTAAAATTATTGCACCATTAGCTTTAACAGTTTTTATTTGGATTTTTATGATGAATATAATGGACTTATTACCTATTGATTTCTTACCTTATATTGCTAAGGAATACTTAATTTTACCTTCATTACGTTTTGTGCCAACTACAGATTTAAATATAACTATATCTATGGCCATTAATGTATTTATTTTAATTATTTATTATAGCATAAAAATCAAAGGACTAAAAAATTTTATAAAAGAATTATTTTTACAACCATTTAATCATCCTGTTTTTATTCCTCTTAATTTAATTTTAGAAGGAATTAGTTTTTTATCTAAACCAATATCACTAAGTTTAAGATTATTTGGTAATATGTATGCAGGTGAATTGATTTTTATTCTGATTGCTACTTTATTACCATGGTGGTCACAGTGGATACTGAATGTACCTTGGGCTATTTTTCATATACTTGTTGTTACCTTACAATCCTTTATTTTTATGATTTTAACAATTATTTATTTATCAATGGCATCAGAAAAAAATCAATAATTTATTAGTTTTTTAATGTAAAAAGGAAAACATATGATGGACAATTTAAATACAGATCTATTATACATAGCAGCCGGTATTATGATGGGATTAGCTGCAATTGGTGCTGCAATTGGTATTGGAATATTAGGTGGAAAATTTTTAGAAGGTGCTGCACGTCAACCAGATTTAATTCCATTATTACGAACTCAGTTTTTTATCGTTATGGGATTAGTAGATGCAATCCCTATGATTACTGTTGGCTTAGGTTTGTATATGATATTTGTTATTTCTTAATATAAAAATTAGTTAAGATAAAATTTTAAAAACAAAATTTAAAAGAAAATTTTTATTATGAATTTTAATGCAACGATTTTAGGTCAAGCTATTGCATTTTTTTTATTTGTATTTTTCTGCATGAAATATGTATGGAAACCTATTATAAACGTAATTGAAAAACGTCAAAAAGAAATTACAGAAAATTTAATTATTGCAGAAAAAGCAAAAAATGCATCAGAATTAATAAAAATGGATGCAAAAAAACAAATACAAATAGCAAAAAACAAAGCTCAAAAAATTATCAATGAAGCTGATAAAGAACGAATTCAAATTATTGAAAAAGCTAAATTAGAAGCTAAAATAGAACAAAAAAAAATAATTGCTCAAGCAAATATAGAAATTGATATTCACCAAAAACATGTTCGTGAAGAATTACATCAAGAAATTGCGAAATTAGCTATTTTAGGAGCCGAAAAAATAATTGAAAATTCTATTGATATAATAACTGGTAATCAAATTATTGATAACTTTCTGCATGAAATTAACAAAAAAAAATAGTAGGATACCATTGAAATGATGACAATTGCTAGACCATACGCTAAAGCAATTTTTGAGCTTGCAGAACAAAAAGAATTGCTTGATGAATGCCAAAATATGTTAAGATTTCTTGTAAGTATAATAAATAACAAAAAAATTAATCAACTTATTTATTCTGCAATGGCACCTAAAAAAATAGCAATAATAATAATTTCTGTTTGTGATAATAAATTCAATAAATATATAAAAAATTTAATTTATATTATGGCTGAAAATAAGCGATTAGGTGTATTACCTGAAGTTTTCAAACAATTTGTTTTATTGCGTAATTTTTTAGAAGGAAAGATTAATGTTAAAATTACTTCTGCTCGTAAATTAAATGAAAAACAAAAATTAAAAATTTCAAAAACAATAAAAAACAAATTTTTATGTAAAGTTAATTTAAATTATAATTTAGATAAATCTTTAATTGCAGGCATAATAATAAATATTGGAGATTTAGTTATTGATGGTAGTGTACTTAATCGCATTAAGCGATTAAGTAATACATTACAATTTTAAGGAGAATTGTAGAATATGAAATTAAATTCTGCTGAAATCAGTGAATTAATAAAAGAACGTATTCTTCAATTTGATGTACTAAATACATCTCATAATGAAGGTATAATTGTTACTGTCGGTGACGGTATAATTCGTATTTATGGTTTATCTGAAGTAATGCTAAGTGAAATGATATCAATACCTGGTAATCAATACGCTATTGCATTTAACTTGGAGCGTGATCTGGTTTCTGCAGTCGTTATGGGATCATACATTCATTTAACTGAAGGTATGAAAGTAAAATGTACCGGTCGTATTTTTGAGGCACCTGTAGGCAGAGGATTACTCGGACGTATACTTAATACATTAGGTGAACCGATTGATGGGAAAGGTATTCTTAAACATAATGGGTTTTCACCGGTCGAAGTTATGGCTCCCGGAGTTATTGATCGTCAATCTGTTGATCAACCTCTACAAACAGGATATAAATCAATTGATTCAATGATTCCTATTGGACGTGGTCAACGTGAATTAATCATTGGTGACAGACAAACTGGAAAAACTACATTAGCTCTCGATACTATCATCAATCAAAATCATTCAAAAATAAAATGCATTTATGTAGCTATTGGTCAAAAAATTTCAACAATCGGTAATATTGTGCGCAAATTAGAAGAACATAATGCACTTAATAATACAATAATTGTTGTTGCAACAGCTTCTGAAGCCCCTATATTACAATATCTTGTACCTTATGTTGGTTGTGTCATGGGCGAATATTTTAGAAACCATGGCGAAGATGCTTTAATTGTTTACGATGATCTTTCTAAACAAGCTATTGCTTATCGACAAATTTCTCTATTATTAAGACGACCTCCTGGACGTGAAGCTTATCCCGGTGATATTTTTTATATTCATGCTCGTTTATTAGAAAGAGCTGCACGTGTTAATGCTCAATATGTTGAGAAATATACTAAAGGCAAAATAAAAAACAAAACTGGTTCATTAACAGCATTACCTATTATTGAAACTCAAGAAGGTGATGTTTCTTCTTTTGTACCAACTAACGTTATTTCAATTACAGATGGACAAATCTTTTTGGAATCTAAATTATTTAATTCTGGTATTCGTCCTGCAATTAATCCTGCAATATCAGTATCACGTGTAGGAAGTGCAGCACAAAGTGATATTATAAAAAAATTATCTGCTGGTATTCGTACTGCATTAGCACAATATCATGAATTATCTGCATTTTCACAATTTTTATCTGATTTAGATGAAGAAACACGTCAACAATTAATGCATGGGCAAAAAGTTACTGAATTATTAAAACAAAAACAACACAAACCAATGTCCATTGCAGAACAAGCTTTGTCTTTATTTTCTGCCGAACAGGGTTATCTTAAAGATATCGAAGTAACAGAAATAAATAAGTTTGAAACATCATTATTAAATTATGCGAATCGTGAATTTTTTATGTTATTAAGAAAAATTAATCAAACAGGTACATATAACAAAGAAATAGAAACAGAACTAAATCACGTACTTCATTCTTTTAAAGAAAGTGTTTTTTTTTAAATTATACTTAAATTTTATTTCGATCGCTAATATAGGAGAAATAAAAATGGCGGTCGCCAAAGAAATACGTAATAAAATAAACAGCATTAAAAATACACAAAAGATTACTAAAGCAATGGAAACAGTTGCAATTTCAAAAATGCGAAAAATACATGAACATTTATTAGCAAATCGTCCTTATGCGAAAACTATGCAACATTTAATTTCTCATCTATTATTAGCTAATTTAGAATATAAACATTCATATTTTAAAAAACGTGATATCAAAAGTGTAGGATATTTAGTCATTTCAACTGATCATGGTTTGTGTGGTAGTTTAAATACTAATTTATTTAAAAAATTATTAACCAACATAAAAATTTATTCAGAAAAAGGTATCAACATTAAATTAGCATTAATTGGTTCTGAAGCAATTTCTTTTTTTAATAACATTAATTGTAAAATTATTTCTAAAAAAAGTCACATGGAATGGCAATCTTTATTACAGGATATCATGCAACCTACAAAAATTTTATTAAACGCTTATCAAAAAGAAAATATTGACAAATTATATCTTGTTACTAACAAATTTATTAATGCTATCACTCAATTACCAAGCATTATCCAATTATTACCTTTGATTAATGATAATAATCACAAAAACAAAAAAAAAACTGGAGATTATTTATATGAACCAGATTCTAAAACAATATTAGATATTGTTTTATTTCGTTATATTGAATCACAAGTTTATAATGGTCTTGTAGAGAATTTAGCCAGTGAACAAGCTGCTCGCATGGTAGCAATGAAATCAGCTACAGATAATTGTGGTAATATGATGAAAGAATTATTATTAATTTATAATAAATGTCGTCAAAGTAATATTACTAAAGAAATTAATGAAATTATTGCAGGAGCTTCTGCAGTTCAATAGCAAATATTTAGACATTCATATAAAGAGAATTTCGGATGAATACTGGAAAAATTATTCAAATAATTGGTGCCATAGTAGATGTTGAATTTCCTCAAGATTGTGTACCAAAAATCTATTATATGCTCAAAATTGTAAACGGTAAGGAGAAATTGATTTTAGAAGTGCAACAACACTTAGGTGGTGGTGTTGTTCGCTGTATTGCTATGGGAAGTTCTGATGGTTTAAAACGTGGTTTACCTGTCATTAATTTAAAACACCCAATTCAAGTACCTGTCGGTAAAGCTACATTAGGTCGTATAATGAATGTGTTAGGTGATCCTATAGATATGAAAGGAAAGATTATTGCAAAAGAATATTGGAACATTCATCGATTGCCTGTTAATTATGAAAATTTATCTCATTCAACTGAATTACTTGAAACAGGAATCAAAGTAATGGATCTTATTTGTCCATTTGCCAAAGGAAATAAGATAGGATTATTTGGTGGTGCCGGTGTTGGAAAAACAGTAAATATGATGGAACTTATTCGTAATATTGCAATTAAACATTCTGGTTATTCTGTTTTTGCAGGTGTTGGAGAACGTACTCGTGAAGGTAACGATTTTTATTGTGAGATGAAAGATCCAAATGTACTAAACAAGGTATCTCTTGTATATGGACAAATGAATGAACCAGCTGGTAATCGGTTACGTGTTGCTTTAACAGGATTAACTCTTGCAGAGAAATTTCGCGATGAAGGTCGAGATGTATTATTATTTATTGATAATATTTATCGCTATACATTAGCAGGAACAGAGGTATCGGCTCTATTAGGTCGTATGCCATCAGCAGTAGGATATCAACCTACTTTAGCTGAAGAAATGGGTTTATTTCAAGAAAGAATTACGTCTACTAAAAATGGTTCTATAACTTCTGTTCAAGCAGTATATGTTCCTGCAGATGATTTAACTGATCCATCGCCAGCAACAACTTTTTCACATTTAGATGCAACAGTTGTATTAAGTCGTCAAATTGCATCATTAGGAATTTATCCTGCTGTAGATCCATTAAATTCAACCAGTCGTCATCTTGATCCAATTACTGTTGGAGAAGAACATTATGAGGTAGCACGTGGTGTGCAATCTATTTTGCAACGTTATCAAGAATTAAGAGATATTATTGCTATTTTAGGTATGGATGAATTATCAGAAGAAGATAAATTAATTGTTTCTAGAGCCAGAAAAATACAACGTTTTTTATCACAACCATTTTTTGTAGCTGAAGTTTTTACTGGTTCAAGCGGAAAATTTGTATCATTAAAAGACACTATCAATGGTTTTAAAAGAATTTTAAATGGTGAATATGATGATTTATCTGAACAAACATTTTACATGGTAGGTACTATAGAAGAAGCTGTTGAAAAAGCTAAAAAAATATCACATTCTAATACTTAGGAAAGTTTTACAATGTTCACAAAAACATATCATCTTATTGTTGTCAGTCCAGAAAAAAAAATATTTGATGATTTTGTTGAAAAAGTTAAAATTACAGGTATTGAAGGAGAATTAGGTATTTATCCTCAACATATTTCTCTTTTAACTTTAATTAAACCTTGTTTTTTATTTATTACAAAACAATGTGAAAAAAAAGTTATTTATGTTTCTTCTGGAATTTTAGAAATACAAAAAAACAATGTAATGATATTAGCTGAAATAGCAATATATGCCAAAGATTTTGATCACAATTTAAATAAAACTAAATTATCAACTTTTAAATGTAAAGCGGAAAAATACATTTTATCACTAAATAATAATATAAATAAAAAACAGGCATTATTAGAATTTAAAAAAGCTATTGAAAAATTTCAAATTATTGAAAATGTAAATAAGAACATGATTGTTTAAAACATTTTAGAAATACGTTACAAAAAATATTAAAATTAAATATACAGGGAGTGAGACAGTGTTTTTTTGTTTCGCTCTTTTTTTTTAGCATAAAATAGAAAGTTTTTATTTAGAAATATATATTAATAAATAATCCTACATTAACTCATGGAATTACTAGATTTTTTATGTCTATAAAGCAAATAAGTGTTGTGATCCTTGCTGCTGGTAAAGGTACTCGAATGTATTCTGATTTGCCAAAAGTTTTACATCTTTTGGCAGGTAAACCGATGATCCAATATGTTATTGATACATCAATATCACTTGGTGCATCTAATATTTATGTTGTTTATGGTTATGGTGCTGATTTACTTAAATTAGCCTTGGTTAATCAACCAATTCATTGGATATTACAAAAAGAACAATTGGGCACAGGACATGCAATGCAAAAAGCATCTTCTTATTTTTCAGATAATGAAGATATTTTAATGCTTTATGGTGATTCTCCACTTATAAAAAAAGAAACACTTAAAAAATTAATAAAATCTAAAATTCATGGAGGAATTGGTTTGTTGACTGCAGTAGTAGATGAACCAAAAGGTTATGGACGCATTATTCGTCAAAAAGGCAAAGTAATTGGAATTGTAGAACAAAAAGATGCGACTCGTCATCAATCAGCAATTAAAGAAATTAATAGTGGTATATTAGTTGCTAATGGTGGTGATTTAAAACGATGGTTAAAAAAAATTAACAAAAATAATGCTCAAAATGAATATTATATTACTGATGTCATTTCATTAGCTTATCAAGAAAATTGCAAAATTAATGTTGTTCATCCTACAAAATTTAGTGAAATAAAAGGAGTTAATAATTGTTTAGAACTCGCAGCTCTTGAACGCATATATCAGAAAGAACAAGCAGAAAAATTATTATTAAATGGGGTTCTAATTATTGATCCTATTCGTTTTGATATACGAGGTACATTAAAACATGGACGTAATGTAATTATTGATACTAATGTTATCATTGAAGGAAATGTCACATTAGGTAATAATGTTTATATCCATACTGGATGCATATTAAAAAATTGCATTATTCACGATAATTCAATCATTAATCCTTATTCTTTTATAGAAGAATCAGAGCTGTCTATGGATTGTATCGTTGGCCCTTTTGCTCGTTTACGTCCCAAAACTAAACTTGCTAATAAAGTACACATTGGTAATTTTGTAGAAGTTAAAAATTCAGTTTTTGGTGTAGCTTCTAAAGCTGGTCATTTAAGTTATTTAGGTGATACAAAGATTGGTAATAATGTTAATATTGGTGCAGGAATAATCACTTGTAATTATGATGGTGTTAATAAATCTCAAACAATTATTCATGATGATGTTTTTCTTGGTTCAGACAGCCAATTAATTGCACCTATTTCAATTGGAAAAGGAGCAACTATTGGTGCCGGCACTACACTAACTAATGATGTTAAAGAAAATGAACTTGTTATTAGTCGTGTAAAGCAGAGACATATTCGTAATTGGAAACGTCCAGTAAAAAAAAACATCAATAAAGTTATAAAATAAATATTAAATATAATAAATTATATTATTTTGTAAAAATATAATAACATAACACTATATTTTTTGGAATATAAAATTTATGTGTGGAATTGTAGGTGCAGTAGCACAACGTGATATAGCTGAAATTCTTATTGAGGGACTTCGTAGATTAGAATATAGAGGTTATGACTCTGCAGGTTTAGCTGTTGTTGATAATAAAACTAATCTAAAAAGGTTACGTGAATTGGGAAAAGTTCAAAGTTTAGCTAAAAAATTAAAACAATGTTTTCTAGTTGGTGGCACTGGTATTGCACATACCCGTTGGGCTACTCATGGAAAACCCAGCAAAAAAAATGCTCATCCTCATATTTCTGAACATATTGCTATTGTGCATAATGGTATTATTGAAAATCATCAAGAACTTAGAAAAAAGCTCAAAATAAAAAAATATGTTTTTACTTCACAAACTGACACTGAAGTAATTGCTCATTTAATACATTTAGAATTACAAAATGGAGGAAAATTTTGTAAAGTAATTCAGCGTGTTACAAAACAATTAAAAGGTACATATGCTATAGTTGTGATGAACAGTCATATTCCTGGAATGTTGGTAGCTGTACGATGTGGTAGTCCTTTAATTATAGGTTTAGGTGTTGGTGAAAATTTTTTAGCATCTGACCAATTAGCCTTGTTACCAGTTACTCGTCGTTTTATTTACTTAGAAGAAGGTGATGTTGTTGAAATTACTCGTAGAACAGTTAATATTTTTAATAAAAAAGGGCTTCAAGTTCAAAGAAAAACAATAGAATCTAATATTGAATTTGACACTACTGAAAAAGGTATTTATAGACATTATATGCAAAAAGAAATATATGAACAACCATTAGCAATAAAAAATACTTTAGAAGGACGTGTTAATAATAACAATGTTTTCTTTAGCGAATTAGATAAAATAGAAAAAAATATTTTAACTCAAGTAGAACATATTCAAATTGTTGCTTGTGGTACTTCATATAATGCTGGAATGGTTGCTCATTATTGGTTTGAATCTTTATTAGGTATACCATGTGATGTAGAAATCGCTTCGGAATTTCGTTATAGAAAACCAGCACGCCGAAAAAATAGTTTGTTAATTACTATTTCCCAATCAGGTGAAACAGCAGATACATTAGCTGCATTACGTTTATCAAAAACACTGGGTTATTTAATATCTTTATCTATATGTAATGTTTCCGGATCTTCTTTGGTACGTGAATCAGACATTGCATTAATGACAAAAGCTGGTATAGAAATTGGTGTAGCATCGACTAAAACTTTTACTACTCAATTAACTATTTTGTTATTATTAGTTGCATATATGATCCGTTTAAAAGACAAAAATGTTTTTCTTGAAAAGAACATAATAAAAGCATTACAGGTCTTGCCTGCCCGTATTAATAGTATGTTTTTAAAAGAGAAAATGATTGAAATTTTAGCTGAAGATTTTTCTGATAAACATCATTCTCTTTTTCTAGGAAGAGGTGATCAATTTCCAATAGCTGTTGAAGGAGCATTAAAATTAAAAGAAATTTCTTATATCCATGCAGAAGCATATGCTGCTGGTGAATTAAAACATGGACCATTGGCATTGATTGATGCAGATATGCCAGTTATCATTATTGCTCCAAATAATGAACTACTAGAAAAATTAAAATCAAACATTGAAGAAGTTCGTGCTAGAGGAGGTTTGTTATATGTTTTTGCTGATAAAAATGCTGGTTTTGTTAATAGCAAAAATATGAAAATTATTCCATTGCCTCATGTCGAAGAATTAATTGCGCCAATTTTTTATGTGGTCCCTCTTCAATTATTATCTTATTATGTTGCCTTGATTAAAGGGACTGATGTTGATCAGCCCAGAAATTTAGCTAAATCAGTAACAGTTGAGTAAAAAATAATATTTTCATTTATAAAAATTATCAGAAAATTATTTTATAATATTTGATTATTATATTTTTTTTAAAAAATTTGTTTGTGTTATCTATCCTTTTAAGATTTTGTTTGTTAATTTTAATAAAATTATTATTTACATAATTATTCATTAACTATAAGGAATCTAAAATGTTATTACATTTTAAAAAAATACATATGGTTCTTATTTCATATTTTTTTTTATTTTTTATGACTGGTTGCAGTACAAAAAATATAATAGATGAAAAGAAAAAAAATATTAAGCAAAATATGCCAGTAAGAGGCATATGGATAGCTACTGTTTCCAGTCTTGATTGGCCTTCTATTGCATCAGTTAATATTAATTCAGACACTTTAAGAATTAAAGCACAAAAAAAAACATTGATTGATAAACTTGATAATTTAGTAAAAATAGGAATTAATACAATTTTTTTCAAGTAAAACCAGATGGTACAGCACTTTATCGTTCTAATATTCTCCCGTGGTCTTCAGTACTAACTGGTATAATAGGTAAAGATCCAGGTTATGATCCATTAGCATTTATTATCGAAGAAGCTCATAAAAGAAATTTAAAAATACATGCTTGGTTAAATCCATATCGTGTTTCAATGGATATATATCCGAAAACTATTACTGCTTTAAAACAAACAATTTTTTTGCCACTTCCAAGCATTTATGTTTTACATCAAGATTGGATAAGAATTGCTTATAATCGTTTTGTACTTGATCCAGGATTACCTGAAGTGCGTAATTGGATTACCACTATTGTGGTTGAATTAATTAAGAATTACAATATAGACGGAATACAATTTGATGATTATTTTTATAATGAAATATCTTCATCGAAATTAAATGATGATTTAACATATAAAAAATATGGAAAAAATTTTCTAGATAAAGGAAATTGGAGAAGAAATAATACTTTGTTATTAATCAGAAAGGTATCTTCTATAATTAATTTTTTAAAACCAAACATTGAATTTGGTATCAGTCCTGATGCTGTTTGGAGAAACTTTGTAGATGACCCTAGAGGTTCTAAAACACAATCTTGTGGATCTAGTTATGATAAAGCTTATGCTGATACTAAATTATGGGTAGAAGAAGGTTTATTAGATTATATTGCTCCACAAATATATTGGTCTTTTTCTCGTGAGATAGCAAAATACGATGTTATCGTAAAATGGTGGATTGATATTGTTAAAACAAATAATACTAAGTTGTATATTGGGATTGCATTATATAAAGCTGGTATAAAATCTAATACTGAACCAGATTGGATTATAGATGGAGGTGTTTTTGAATTAAAAAAACAATTTGATTTTAATGATTCTTTACCTGAAATTAAAGGAATAATCTTATTTCGAGAATCTTTTTTGCAAGATTACAAAACTAAAAATGCAGTAAATTATATAAAATCTAAATGGAATCGTTTGTATTGATTGTTTTATTTTTTTTGATCAAAAATTTTTTATACTAAAAAAATTACATTTTATAGCCTAAATAATATTTTTTCAATAAAATATAAAAAGCATTTTAAATTTTTATATTTTATTTTTTTTTGATTTTTTTAATAATTTTTTTTGAAATGAGAAATAATAAGTATGAAATATGTAGGCTTAATTGGATGGCGCGGTATGGTGGGTTCTGTTCTTTTAGAACGAATTATGAAAGAACATATTTTTCATAATATATCGTTTGTTTTTTTTTCTACTTCTCAATATGGTCAAGATGCACCAAATTATGGACAGAATGAAAAAATATTACAAAATGCATTTGATATTAATATATTAAAAGCATTAGATATAATTATCACTTGTCAAGGAAATAATTATACAAACAAAATTTATTCTAAACTACAAAAAATTGGATGGTCGGGTTATTGGGTAGATGCTGCATCTCTGTTAAGAATGCAAAAAAATAGTCTTATTATACTTGATCCAGTTAATCGTCCATATATTGATATCAGTTTAAATAAAGGTATAAAAACATTTATTGGTGCCAATTGTACTGTTAGTTTGATGTTGATGGCTTTAGGTGGATTATTTCAAGAAAAATTAATTGAATGGATTTCAGTAGCAACATATCAAGCAGTATCTGGTGCAGGCGCAAGAAATATTCAAACATTATTATTACATATGGGTGCACTATATTCACATATTTCTGATGAATTAAAAAATCCTGCTAAATCCATTTTAGAAATTGAAAAAAAAGCTACAACATTTATACGTAATATGAAAATAAATAATCAATTTTTTGATCAGTCATTGGTTGCTAATTTAATACCTTGGATAGATAGACAATTATCAAATGGACAAAGTCGTGAAGAATGGAAAGGTCAAGCAGAAACCAATAAAATTTTAAATAATCGTAGTTCTCATTTTATTCCTGTTGATGGTATATGTGTCCGTATTGGTACATTACGTTGTCATAGTCAAGCTTTTACTATTAAATTAAAAAAAAATGTCTCTCTTAACGATATCCAAAAAATATTATTAGCTCATAACCCCTGGGTGCGAATTATTCCTAATGATAGAGAATTAACAATTGAAAAATTAACACCTATTGCGGTTACAGGAACATTAAATATTCTTGTTGGACGAATTCGAAAATTAAACATTGGTTTAAAATATTTATCTGCTTTTACAATTGCCGATCAATTATTATGGGGGGCAGCAGAACCTTTACACCGCATGTTAAAGATTTTATGTGAAATTGATTAAATTAATGATTCTTTTTAATTATATATCTATGTTTTCTGCATTCATGGCATTTTTTTCTATGAAATGTTTTCTGGGTTCCACAGCATCCCCCATTAACGTGTTTAATAATTGATCAGTAGCAATGGGATCTTTAATGGTAACACGCATCATGGAACGTGTTTTAGGGTTCATAGTGGTTTCCCACAATTGTTCAGGATTCATTTCACCTAATCCTTTATAACGTTGTACTATTAATCCACGTTGTGATTCTTTAGATAACCAATTTAATGCTTCCGCAAATGTATAAATTTTTTTACGACGGTCTCCTTTTGTAACATATGCACCATCTTTAATGAGATCTCTTATTTGGTCACCAGTGTTTTTGATATGACGATATTCGATGCTATTAATGAAATTTATATTTAAATGATAAGCAGTATCTACTCCATGCGTTCTAATGATAAGTATTGGTTCAAATAATTGATCTTGAATATTTTTATGAATATAATAATTATAAGTACTAGCATTTTTTTCATGATCTGATAAACGAGATAACAACATTTTTATCCAATTTTCTATTTTAAAATGATCTTTTAAAATATTTTCTTCTAATGTAGGTTGATAAATAAGATGATTTAACAAAGTACATGGATAAACACGTTTTAAACGTTCGATGATTTTTTGTGTTGTATTATAATTGATAATTATTTTTTCTAATTCTTTTCCTTTTAATGCAGGAAGTTTAGGATTAACATGAATTTCAGCATTTTCTAATGCTATTGAAATTAAATATTTGTTCATTGAATCATCATCTTTTACGTACTGTTCTTTTTTTCCCTTTTTTACCTTATATAAAGGTGGTTGAGCTATATAGAGATAACCTCTATTAATAATTTCTGGCATCTGTCGATAAAAAAATGTTAATAATAACGTTCTAATATGAGAACCATCTACGTCAGCGTCAGTCATGATAATAATTGTGTGATATCTTAATTTATCTGGATTATATTCTTCTCGTCCAATACCACATCCCAATGCTGTAATTAAAGTCATAACTTCTTGCGAAGATAATATTTTATCAAAACGAGCTTTTTCTATATTAAGAATTTTACCTTTTAAAGGTAAAATTGCTTGGTTTTTTCGATTTCTTCCTTGTTTTGCAGACCCCCCGGCGGAATCACCTTCTACTAAATAAAGTTCCGATAAAGCAGGATCTCGTTCCTGACAATCTGCTAATTTTCCTGGTAGACCTGTAATTTCAAAGCTATATTTACGACGAGATATTTCACGTGCTTTTCGAGCAGCTTCACGTGCATAAGCGGAATCAATTATTTTATTAATAATAATTTTTGCATCATTGGGATTTTCTAATAAATATTCAATTAATTTTTCACTCATTAATGTTTCAACGATTGTTTTTACTTCAGAAGACACCAATTTATCTTTTGTTTGTGAAGAAAATTTTGGATCAGGAACTTTAAGAGAAATAACTGCAGTTAATCCTTCACGTGCATCATCACCAGTAGTATTAATTTTTATTTTTTTTTGATACCCTTCTTTATCTATATAATTATTTATTGTTCGTGTAATTGCTGTACGAAAACCGATTAAATGAGTTCCACCATCTTTTTGTGGAATATTGTTTGTAAAACAATAAACATGTTCTTGAAAACTATCGTTCCATTGCATGGATATTTCTACATTAATAGCATTTTTTTCAGTAGAAAAATAAAAAATATTTGGATGAATGACTTTTTTGCTAGAACTTAAGTATTGAACAAATGCTTTAATCCCACCTTCATAAAAAAAATGTTCTTCTTTTTTATCGCGTTTATCGATTAAAGAAATAGATATACCAGAATTAAGAAAAGAAAGTTCGCGTAATCTTTTAGCTAGAATATTATATTCAAATTTAGTAACAGTTTTAAATGTTTCTAAACTTGGCCAAAAACGAATATAAGTTCCTAATTTATCAGTTTTTCCGATAATTTTTAAAGGAGCTTCTGGAATACCTAATTGATATCTTTGTTTGTAAATTTTTCCTTCACGATGAATAATCAATTCTAATTTTTCTGATAAAGCATTTACAACAGAAATCCCTACACCATGTAATCCACCTGAAACTTTGTAAGAATTATCATCAAATTTTCCACCAGCATGTAAAATAGTCATAATAACTTCTGCAGCAGAAATACCTTCGTCTTCATGAATATCTGTAGGGATACCACGACCATTATCTAAAACAGATATAGAATTATCTGCATATATGGTTACAATAATATTGTTGCAATATCCTGCAAGAGCTTCGTCAATAGCATTATCAACAATTTCAAATACCATGTGATGCAGACCGGTACCATCTTCAGTATCCCCAATGTACATACCTGGTCGTTTACGAACAGCATCTAATCCTTTTAATACTTTTATACTTGATGAGTCATATATATTTAACATCAATTTCTCTCACTACTTTACTATAGATTTTTATACTTGATTTGTTAACATATTGTGTATAAAATTTTTTATAAAATTTTTAAAATTTGCAATTATATTAACACATTAACATTCTAAATCTTTGTCGTATATTTATAAATAATATATCATATTATGAATATGATTTTTATGCTATTTTGCTTTTGATTATATATAAATTAACATTTTTAACTTTTCTTAAAATTAAAATAAATATTTTTATTTTAAAAAAATATTTTAATAATTTTTATATTTTTTTGTAATATATGAATTAAATTCAAATAAGCAAAAAACTTATGATTTATTAATAGATTTTATTAATTAATGGCATTTTTAAAAAAATAAAAATTTTTATGGAACAATTACTTATATTTTTAATAAAAAATAAGAGTCGAAAGAATTCAGATCATAATATACATTATGATTTTACTAATCTTTCAAATTAAGAAAAATATAAAAAATATGTGTTTTTACTTTAATAAACGATGAAGATATGCAGTATATTTTTTATTATATTCTATAAATCTTTATAAAAAAATAATAAATTTCTCAACTGTTTTTTTGTAAGTTTTTTTTGAGTGCTATTAATATAACTAATATCATCATATTCTCATTGGCATGATAACATAAGTTACATCATTTTTTTCTGAATTTTTAATTTGTATGCTAGAATTTGAATCAATCAATAATAAATTAATTTTTTTGCATTTTAGTGCATTTAAAACATCGAGAATATAACTAACATTAAAAGCAATTTTTATTTCTGCATCTTGATAATTAACATCAACAATTTCTTCTGATTCTTCTTGTTCTGTATTTTTTGCTGTAATTTTGATTTGATTTTTGGTTATATAAAGATTTACACTCCGAAATTTTTCATTTGATAAAATTGCTGCGCGTGAAAATGCTTGTTTTAATATGTTACAATCACCAAATAATGTTTTATCTGGATTTTTTGGTATAACACGTTGGTAATCAGGAAAAGAACCATCAACTAGTTTAGAAGTAAAAATAAAATTATCAATATGAGCTCTAATGTTATTACTACCAATTTGTACTGTAATTAATTCTTCACTATTGTTTAATAATTTTGCAAATTCCATGACTCCTTTGCGTGGCACTATAACTGAATATGTTGGTAAAAATTGATTTATTTTAATTGAACATAATGCTAACCGATGTCCATCAGTAGCAACAGTACATAATTTTTTACCTTCTGTTTTAAATAACATACCATTAAGATAATAACGCACATCTTGATGAGCCATAGAAAATTGTGTTGTTTCAATAAGACGTTTTAAAATAGATTGTGGTACTTTAAATTCAACTTCACTTTTCCAATCGTTGAGATTTGGAAAGTCAATAGCAGGGAGAGTCATAAGTGAAAAACGACTACGACCAGAGAAGAGTAATAAACGATTTTCTTTTAAGATGACTTGGATGATAGCATGATTTGGTAATCCACGACAGATATCAAAAAATTTTTTTGCAGGAACGGTAATTATACCATTTTCACTTTCATGTTCTAATTTAATTTTTGATATCATTTCTATTTCTAGATCCGTGCTCGTTAATGATAAGAATGTTTCATCAACTTTTAATAATATATGATTTAATATAGGTAATATAGCGCGTCCACTTAATGAATGGCTCACTTGTTGTAAAGGTTTAAGTAATTGTTCACGTTCAATAGTAAATTTCATAATATTATGATGATAACGTTCTCATTAAATTAGAAAAGTCTTTTTGTATATTTTGATTATCTTTTTGCAATTGTTGAATTTTTCGACAAGCATGTAATACTGTAGTATGATCTCGCCCTCCAAAAGCTTCTCCGATTTCTGGTAAACTATGATTTGTTAATTCTTTTGTTAATGCCATTGCTATATGTCTCGGGCGTGTGACAGAACGAAAACGACGTTTAGATAATAAATCAGTTACTTTTATTTTATAATATTCAGCAACTGTTTTTTGAATATTATCAATAGTGATAAATTTTTCTTGTAAAGCCAATAAATCTCGTAATGCTTCACGTACAAAATCAATTGTAATAGCACGACCAGTAAAATTTGCATTAGCGATAACTCTGTTTAATGCCCCCTCTAGTTCTCTAACATTTGAACGTAAACGTTTAGCAATAAAAAAAGCAACTTCATCAGGTAATTCAATTTTATTTTCATCAGATTTTTTTATTAAAATAGCAACACGTGTTTCTAATTCTGGAGGTTCAATTGCAACAGTCAACCCCCAGCCAAAACGAGATTTTAATCTATCTTCAACTCCATGAATTTCCTTTGGATATCTATCGGAAGTTAAAATAATTTGTTGATTACCTTCAAGTAAAGCATTAAAGGTATGAAAAAATTCTTCTTGAGAACGTTCTTTATTAGCAAAAAATTGAATGTCATCAATTAATAACGCATCTACAGAACGGTAATAACGCTTAAAATCTTCAATAACATTATTTTGTAATGCTTTTACCATATCTTGCACAAATCGTTCAGAATGCATATATACTACTTTTTTGTTTGTTCTGTTTGTTGTTATAATGTTTCCTACTGCATGAAGCAAATGTGTTTTTCCTAAACCTGTTTCACCATAAATAAATAGTGGGTTGTAAGCTTTACCAGGATTATTAGCAACTTGACTTGCAGCAGCGCGGGCAAGTTGATTAGATTTTCCTTCAACAAAGTTATTAAATGTGTGTTTATAGTTTATATTAGAACAATAAGTATTTTCGATATTTCTGTGCGTATCACCCCAATTAATAGTATTTTTAAAATGAGATTTTTCTAAAATATTTTTTTTTACAGAAATATTTTTTGTGATGTGAATTTCTGTTTTTTGCGGCTTATTGCCTATTTCAAATTTTAAATTTGGAACGTTAGATCCACAAAAATCATTTAATAATTCATTTATATTGTTAATATATTTATTTTTTACCCAATCTAGAACAAAACGATTAGGAGCATATAGTGCTAATGTGTTATTACTCAATTCTGCTTGGAGAGGGCGTATCCACATACTAAATTCTGTGGCAGGTAACTCATCCTGCAATCGAGCAAGACACTGTTGCCAAAGTGAAAATGACACGATGAATTCCCCTCAAACAAAACAAACAAAAAATCGTTACATTAAATAGGTAATAAAATTATTAATATTTTAAAAAAGACTAAATAAAGAATTAAGAATCTGAATTATATCTTAAAATTTATATAAAATCTGTATTCTTTCATACTAGTTTTAGCAATTTTCATTTTATGATATAAAATTTACTACAAACATTTATAAAAAATAAATAGAAAAGTAAAAAATATTAACATATATATTATATATATATTATTATTTATTAATAAATAAATTAATTATATATTTAATAAATAAATCAATTATAATTGAAAATATAATTTTTGTTATTTATTATGTTATTTTCTAAATTATTTAATATTTATTTTTATATCAAAATATCAAAAAATTAGATTAAATTTATTCATTATTTATAA
This sequence comes from Arsenophonus sp., assembly GCA_031446145.1. Lineage (GTDB taxonomy): Bacteria > Pseudomonadota > Gammaproteobacteria > Enterobacterales > Enterobacteriaceae > Arsenophonus. The sequence continues at coordinate 368,497 of CP132903.1, read as the reverse complement.
TATTATTAATATTGCTATTGATTCTTATAGAAACATAAAAATATAGATTTTGATCGTAACCAATTTTAGAATTGATGAATGTAATATTTATTTTTTATTGCGAAATCTAATATCTTTTATTACACTATTATTTTAGTTGCAATATAAAAATGATTAAAAATATTTTTTAGATATTACTAACATTAAAAGTAATATTAACGATTAATATCATTTTAATGATTAATATATGAATGTTAATTAATAAAAACTATCTTTTAAATTAGGTGAAATTTTTATGAAACGTACTTTTCAACCGTCTTTATTAAAACGTAATAGATCTCACGGTTTTCGTGTTCGCATGTCTACTAAAAATGGTCGACAAATTTTAGCTAATCGACGTGCTAAAATTCGTTCTCATCTCACTGTTTCTTCAAAATAATAATTTATAAAAGTGAATAAGCTGGTTTTTCCCAGAAAGTTAAGATTATTAAATCCCAAGGATTTCGATTATGTCTTTCAATGCCCTAAAAAGGTATATTCTCCAGAAATAATTATTCTTGGACGTTTAAATACTTTAAAATATCCACGTATTGGTTTTACTATTGCAAAAAAAAATATTAAATTATCTCACGATCGTAATCGTATTAAACGATTAGTAAGAGAATATTTTCGGTTACATCGAGATAAATTACCATCGATGGATTTTGTAATTTTGGTAAAAAAAAACGTTGTAAATTTGAATAATCAAGAAATTACAAAAAAATTAGGTTACTTATGGTTTCGTCATTGTCATTTAGCACGCAGCTTTTAATTTTGATAATAAAATGTTATCAATTAGTAATAAGTCCATTTTTAGGATCTCATTGCCGATTTAATCCAGTCTGCTCTCAATATGGTATTGAAGTATTATTTCGATTTGGATGTATAAAAGGTATTTGGTTAATAATACAACGTATATTAAAGTGTCATCCTTTACATGCAGGTGGTGATGATCCAGTATCACCAAGATATGTTAACCATAATAGAGAACATTAATAATGGATTCGCAACGAAATGTTTTGTTTTTTATTTTTTTATTTGTTTCATTTTTAATATGGCAAAAATGGGAACATGATAAACAAACAATTTTTAATTCTGATGAAAACTTAAAAGAAAAATATAGAATTATTTACGATGATCAAATTAATTTAGAAAATTATGAACAAGATCAAATTATTACAGTAAAAACTGATGTACTTGCCTTACACATAAATACCGTAGGAGGCGACATTAATAAAGCTGATTTATTAGCTTATTCTCAAACATTAGATTCATCTGATCCTTTTCGTTTATTAGAAACCAGTAAAGATTTTATTTATCAAGCACAAAGTGGTATAATTGGCAAAGATGGTCCAGATAATCCTAATTACAATAAAGGTGTTCGTCCTCTATATTTTACTAGCAAAAATACTTTTATACTAAAAGATGGTGAAAATGAATTACGTGTTCCTTTAACTTTTATAGATAAGGACGGAATTATTTATCAAAAAGTTTATGTATTGCAACGTGGTAAATATAATATTTATATTGAATATAAAATTCATAATAATAGTAATAAACCGTTGATATTATCTTTTTTTGGTCAGCTAAAACAGACGATAGAATTACCAAAATATCGTACTATAGAAAATAATAGTTTTGATTTGCATACTTATCGTGGTACTGCCTATTCTTCTGATCAAAAAAATTATAAAAAATATAGTTTTAATGATATTATTGATAATAATTTAAATATCCATACAAAAAATGGATGGGTTGCCATGTTACAGCAATATTTTGTAACAGCATGGATTTTAAAATATCAAAATATGAATACAATATATAGTATAAATTTAGATAAATCTTTAGCTATTATTGGTTATAAAAGTTTTCCAATAAAGATAATGCCTAAAAGTAAGGTGTGTTATAATTCACAATTATGGGTGGGTCCTGAATTACAATCAGAGATGGCAGCTATTGCACCACATTTAGATCTAACGGTCGATTACGGGTGGTTATGGTTTATTTCTCAACCATTATTTAAATTGTTAAAATTTATTTATGGTTTTATTGGTAATTGGGGTTTTTCTATTATTGTGATTACTTTTATTGTTCGTGTCATCATGTATCCTTTAACTAAAGCACAATATACTTCGATGGCAAAAATGCGTTTATTACAACCTAAAATAATGGCTATAAGAGAAAGAATAGGTAATGATAAACAACGCGTCAGTCAAGAAATGATGAAACTTTATCAGACTGAGAAAGTTAATCCTTTAGGTGGATGTTTACCCTTGCTTATTCAGATGCCAATTTTTTTGGCTTTATATTATATGTTAATGGGTTCTGTTGAGTTACGTCATGCCTCTTTTTTTGCTTGGATAAAGGATCTATCAGATCAAGATCCTTATTATATTTTACCATGTTTAATGGGTGTGACAATGTATGTGATACAAAAAATGTCACCAATGACAATCGCTGATCCTATACAAGAAAAAATTATGACATATATGCCTATTATTTTTACGTTGTTTTTTTTATGGTTTCCTTCTGGGTTGGTTTTATATTATACTGTAAGTAATCTCATAACAATTTTTCAACAGCAAATTATTTATCGTGGATTAGAAAAATGTGGATTATATAATCCTCGAAATAAAAAATAATTTTTATTTTTATAGATAAAAATAATATTAGTGATACAATGTTGATTATTTTGATTCCTAGTTACATATTTATAATCTTTAATTTGTATGTTTAGATATTTATAATTTTTTATATGATATCTTTTTTATGTGATACCTTAATATATTAAAATATTTAATATTAAAAATTAAATTTTGTTTTTTGTGTTAATTTCTTTTTAAATAAAATCATCGTTAATATTTTATGCTTTTCTGCTTATATTTCAAAATTCTTTCTGTAATATATCAGAACAAATATAAATTAAGACAATAAAAGCAATATAAAGTTATATAAAATAAAAAATATGTTTTTAAAAGTATATTACATATCATTAAATTTTGCATTAAAATGATTTATATAAATGATACAATTATTGCACAAGCAACTCCAATTGGACGGGGAGGAATTGGCATTTTACGAATATCAGGACCTAAAGTTATTGAAATTGCTAAATGTTTTTTAGGTAAAGTACCTCAACCAAGATATGCAGATTATCTTTCATTTTATAATAAAAAAGGTCATTTATTAGACAAAATTGTAGCAATTTATTTTGCTTCACCTTATTCATTTACTGGTGAAGATATTTTAGAGCTACATGGTCATGGTGGACGTATTATTTTAGATTTGTTGCTTCAGGAGATTTTGCAAATAGATGAGGTGCGTATTGCAAAACCTGGTGAATTTTCCCAACGAGCTTTTTTAAATGAAAAAATTGATTTAACTCAAGCTGAAGCAATTGCTGATATTATAGATGCAAACAACGAGGCAGCGGCCCGTTCAGCAGTTAATTCTTTACAAGGTGTTTTTTCCAAACATATTCATAAAATAGTAGAAGCATTAATTAATTTACGTATTTACATTGAAGCTGCAATTGATTTTCCAGATGAAAAAATAAATTTTTTGTCTAAAAATAAAATTAAATTAGAATTAAATCAGTTGATTTCTGATGTAAAAAGCATAGCTAGAAAAGCTTCTCAATCTAATTTATTCCGAGAAGGAATAAAGATTGTTATTGCTGGCCCACCTAATACAGGTAAATCTAGTTTATTCAATGTATTGTCAGGTTATGAAACAGCAATTGTTACTGATATTGCAGGTACAACTAGGGATGTATTACGTGAACATATTAATATTGAAAGTATGCCATTTAATATTGTTGATACTGCAGGTTTACGTGAAGCAACCGATGAAGTTGAAAAAATTGGCATTGAGCGAGCTTGGAAAGAAATACATGGGGCTAATCATATATTGTTTATGATAGATAGTACAAAAACAAAAATTCAAGAAACCGAAGAAATTGTATTAAAATTTCTACATAAATTACCTAAAATTTTGCCTATTACAGTAGTTAGAAATAAAGTAGATATTACTAATGAACCAATAGGTATGACAAAAATTGGTGATTTTTTTATGATTCGATTATCAGTTTGCAAAAAAAAAGGTATTAATTTATTACGTCATCATTTAAAAAAGATTTTTTCTAAATTGCATCAAAATTTTGATGGTCAATTTTTAGCTAGGAATCGTCATATTCAAGCAATTAATGTGGCATTAGGACATTTAAAACAGGCAAATCAACAATTGATTATTTTTAATGCTATTGATTTATTGGCTGAGGAACTTCGATTAGCTCATATTTCATTAAATGAAATTACCGGAAAATTTACTTCAGATGATTTATTATCTGAGATATTTTCTAATTTTTGTATTGGAAAATAAAATTATATATTTAATATTGTTAAGTTATAATAAAACTATAATTTATGTAGAAGTATTTTCATATGTTTTTATTTAAGAGTATTTTAAGAAAAAAGCAGTTTATTTTTTAATGTTGATTTTAGTACATATTAAAAATATTCTATATTATACTAAAATTAAATATTTATTAATTTATTTTTTGATTTTTTATTATGCTAAATTATTAAAATAATTTTTAGAAATATGTATTGCATTTTTTATTATGAAATGTTAGTTAAAAGCTAACATATAAATTTTATCTTAATCATTTCAATTAAATTTTTTCAAAATAAAATTATTAACTTAAATTTTTTATTATTTATCTATAAAAAATAATATTTTATGTTTTGCAAGTATTAATTATTTCCAAATAAATCTCGTGTATAAATTTTTTCTTTTATGTTTTTTAATTCTGCCACTATGCGATTTGCTAAAATGATATCACATTTTTTTTTGAAGTATTTTAAATCATTGATTACTTTATATTGTAGAAAAAAATTTTTTTTTATAAATGGTTCATATATTATTATTTTTATCCCATTATTTCTTAGTTTATTCATTATGTTTTTTATGGACGATGTTCTAAAATTATCTGATCCAGATTTCATAATCAATCTATATATTCCAACTGTTTTTGGATTTTTGTTAATAATTATTTTAGCAATAAAATTTTTACGTGTATAATTAGATTTTACAATTGCTTTTATTAAATTATTTGGTATATTATTATAACTAGCTACTAATTGTTTCGTATCTTTTGGTAGACAATAACCCCCAAATCCAAATGATGGGTTGTTATAATACATGCCGATACGTGGATCATGTGCAACACCTTCAATAATTTTTCGAGTGTTTAATTTGTGAATATAAGAATAAGTATCTAATTCGTTAAAATAAGCAATTCGCATTGCAAGATAAGCATTAGAAAATAATTTAATTGCCTCTGCTTCATTTGAATTAGTAAATAAAACGGTGATATCTTTTTTATATGCACCTTGTAATAATAATTTAGTAAATATTTTTGCTTTTTCAGAATATTCACCAATTACAATACGGGAGGGGTATAAATTATCATATAAAGCTTTTCCTTCTCTTGAAAATTCTGGTGAAAAAATAATATTTTTTTGTTTTTTTTCTTTTTTTATGCGTGCAGTAAAACCAATTGGAATAGTTGATTTTATGATAATTGTTGCATTTGTATTGAAATTATATATATCATCAATTATGGATTCAATAGAAGCAGTATTAAAAGAATTAATTTTATTATCATAATTGGTAGGTATTGATATGACTACAAAATCAGCATTTTTGTAAGCTCTCTTTTTTTCTGTTGTCGCTATAAAGTTTAATTTTTTTTCTTTTAAAAATTTTTGAATTTCTTTATCAATTATTGGTGATTGTTTTTTATTTAACATGTTTACTTTTTCAGAAATAATATCTAAAGCAACTACTTCATTATGCTGTGCTAATAACATAGCATTTGATAAACCAACATAACCTATTCCTACAATAGCAATTTTCAAAATTAGCCTCTTTAAAATATTTCTTATAAAATTTTAATCATATGATTTATCTATATTTACTTAAAAAATATTGATCATTATTTTTAATTAAAGATATAAAAAACAATTTTATTAAAAATATAATTTTTTATTATATTGATGAATAACAAAATTGCTATTTTAAATAGATTTTTTGGAAAAATATCTGTGATTTTTAAAATTAAGGTGCTTTTTTCAATAAAAAGATTGAAAATAAAAAATTATTGAAGTAATTATTATGATGTAATCCATGTTATGTAAATAAATTTTGCATATAATTAAGAAAAAATCTGTATAGCTCAAAATTTAATTTTTAAAATTTTTGTTAATTTTTAATTTTTATTTTTTTCTTAACTTTTGCATAAAATATTAAAAATTAGAAACCGTGTTTTTTATATTAAAATAGTATAATTATATTTCAAAAAAGTCAATACATTTTTTATTTATAATAAAATTATTAAAATATTTTTGTAATTTAAAATTGATAAAAACATAAAAATATGTTTCTTAAATTATTTTTTTGATTATAAAATTCTGTTTTAGAATAAATTTTATTTAACTTACGACTTTATTATATTGTTAATAGGTCATTGAAACCATATGCTTGTAATATATAATAATTTGTTAAAATTATTTTATAAGTATTTTTCTATATATTAATAATATTTTTATTATAATTCATATTTTAAAAAATTGTTTATTTGTAATAGTGATACTTTTTTATTATTTTATTATTCTTTAAAACAATTAATAATTATTAGTTACATTAATGTTATAAATAAATTTTTTTTAGAAATATTTTTTATTTTTATAATACAAATATATTATAAAATAGTTTTCATTTTGAAGAAATTTATTGTTTTTTTAAAAAATAACAAAACTAACCGATTTTTTTCTGAACTTTTAATGAAATAAAATTTTTAATTGAATAATATAAGAATATTTTTTATAAAATATAAATACTATATCTTATAAATAATGTTTTTAAATTTAATTTACAATTTTTAATCTTATAAATTTTATTTTTTATCTTTACGTTGAATATAAAAAATCTTTTTTACATTGTCGGAATATATTAAATTTTGTTTTTTTAATGTCATATTTTTTAAAATTTGTATTTAAGAAAAACTATTGTCAAAATAATTTTTGAATAAAAATTTATTTTAGTTTAATTTTTGTGTATCATACAAATTTTATGTATTAATTTCATTCATAGCAGTGATATTAAACCCACCGTCAACATGTATAATTTCTCCAGTAATACCAGATGATAAATTAGAACATAAAAAAGCAGCACAATTACCAATTTCTTCAATGGTTACTGTTCGGCGTATCGGTGTGATTGATGCACAATAAGATAACATTTTGCGAAAATCTTTAATAGCAGATGCAGCTAAAGTACGTATTGGTCCTGCAGAAATACCATTGACCCTAATGTTTTCAGGACCCATCGCATTAGCCATATAACGAACGTTTGCTTCAAGTGAAGCTTTAGCCAAACCCATGATATTATAATTAGGTATAGCACGTTCTGATCCTAAATAAGTAAGAGTAACTAAAGCAGAATAAGAATTTAACATTTTTCGGCAAGCTTTGGCTAATGCAACAAAGCTATATGAACTAATATCATGGGCAATTGCTGATCCTTTGCGAGTAACTGTATCAATATAATTTCCCTTAAATTGATCTGAAGGTGCATAAGCAATGGAATGAACAAAACCATCAAATTTTTTCCATTTTTTTTCTAGTTTTAAAAATAATTCTTTGATACTTGTATCTGAAGCAACATCACATGAAAAAACAATATTTGAATCAAATTGGTGTGCTATTTCTTCTACACGAGATTTTAGTTTATTACTTTGATAAGTAAATGCAAGTTTTGCACCTTGTTGATGCATTGCTTTTGCAATACCGTAAGCAATAGATAGTTGATTAGATATACCAGTAATTAAAATATTTTTATCTTTTAGAAAACTCATGATTTTATATCCTGTTATATTGTTAAATAAATAAATTGATTCTATGAATAAAATAAATTGTTATTTTTAAATTTATTTTTGATTAAAAATTATTTTTTATATTATATATATAATATATGCCATCAAAATAGATATAATATACCATAATAAAAATATTATTTTTTGTTTTTTGATGATCTAACTTTTTTATTTAATGTCTTGACGCCATGAATCAGCTGATAAAAGTTCACCGAAGTGACTAGCAATTAAACGCCGAGTTATTTCGTGCAAAGGTGAAGCGAGAACTTCTGCTGTATTTCCTCTTTCAACTACAGTACCATTATTCATTACTAATACAGTATCACTAATATGTTTCATAATGCCTAAATTTTGGGTAACATAAATATAAGAAATACCATATTTTTCTTGTAATTCAATCATCAAATTAATAATTTGAGAACGGATTGTCATATCTAATGAAGCTAATGCTTCATCTGCAATAATAATTTTAGGTTTTAAAATCAATGCTCTTGCTAGTCCTACTCTTTGTCTTTGACCTACAGCTAACATATGAGGATAATATCCTGCGTGATCTGGTAATAATCCAACTTGACGAAGTGTATCTTTTATTCGATTTTGTCGATCAATAATGGAAAGTGAAGTATTTAGTATTAATGCAATTTCAAGAATTTGTCCAATAGGTTGTCTAGGTGTTAAGGAAGTACTTGGATCTTGAAAAATCATTCTTATACGTTGACTACGGTAACTATAATCACCGTAACTTAGTTTATGACCATTAATAAAAATTTCACCATTACTGGGTTCAATAACACCTGCTAACATACGAGCGAGAGTTGATTTTCCAGATCCATTGGTACCGATAATAGCTAGTGTTTCTCCACTGTTTAAAGTAAAACTTAAGGGTTTGACTGCTTCTAATAATTGACTTTTAAATAAATTAATACGATGATAAAAAATCTTATTTAAATTTTTTATTTCTAATAATGTAATATTCATGGAATTTCGTTCATGTTAAGAGGAAAATGACATGCAAATGCTCGATTTTTGATGATACGTAATGATGGTGTAGTAATGCATTTTTTTTGTGCATACGGACAACGAGGACCAAGACGACAACCAATCGGTAAATGTTTTAAAGACGGAATAGAACCGGAAAGTGTGTTGAGTCGACTTTTATGAGGTAATGGATTTCCAAAGTTAGGGATCGCTCTTATTAAAGCTTGAGTATAAGGGTGATGAGGACGAGTAAGTAATTCCGTAGGAGTTGCACTTTCAACAGTTTGTCCACAATAAAGTATATTAATGCGATTAACTAATTTACTTATGATTTGCATATCATGACTAATTAATAAAATTGTCATATTATTATTTTGATTTAATCTATAAAGAAGACGGAAAATTTGATTTTGGGTACTAGATTCCATATTATTTGTCGGTTCATCTGCAATCAACAGTTTAGGTTGAGTTGCTAATGCAATAGCAATCATAACTTTTTGACATTCACCTTTAGTTAATTCATGAGGATAATTGTTCATAATACTATGATGATTTTTAAATCCTACACGATGAAGTAATTCAATTGCACGTCGTTTACGCCAAGTTAATCTTTGCCACCATGTGCCTTTAAAAGTCCATTTTGGTATTGACTGAATTAGTTGTGTTCCTATATTTATAACAGGGTCTAAACAAGATTGAGGTTCTTGAAAAATTATAGAAATATTGTTTCCTATGATTCTACGTCTTTGTTTGGAACTAAGTTTTAATAAATTAATATCAAGAAAATAGAAACGATCAGCAGTAACTTTCAAATTATCTTGATTAATACCACAAATAGCTTGAGCAATTAAGCTTTTTCCAGATCCTGATTCACCTGTTAAGCTCAGAATTTCTCCTTCATGTAATTGTAAAGAAATATTGTCAATAGCTTTTATTGATTCTTTATTAGTGATGAATGTAATAGTGAGATTACGAATATCTAATAATAACATTTTGTTATTCTACCCCTGCATTAATAGCACGATGCAAACCATCTCCTAGCAAATTAATAAATAATATACTTATCATAATGGCTGCATTAGGAAGAAAAACTGTCCATGGTGCAACGTAAATTAATTCTAAGCTATTACCCACCATTGTCCCCCATTCAGAAGTTGGTAATCTTGCACCTAGATTAAGGAAACCTAATGCTACTATATCCAGGATGGCTATAGATAATGTACAGGTAATTTCAATAACTAAAATATGTGTAATATTTGGTAATATTGTATACCATATAATATAAAAATTTGAAGCGCCGTCAAGGCGTGCCGCAAGAACATATTCAGTATCTAGTTCATTAGAAACTGCATTGTGAACTGTTTTTACTATTCTTGGTAATAATGCTAGCCAAATTGCAATTATCGCATTCTTTAAGCTTGCACCAGAAAAAGCAATAATGATAATGGACAGTAATAATGATGGAATTGATAGTAATGTGTCCAATATGTGATGCAAAATAACCGATTTTAATCCGTCAGTAATAGCAGCTAAACATCCAAATATTAATCCAAATAACATTACACTGATGGTAATTATAAATGAAGAACCAAATGTAGATGCTGTCCCAATAAGTAATCGACTCATAATATCTCTTCCAAGATCATCAGTACCTAAAAAAAAAGTGACATTACCGTTATGGCACCAAGATGGTGGTAGTAGTTGATATCCTAAAAATTGTTCATTAATGGTATAAGGTGCTAAGTAAGTACCAAATAAACTTAAAATTAAAAGAAATAAGACACCATAAAATCCAATCATAGCAAAAATATCATTATAAAAATATTGTAATATTATTCTGATTGGAGATGCTATTTTTTGTTCGTAATAGAAATTATCTGAAAACATATCCGTCCTTATATTTATAAGGGTTCATTTTAGCTTTTAAAATATCTGATATAACATTAACAAAAATAATTAAATTACCAATAATCATAACACTAGAAGAAATAGCTGAGTAATCATTTTGTCGGATAGATGTTATTAACCAATAACCTAATCCTGGCCAGTTAAAAACAAATTCTGTGATCATGGCTAGTGTAATCATGCTAGAAAATTGCAAACCAAGTTTTGGAATAATAGGTGGAAGTGCATTATGTAATACATGACGTTTTATTATAGTAAAATTAGAAAGTCCTCTTATTTTAGCTGCTTTAATATAATTTTCAGTCATAACTAATTCAGTGCTATTTTTTATAAATCTTATGATTTCAGAAATTGGTGCAATAGCTAATGTAATAACTGGCAAAATTAAATGTTCAATTGTATTTAAAAACATTTCATGACGATATATTGAATCAGATAACCAAACATCAAGAAGTAAAAATCCAGTAATAGGTTTCAGATCATACAATAAATTAATTCGTCCAGAATTAGGTAACCAATGTAGTTTTAATGAGAAAAGTAAAATTAACAATAAGGATAATACGAAAATTGGCATAGATAAACCTATTAATGTAAAAATTTTAATAATATATTTAATAGGTTTATTTTTTCTAGTGCCTGCAATAATTCCAGTGGGAATACCAATTATTAAAGCTAACATAAATGACAGCAAACATAATTCCATTGTAGCAGGGAAAGCTGAATTAAGTTGATCACTAATAGGTTGACCATTTAAAGTAGAAATGCCAAAATTCCAATTTAATAAACCTTGAAAATATAAAATATATCCATCTATTAAAGATAATTCACTTAATGGAGCATGTTTGGTAAAATAATTTAAGCTAAAACTAATTAGTGTAAGCAAAAAAAATGTAATTATTAATAGTAATAATCGTTTTAATGAATAAATAATCACTATAATTCTCCTGGTAAATTATCAACATTAATATTATTACTAGTTACAAGAAATATTAGAAGATTTATCTCGATATACATTTGCAAAATATAAATTATCAAAAGAACCAGTAATTAAACCTTTTATATTGTAACTATAAGCTTGCAAATACAATGAATAGGCTAAAGGTAAAATTGGTAATTCTTTTTTTAGTAATAACTGTGCTTGATGGTAATAATTAATCCTGAATTCAATATTTTGATTTATGAGAGCTTTATTCAAAATTTTGTCAAAATATAGGTTACACCATTTGCTCCAATTAGTATAAGAATTTATTCCCTCACAACTAAATAAAGGACGAAAAAATCCATCTGGATCATTATTTTTTAGTGACCAACCAGCAAGTATCATATCATATTCGTAATTAATTCTTTTATGTAATAAGTTTTCATCAATTAAATAAATTTTTATTTTTATCCCTACTTTTTCCAAGTCATCTTGAATAAGTTCTGCGGTTTTTAAGGGGCTGGGATTATATGATTGTGCAACAACAGGCACTAAAAGTTTTAATGTAATATTTGATAAACCTGATTCTTGAAGAATTTTTTTTGCTTGTTTTTCATTATATTCTCTTATTTTGATTTTATTATTATAAGCCCATGAAGCTTTTGGTAGTATAGAAGAAGCTATTTCAGCTGTATTATAATAGATCGATTGTATTAATTTTTTTTTGTTAATTGCATATGAAATAGCTTCTCTAATTTTTAATTGATTTAATGGAGAAACTGTAGTATTAAAAATGAGATAAGAGATATTTATATTAGGTATTATAGATAATCGTAAGCAAGTATTTTTTCTGAATAACTGTAATTGACTGACAGGCGGATAGGCTAATGCATCACATTCTCCTGTAAGTAATTTAGATATACGTCCTGTTGCACCTGACCTCAGATCTAGTATAATTTTTTTCATTAATGGTTTTCCTTTCCAATAATTATCATGTCTAATTAGTTTAATGAATTGATTATTTTTATAATAATCTAACATAAAAGGACCTGTTCCAACAGGTTGTCTGTCAATCAGTTCTTTATGATTGATTTTATAGAGATATTCAGAATATTCTTCCGAAAGTATTGGGGCGTAATGAGTTGCAAGATGCCAAAGAAATGAAGCATCAGGTTTATATAATTTAAATTCAACAATATAACTATTAATTTTTTTAATGCTGCGAATGTTATTTTTTATGTGTAAACTATCAAAGTAAGGATATTTCCCATTACTGACATAATGATATGGATGTTTTTCATCAAACATACGTAGAAAACTAAACATAACATCATCTGCATTGAGTGTTCTAGTTGGGGTAAACCAATTTGTTTTTTGAAATTGAATATTTTTTTTTAAATAAAAACGGTAAGTTTTCTCTTTATCAAATAATTTCCAATGTGTGACCAGTGAAGAATTTAATTCATAGGTAAATGGATTTATTTCTAATAATCTATCATAAATTTGTAAAGCTAGTAAATCATCAATGATTGAGCTTGTATTTTTAAGTTGTGGGTTAAATGTAGTAACAATGCCATGAGTACAATAAACAAAACTGGTTTTACGAATTTTAAGAGGAACAGTTTCAGCCAATGGATTTTTTATTGATGTGTTTATTAAAATCATAAATAAAATTAGGTAACGCATCATATGAACCTATATTATAAAATATAAATAATTTTATTGTAGGTGGGCTTTTTATACAAGAAAATAGAATTTTTAATATTATTGTTTAATTTTTCATGTTTATTATGAAATTTATAGTTTAATGTATTATTGGATTGATATGATATATTTATTCATTATAAAATTCATTTTTCTTTTTTTTAGATTTTTTAATTATATTTAATTTTTTGTTTGTAAAAATTTATATTTTAAAAAGAAAATATAGAATTGTTTAATAAGATATTTTATGAAAAATATTACAAATTTTATATGATACTATTTATAGTATTATAATTTACCTTATATTAAGATTTTTACTTTTTTTTCCTATTTACAACATAAAGTTATGAAACAACTTGTAGAAGTGATGTTTTCAGCAGCAAATATTAAAAATCGCATTAATCAAATGGCAAAAGAAATTGTCGAACATTATAAATTATTAAAAGATGATTTAGTTTTAATTGGTATTTTAAAAGGTTCTTTTATTTTTCTAGCTGATTTATGTCGAAAAATTAATATTCCTCATAAAATTGATTTTATGACAGTATCAAGTTACGAAAATGGAATCATTTCTACGCATAATGTAAAAATTATTAATGATTTACGTGAAGATGTTCGTGATAAACATCTGTTGATTGTAGAAGATATTATTGATTCAGGTTATACATTAAAACAATTATATAACATATTAGAATCGCGAGCTCCAAAATCTATTGCTATTTGTACATTATTAAATAAACCGTCAAGACGTGAAGTTGAAGTTCCTGTATCATGGACTGGTTATTCTATTCAAGATGAGTTTGTCGTCGGTTATGGAATTGATTATGCTCAACAATACCGTTATTTACCTTATATTGGACATTTTGTTATTTTAGATGATTAAGGTACTTTTATAAAAAATATTAATATATAATTTTAAGTTATATATTAATAAATATTAATGTTTATTTATTTTTATTTCATAATTTGAAAACACGTATATTTAATACAATAAATAAACCATTAAATACAATAACATCATCTCACGCATGTGATTTCATATTATTTTATAAAATAATATGAAAGTAAAAATTATAATTTTCAGTGCAATAATTATAATTACTTAATATTTAATATTTTAAAAAAATTGCATAAAAAATAAAAATTTGTATATTTAATTAAGAAAAAAATTTATATAAGATATTTTTTGTGTTCTTGTTTATTATATATTTAACAGTTTTTATATAGTTTCATTTAAATGTAATTTAATTGAAATAATTGCTAATAATATAATAAATTATAATGTGTAATATGATTTATTATGGATAATAAAATAATCAAATAGGTTTTTTATGACTTATGCTTTGGAGTTGTTTGAACTTAAAAAAAGTTATCCAGGTGCTATAAAAGCATTAAGTGGTATTAATTTGCGAGTTAATATTGGTGATTTTTATGCTTTATTGGGACCTAATGGTGCTGGTAAATCAACGATCATTGGTATTATCAGTTCATTAATTAAGAAAACTAGTGGAAAAGTAAAAGTTTTTGGTTACGATCTTGATAAAGATGCTGTTCATGTAAAAAGTCAATTGGGTTTGGTACCACAGGAATTTAATTTTAATCCATTTGAAACTGTATTACAAATAGTTTTAAACCAAGCTGGTTATTATGGTGTTCGACGTTCATTAGCATTATTACGAGCAGAGATTTATTTATGTCAACTTTCTTTATGGAAAAAACGTAATCGACCTGCTAGGGATCTTTCTGGTGGCATGAAACGTCGGTTAATGATTGCTCGAGCATTGATGCATCAACCAAGATTATTAATATTAGATGAACCGACAGCAGGAGTAGATATTGAATTGCGTCGTTCCATGTGGTCGTTTTTAAAGAGATTAAACGAACAAGGAACAACAATTATTTTAACAACACATTATTTAGAAGAAGCCGAAATATTATGTCGTAATATTGGTATTCTTCAATATGGTCAATTAATTGAAAATACTACTATAAAAAAATTACTTAATCAATTGGAGTTGGAAACTTTTATTTTTGATTTTACCCCAAAAAGTTTCATGCCTATATTAGAAGGTTATAAATTTAGAGTGCTAGATAACACAACATTAGAAGTAGATGTACTAAAAAATCAAGGTCTTAATAATTTGTTTAAGCAATTATCTCAACAAGGTATAGAAATACTTAGTATGCGTAATAAGGTTAATCGTTTAGAAGAATTATTTATTGGTTTAATGAATAAACAATATTGTACCTCTATCGATCAAGGAATAAAGAAATGATTCAGCTTTATTGGGTCGCTATGAAAACAATTTGGATCAAAGAAATAACACGGTTCGCTCGTATTTGGGTGCAAACTTTATTGCCTCCTGTAATTACTATGTCTCTGTATTTTATTATTTTTGGAAGTTTAATTGGTTCCAGAATTGGGGAGATGGATGGTGTTAATTATATGCAATTCATTGTGCCTGGATTAATTATGATGTCAGTTATTACTAATGCTTATTCTAATGTTTGTTCTTCTTTTTTTGGAGCAAAATTTCAAAAAAGTATTGAAGAATTATTAGTAGCTCCAGTTCCTACTCATATTTTGATAATTGGATTTATTGGTGGCGGAGTTGCTCGAGGCATTTTAGTTGGCATATTAGTTACGGTTGTTTCTTTATTTTTTGTACCATTGCATATTTATTCTTGGTTTGTTGTTATCATTACTGTTGTAATAACAGCTATTTTGTTTTCATTAGCCGGGTTATTAAATGCAATTTTTGCTAAAACATTTGATGATATTAGTATTATTCCTACTTTTGTTTTAACACCATTAACTTATTTAGGAGGTGTGTTTTATTCTTTATCTCTTTTAGCTGAATTTTGGCAAATGGTTTCTAAATTAAATCCTATTGTATATATGATTAGTGGATTACGTTATGGATTTCTTGGTATGAGTGATGTAAAATTATCTATTACATTGTTAATGCTGACGATTTTTATCGTTATTTTATATACTGTTACATGGTATTTAATTGAAAAAGGACAAGGATTAAAAAGTTAATTAATAAATCGTATTCATATTACATAATCTATGATTTTTTTTGTTTTATGATAAGGGTACACTTCAATACCTTCATTAAACTAGTTTTTATTATGTTATACTAAAGATTAGTATCGTTTCATATAATATTTATAATTTCTATAGATATTTTAACATATGAGAAATATTATTTTTTTCAATAAATTATAATTATATTAAAATTTATATAAAAAATATTTTTCTTAAAAAATGTAATAAATAATTTTTATTTTTTAATTCTGTTGCAAGAAATTCATTTTTTTATTTTAATTGAATTTTTATAAAAAACTTTTTTATAAAAGATTATAGATTTTTCTTTATTTTTTTATTTTTCTTATGTTAAATTAAAAATTTTAAAACAGGGTTACCATATTTTAAGATCATTTTCAGGAATTAATTTTAATCTATGAGAAAGTAATTCTCCATCTGGAAAACGTAGTTTAGGAGCAATTTCAGCTAATGGATACAGTATAAACTCTCGTTCTTTAAGACCATAATGTGGTATAGTTAAATGATTAGTTTGAATAGTTTGTTTTCCATATAATATGATATCTAAATCGAGGGTTCTCGGTATCCAACGATGAACTGTGCGTGTTCTTCCATGCATGTATTCAATGGCTTGAGTATATTTCAGAAGATTATGAGGTAATAAAGTAGTTTCTAATGCAACAATTAAATTTAAATATTCAGGTTGATTGTTTTTGCCCATAGGTTTAGAACGATAAAAAGAAGAAATTTTAATAAATTTTGTATTGGGTAATTGATTTAATTTTTTAATAGCATTTTTTGCTTGTTTTAAGGGTTTATTTAAGTTACTACCAATAGAGATATAAACACAATTCATTTTTATTTTTTACTCTTTTTTTCTTATTTAGTAAGTTAGTAAATAAGAATTTAGATGCATGTTTTAATTAAAATGATAAATGAGGATTTAAATTGCTAAATTCTTATTTTTTTATGTATTACGTTGTTGTTTTTTTCTTGAAAGTTAGCCCACCAATTAGCAACTTCTTTGAGTTCGGTAAGTTTTTCTACGTTAGAACGCAGTTCTAGTAAATCAAATGCAGCACGAAATTTTGGATGTTCAAAAAGTATATCAGCTTTTTCTTTGTGATACCATGGTAATTTTAGTTGCAGTTTCCAAATATCACGCATAATTGTAGTTAGCTTTTTAGGTATTGCAATAGAACGGCATTGTTCATTAAGTATATCATTCATTGCAATTGCAAAACCATCATAATAAGTTAAATTGTTTTTTTTTGAAAGTTTTTCTGCATAGTCTACTAATGGATACCATAACATGGTTGCAAACAAAAATGCAGGATTAACATGTCTATTACTTTTTATGCGAATATCAGTGTTTTTTAATACTTGATGAATAATAGTTTCCATAGGAAACTTGTTATTACTAAAATTTTCTGCAATTATTGGAAATAAAACTTGAAAAAGATTATAATCTTTTAATTTTTGATATGTTTTATAACCTTGACCGTGTTGTAATAGTTTAATCGATTCTTCAAACAAGCGTGATGATGGAATATTTTTTAATAAAAATGCTAATTGTGGAATAAATTTTGTTGTATCATTGTCGATTTTCATGTTTAATTTACAGGAAAAACGAATAGCTCGAAGCATCCTTACAGGATCTTCTCTGTAGCGAATTTTTGGGTCACCAATTAAACGAATGATACCATTTTTTAAATCTTTATATCCACCAACATAATCGTGTAGAGTAAAATCATTAATTCGATAATATAAACTATTAATTGTAAAGTCACGACGTATAGCATCGTCTTCAATATTCCCAAAAATATTATCTCTTAATAACATACCACTGCGAGTTCTATGCGACATATTTTTACTAATATTAGTATTTTCTAAAGAAGAGCGAAAAGTAGAAACTTCAATAAATTCATAACCAAAAATAATATGTGCTAGACGAAAACGACGTCCAACTAAACGACAATTGCGAAAAAGTTCATAAATTTGTTCTGGTGTTGCATTTGTAGTTATATCAAAATCTTTAGGTTTTTTTCCTAATAATAAATCTCTAACACTACCACCAACGAGATATGCTGCATAGCCTGCTTTATTCAAACGATATAATACTTTTAGTGCATTATCACTAATATATTTTCTTGATATAAGATGTTTGTCTTTTTTTATAACAGATATTGCATCCTTTATAGTAGATAAAGGGATTAGTTGATGTATTAAATGCTTATTTTTTTGTTTTTTTATTAATGAATCTTTTGCCATTATTTTGTATTTTATATGTAATATTATGTCGCATGAGTCATAAAGTTATGAAAAAATATTATTTATTTTTTATTTAATTTTAATAGCATAAATCAGTTGTTGTTATAAAACAATATGTTTTATATAATTCCGTTTCATAGAAAGCATATAATTGTGTTAAATTTGATGTTTTGTGATTTTAAGTTAGAATATTTTATATAAAATTTAATTGTTAATTATATATGAATAATTTTTGAACAATTTAATGAACAAAATTTTTTTAATAAATCTAAAAGATTAATAAAGAGATTATACGATTAAATAATTTTTAATTTTTTAACAATGAAGGTATTTTTTATTAGAAACCTGTAGTTTTTCTTAAAATATAGTTATTTTTTACTCCGATAATGTTTTTTCTTAAAATTAATTTCAAAAATTTATTTTTATATTCAAATTTTTTGATAAAAATTTTTTATTATAATATATATGTGATTACTTATTAAAAAAATATTATTTTTTAGATGTTTTAAAATATATTAATTTTTTATATCATATATTTTTTATACTATAAGATATTAATAAAAACATTTTATATTTATATTAAAATTTTTATAGATTAATAATAAAAATTATAAAAAAGTTATATTAACGGTAAAATATATAAATTTACCGTTAATATAACATCGTGATTTATCCTGTCATTTGTTTTTCACGTATTTCTGCTAATGTTTTGCAATCAATACATAAATCAGCTGTTGGACGTGCTTCCAATCGACGAATACCAATTTCAATACCACAACTTTCACAGTAACCAAAATTTTTTTTTGCAATTTTTTTGAGTGTTTTTTCAATTTTTTTTATTAATTTACGTTCGCGATCACGATTACGTAATTCAAGACTAAATTCTTCTTCTTGCACTGCTCTATCTACAGGATCAGGAAAATTAACAGCTTCATCTTGCATATAAGTAACAGTACGATCCGCTTCACCTATAAGTTGATTATGCCATGTTGCAAGAATACGCTTAAAATGTATTAATTGAGCGTTATTCATGTATTTTTCGCCTGGTTTTTCTTGGTAAGGTTTTACTCCTGCAATGACAAGAATGCTTAAGGACGAGTTTTTGTTTTTTTGCCCTTCTTGCATAATTTTTCTCCATGAAGAAAATATTAATAATATCTCCATTATAGCGGTGGAGGAGGAGATAAAAAGTATTGCAAATATTAAAAATTTATATCATTAAAAATTAATTTTGCTCTTTAATGGAATATATCAGTATAATTTTATTATTTAATTTAACATATCAATATTAAATATATATATTCTTTATGTTTAACAAAGAAATATTTTTTAAAAAAATAAATTTTTGCAATATTTTTGTTTTATATCAAAATTATCATATTTTGTGAAGAAAAATATTTTTATATTATAAGTTTTTAAAAAAAAATTTATTTTTTATTTAGTAAATTTATTAGTTATTTTCATGTTTTTTATTTATTGTAATTTATATTTATAAAATATAGTTTTTTATTTAAATTGTACAATTTTTGAAAACTTTGTTTTTTAAAACAAAAACATTTAAGTATTACTTTAAGTGTCGATATGAATAACATTATTGATATATATAGTAAACGTTAACTATTTTTTTATATTTGATTTTTGAGCATTTTAAATGGTACATATTCTTATATTTTTGATTTAGAGAATTAACATTGTTTTTTAAATATTTCTTCCAGAAATAAGATGTGATAATTATTTAAATAATTGTGTCAATTAATATTGATTGTATTACATTTAAGAAAATCTTTGCCGTTAAGTTATTAATTTTAAAAGTATGTATAATATATTATGTTTATGTTATTTAATAATCAATAGTTAAAAATCAATTCTAGAAATAAAAAAATAATAATTATTAAAAATTTTTATCTTATTTTAGATGTATTATTAATTTATTTTTAATAATTAAATATATAAAAATGATATGTAAATACTTTGATATGTAAATACTTTGAATTCATTATTAAAAGAAAGTTACTAATAAAAATTTAAATTTAATTATAAAAATATTTAAGCAATCATTATAAGAATAGTTTTTTTGATAAAAAGAGGCAAGATAATGATAAAAAAAGCAAATAGATATCAATCACCTAAAAAAAACATAGGTTGTTTTTTATTTTTTATCAAAATTATAATAGTTTTTAGTTTGTTAATTAGTATTTATGGTTTTTATTTATATCATACAATTATTTATAGACTGGATGGAAAAGTTTGGGATCTTCCTGCAGCTATTTATGGTCGAATGGTTAATCTTGAACCCGGAATGAATTATAATAAAGAAGAAATGATTCGTTTACTGGATGGTATGCAATATCGTCAAGTAAAAAAAATTACTTTACCAGGTGAATATATAGTTATAGATAATACTATAGAAATATTACGTCGACCATTTTCATTTCCTGATAAAAAAGAAGAACAAATTTTCGTAAAATTAAGTTTTGATAATACTAAATTAAAAAATATAATTAACATTAACAATGGTCGTTCGTTTGGGTTTTTTAGACTTGACCCTAAGCTTATTACTATGATGCAATCAGTTAATAATGAAAAACGGTTAGTATTGCCAAGAAAAGATTTTCCAGAATCTTTAGTGAAGATGTTACTTGAGACTGAAGATCGTCAATTTTATAAACATGATGGAATAAGCATTTATTCTATCGGGCGTGCAATTATTGCTAATTTAATAGCTGGTAAAACCGTTCAAGGTGGAAGCACTTTAACACAGCAATTAGTTAAAAATTTATTTTTAAATAACAAACGAACATTAATACGTAAATTTAATGAAGCATATATGGCTCTTTTAATGGATTTTCATTATACAAAAGAACGTATCCTTGAGCTTTATCTTAATGAAGTTTATTTAGGTCAAAGTGGAGATGATCAAATTCGTGGTTTTCCGCTTGCTAGCCTTTATTATTTCAGTCGTCCCATAGATGAATTAAGTATTGATCAACAAGCATTATTAGTTGGTATGGTTAAAGGAGCATCATTATATAATCCATGGCGTAATCCTCAGTTAGCACTTGAACGCCGTAATTTGGTATTAAAACTTCTAGAAACTAATAAAATTATTGATCATGAAATATATCCTATATTATATGCTCGACCATTAGGAGTAAAATCTAAAAGCGATGTTTTGACACCTCAACCCGCTTTTATGCAACTTATTAGACAAGAATTGTTGAAAACATTAGGTGAAAAAGCTAATAATCTTTCTGGTGCTAAGATATTTACCACTTTAGATCCCGTTTCTCAACAGGAAGCTGAAAATGCAATAGAAAATGGGATATTAGATTTACGTAAAAAGTTTGAATTATCTGATCTTGAAGGAGCCATGGTAATAGTGGACCGCATTAATGGTGAAATTCGTGCTATGGTTGGAGGCTCTCAACCGCAATATTTTGGATTTAATCGGGCATTAAATGCTCGTCGATCAATTGGGTCATTGGTTAAACCGGCTACCTATCTAACAGCATTAAGTGAACCTCATCGATTTCGTTTAAATACTTGGATACCTGACGAACCAATTGTTGTAAAATTTGATAATCAAACTTGGGAACCCAAAAATTATGATCGCAGGTTTAGAGGTCAAGTGATGTTAATTGATGCTTTGTCAAGTTCACTTAATATACCTACGGTAAATATTGGATTAAGTCTTGGTTTAAATCAAGTCAGTAAAGTATTAGTAAATCTTGGTGTTCCCAGTGATGTAATCACACAGGTACCTGCAATGTTATTAGGTTCATTAAATTTAACTTTAGTTGAGACGGCACAAATGTTTCAAACGATCAGTGGTGGTGGAAACAAAGCTCAATTATCAGCATTACGTTCTGTAATTGATGGAAATGGTAATGAATGTTATAAAAGTTATCCTTTGGCAAAAAGAGCAGTTTCTCCCCAAGCAGCTTATTTAACACTTTATGGTATGCAACAAGTTGTTGATCGAGGCACTTCAAGTTCTTTAACAAATAAATTTTCTCAATATCATTTAGCGGCGAAGACAGGAACGACCAATGATTTGCGTGATAGTTGGTTTGTAGGTATTGATGGCAAAGAAGTGGTGATTATATGGGTTGGTCGTGATAATAATGGTCCAACTAATTTAACTGGTGCCAGTGGTGCATTACATATTTATCGTCGTTATTTAGAGAATCAGATTCCATTAGTATTAGATAATCGACCTCCAGAAGGAATTATGGAAATGAGAATTAATTTTGATGGTAGTTTTAATTGTTTTGGTGGTGGTTATCGTGTTTTACCTGTTTGGGCTAAAAATTCTGCAGCATTATGTGAAGAAAACGTGCAATCATTAAATTTTAATTATCAATTACATGAAAAAGAATCAAAAAAGAAAAAAAATACCCCCCCTTTTTGGATCAAAGAAATATTTAATTAAAAATTTCTTAATAGAATATTTATAATAGTTAATAATATGATTTTATTTATTCATATTATAAAAAGCTTTTTCTGCTGCTTGTACTGTAAAATTAATATCAGCATCAGTATGTGACAGTGAAACAAAATTAGCTTCAAATGGAGAAGGTGCTAAATAAACCCCTGCGTTTAACATTAGATGAAAAAATTGCTTAAATTTTTTAAAATCACATTCCATAACATCATTATAAGAGTCAACTTTTTTTGAGTTAGTAAAAAATAAACCAAACATGCCATTTATATAATTTATAACAAATGGAATTTTTGCTTTTTGAGCTTTTTTTTCTAAACCTTTTGCAAGTTTTATTGTTAATTTTTTTAATTGTGCATGAGTGTTTATTTTAGCGATTTCTTTTAAACAGGTAAGTCCTGCTGTCATAGCTAATGGATTACCGGATGATGTCCCTCCTTGATAAACCCCCCCTATTGGTGCCAATGTTTCCATTAATATACGTTTGCCACCTAATGCGCCAATAGGAATACCACCACCCATTATTTTTCCTAAGCAAGTTAGATCAGGCGTAATATGGTAATATTCTTGTGCCCCTCCTAATGTAATACGAAATCCTGTAATGATTTCATCTAGAATTAATAATGCGTCAAATTGATTACATAATGTTCTAAGTCCTGGCAAAAATTCATTAGTTGGTAAAACACAATTCATATTTCCGGCTACAGGTTCTACTATTACGCAAGCTATTTCTTTTGGATATTGATTAAAAGTATTTTTAACTGAATTTAAATCATTATATTTGCAAAGAAGAGTATGTTTAATGCAATCATTAGGAATCCCATTAGTATTATTTTTTCCTTTAGTGAAAGTTTGATAAACTTTTTGTGCTAATAAGGAGTCCGAATGTCCATGATAGCATCCTTCAAATTTAATAATTTTGTTACGTCCTGTATAATTTCTGGCAATTCTAATTGCAGTCATAGTAGCTTCTGTTCCTGAATTTGCCATTCGTATCATTTCTATAGATGGCATTATTTTTGTAATAAATTCTGCCATTTCTATTTCAATAGAAGTTGGTGCGCCAAAACTTAAGCCATTTTTTGAACATTGTATAATTGATTCGTGAATATAAGGATGATTATGACCTAAAATCATAATTCCCCAAGATCCCACATAATCAATATAGGAATAATCATCAACATCATAAATGTAAGCTCCTTTAGCCCGTTTAATAAATAATGGATAACCACCAACAGAATGGAATGCACGTACTGGTGAATTAACCCCCCCAGGAATAAAATTTTTTGCTTTTTTGTAAAATATTTTAGATTGTTTCATAAACAAATTCCTGATATTTATAATTTAAAAGATATTTGTTAATTTCTTTTAAAAAACACACACTAAATTAAATATTAAATTTGTAAGAAATAGTATAAAATTTAATTTTAGTAGATAGATTTTCATCTTGAATGAAATGATCTAATAAAACAATATATTATTTTATAATAAATGTTTTTAATTTTTTATTTTTAATTTTGAAATTAAAGTGGAATAAAAAATGATTGATAAAAATCAAGTACCTATAAAATTTACTGATACTGCAGCAAATAAAATTAAACTATTATTAAAAGATAAAGAAAATCCAAATTTACGTTTACGCGTTTATATTACTGGCGGAGGATGCAGTGGTTTTAAGTATTGTTTTATTTTTGATGACAAAGTAGAGACCGGGGATTTTAAGATTGAAAATCAAGGGGTTGAATTAATTATTGATCCTATGAGTTTTCAGTATATAGTAGGAGGTTGTGTAGATTACGTTGAAAGATTAGAAGGATCAAAATTTGTAGTAGTAAATCCGAATGCAAAAATAACTTGTGGATGTGGTTCTTCTTTTAGTATTTAATTTTTTTATATTGCTTTATATATAAAGTTCAGGATCATATATTAAAAAATATAAATAATGATTTTTTGATGATAATTTTTTATTTTTTTGATAAAATTATCAACATATTTTCTATTATTTGATTTGCTTTTTTTGCAGCAATAGATAAAAATTTCTTGAAATCAACATTAGATTTTGTATCAGCAATATCAGAAATTGCACGTACGATAATAAATGGAATTTTAAATTTGTAACACACGTGAGCAATTGCAGCTCCTTCCATATCAACAGCAATTGCATTAGGAAATTTTTTTCTAATGTAATTTAATTTTTTTTTTCCATTTATAAAACTATCTCCAGTGCAAATTAAACCGTGCATGGCATTTAAGTTAAGTATTTTTACGGATTCTTTTGCTATTAATATCAATTTTTTGTCTGCTACAAATGCAGAGGGACATTGTGCCATTTGCCCTAATTTGTAATCAAAGGCCGTGATGTTTACGTCATGATAACAAACATGAGTCGAAATAACAATATCACCAATGTTTAAAGTTGGTGATAATCTCCCACTGGAACCAGTGTTAATGATAAATTTAGGTGAAAAATGTTTTATTAATAATGTTGTTCCCATTGCTGCGGAGACTTTTCCTATTCCTGTATTTAATAAAGCAATATTAAGATGATTAAATTTTCCGTGATATATATCATATCCTGCTATTGATAATGAGAGACAAGCATTAGTTGTATTGCGTAATAAGCCCATTTCTGCATTCATTGCAGTTATTATTGCTATTTTCATTTTCTTATGTATTTATATGTAGTTGATTAAATATTATGTTAGATTAATAGTACTTTATATTGTAGATTATTATAATAATTATTTTTTTGTTTATAAAATATATTGTCGATACATTAATAATTTAAAAATTACTTTTGATTTTTTACTAGTAGCTTTAAATAAATTTAATTTTAATAAAAATATTGTTTTTATAACATCTATTTTGATGATTAAAATAATGATATGTATAAAAAACTATTAAATTCACACAATTTTTGATAAAAATTTTTAATGTTTATTTTTTTATTATAACATTTAAATTTGTATTTTTGTTTTTTATTGCAACTTTTTAAGTTATTTATATTTATATAAAATTATAATTTTTGCTTAATATTTAAAAATATTTTTTGAGTTTTTTATGTTTCTTTATGAATTTCATTAAGTATGAATTATTAATTAAAAATAAATAACAAAAATAATTTTTATAAAATTAATGTTATGGAGTATTAATGATATTAATTTATATAATAGCATTAATTATTATGTAATTTTTGTTTGATTTGTTTTTAATTTTTTTGTATTTTGCAAATATTATTTTTTAGTTTTTTAATTTTTTTAATATTTTAAAATTTATTAAATATTGAATTTTTTTAAAAGTATAATTTTTATTTATTAAATTTATTTTTTTATTATGTGATTAATAATCTTATTGATATATTATAAATATAAAATTTATAAAGTTAGTAACAAAACAATTAATTAAGTATAAAAATATCACCATGTTTTTTTAGTTTCTGTAGAATTTATAAAAATTAATAATCATTAATTTTTTAAAAAAATTTTTTTGTGCAATTGAATTTTTTGTTAAATTAATTAATTATTATTTAATAAATAAGAGGTTTTTAATATTATTTTTGTTTTGAATTAAAGTAGCATCAAATACTAATTAATCATTTTTTTTGTATAGAAAAAATGCGTTATTATTATAAACATAAAATATTTTTTAGTTTAATATAAAAATTATATAATGTAATTATACTTTTTAAGTTCAGTTTAATAATTGATGTTTTAATAAAACAAGAAGCATTAATATGCTTAATTTATCAATGTTACATATTAGAAAATTCACTAAAAAATTGATAAATTATTTTAGAAATATATTAATGATAAAAAAAATCTTTAAATATTAATCAAAATAGAAAAACTTATTTTTTATTATTCTTAATAAAAGCAGAATTCAGATATTTAAAAATTTTAGTAATTAATTACTTTTTGGATATTTGTATTTGCTAAATAACTTAGAGATTTTTTCACTAAAATTAGCATTGTAAAAATTTTTGTTTGCGTGTGCTTAAAAAAAGCGGTTATTTTATGAAATAATTAATAAAATTTAAACAATATATCAATAATTTTTTTTATTAATCCATAATTTTTTATAGAAAACATTATACCTGCATTTTATGATTTAAGATAAATTATGTATTTCTTTAAAAAACATAAAAAAATGATTGAATTTTAAGAAACTTTCTTAATATTTTTTAATATAAATTACAATTAAATTTTTAGAAAATTATTATATTGTTGTTATTCTTTATGTTTGTTTTTTCTTTATCTAATCAATTTGATAATTATATTTTTATATAAAAATTAATGTAATTTAAAAATATTGTTATTTATTAAGATAAAATAATAAATAAATTAAAAAAACTTTATTTTAGGTATGTGCATAAAATTATACAATTAAGTATTGTTGTACACTGGAAATATAAATAAAGTTTTTTATAGAGGATAATAAAATACTTATAAAAACTATAATGTTAATATTTTATAAAAATTAATAGCAAATCAAAAAAAAGATACTTTAAATACAGGAAAAACGTATTTTTTTATACGAAAAATTTTTGATTCATATATCATGCTTTATATCTATCTAACTGAATTAAATTTATTAATCATTATCTAACTTTATTAAATTAATAATATTTTTTATAAGGATTGACAATAAATAAAAAAATGCTTTATTTACAAATTTTTAATTAATCTAATGATTAAAATTGTTATTAATATTTAATATATTGATATTTTAATTTTTTGAAAAATAAAATTTTGAAGAATAATACTTATTTATTTAAAATTTAAAAATATAATATTTCATATAGTTTTTTAATCACAGTATTTTAAAAATTTTATTTTTATGTGATTTGTATTACTAAAATGTATTAAAAATAATTCATAATTTAGATATTTTATTATTTTTAATATTTTTTATAAATTAAGTTGCAATATTATTATTCAAATAATTTATTATAGGATATACAGCTTTGTATCGGATTATCATTAATAATGAAAGTATTAAATTTTTAGTTGTTAAATTTATAAAAACTTATATAAAAAAGATATTATCGGTATCGAATAATTATTTTTTAAAAACATTTATTTTCTATATAAAGTATATTAGGTTGTTTTAATACATAAATAATATATTTAGTTTTTTTAACAAGAAAAAAAATCTTAATGATTTAAATTTCAATTATATAAAAAAAATAATTTTATAAAAAATAATTTTGATATTTTTTTCATAAAATTTTAAAATGTACTTTTTATATAAAGTATAAAACTCGTTATATGTTAAAAAATTGATTATTTGTAAATCATTTTTCATTCATGTAATAATTTGTATTTTTTTTTGAAAAATTATTAATAAAAAACTTTAATTAAAAAGTTATTACATAAAAAGATGCATATCTTAATATTGTTAATTGCTTTGAAAAATTTATCGGTTATCTGATTTATATGTTAAATTAATAAAAATTAATTATTATTCAATATTTTAATAAAAAATGGATATAATATTAGAAATAGATATTACAAATAATAAATTTCTTGTTTTTTTTATATGTATTTTTATATCTAACTTTTTAGGTTTAACATGAAAACAAATTATATTTTTATAACTGGAGGAGTAGTTTCCTCTCTCGGAAAGGGTATTGCATCAGCTTCTTTAGCAGCTATACTTGAAGCACGTGGACTTAATATTACAATTATTAAATTAGATCCTTATATTAATATTGATCCAGGTAAATTGAGTCCAATTCAACATGGGGAAGTTTTTGTTACGGAGGATGGTGCAGAAACTGATCTTGATTTAGGACATTATGAACGTTTTATTCGCACAAAAATGACTCGTCGTAATAACTTCACAACCGGTTGTGTTTATTCTGAAGTATTACGTAAAGAACGTCATGGTGATTATCTAGGTGAAACGATTCAAGTGATACCTCATATTACCGATGAAATCAAAAAACGAATTGTTAATGGAGGAGAAGGTCATAATATTGTATTAGTTGAAGTAGGTGGAACGGTCGGCGATATTGAATCTTTGCCTTTTTTAGAAGCAATTCGTCAATTAGCTATTGATTTTGGTCGCAGAAACACTCTTTTTATTCATCTTACTTTAGTCCCTTATTTATCTGTAACTTCTGAAGTCAAGACTAAGCCTACACAACATTCAGTTAAAGAATTACTTTCTATTGGTATTCAGCCTGATGTATTAATTTGTCGTTCAAATAAAATGATTTCGATTTATGAAAAAGAAAAGATTGCCCTTTTTTGTAATGTATCAAAAAAAGCAGTTATATCATTAATAGATGTTCATTCAATTTATGAAATCCCGATTTTATTAAAATCACAGCAGTTAGATGATTATATTTGTAATAAATTTAAACTTAGATATCAATCAGTTGATCTCTCTGAATGGCAAGCAGTTATTGATGCACAACGTAATTCTTTAGGTAAAGTAAATATTGGCATGGTAGGTAAATACATAAAATTACCCGATGCTTATAAATCTGTTATTGAAGCTTTACAACATGGTGGTTTAAAAAACCGTTTAACAGTTAATATTAAATTGATTGATTCTGAAGATATCGAAGAATATGGTACTAATTCTTTAAAAGGATTAGATGCTATTTTAGTACCAGGAGGTTTTGGTGAACGTGGGATTGAAGGGAAAATTGCTGCCGCCCGTTATGCACGCGAAAATCAAATTCCCTATTTTGGCATTTGTTTAGGGATGCAAGTGGCATTTATTGAATATGCACGTCATGTTGCTTATATGAAAGAAGCAAATTCTACAGAATTTTCACCTAATTGCAAATATCCAGTTATTGCTTTAATCACTGAACGTTTTGAAAATCAAAACAATATTAAAATAGATAATAATATTGATAATTTTGCTACTATGCGTGTAGGTGCTCAAAAATGCTATTTAATGGCAGATAGCAAAGTTAAAAAATTATATAATAAAGATATAATTATTGAACGACATCGTCATCGTTATGAAGTAAATAATATTTATTTAGAACGTATTGAAAAAGCAGGTTTATCTATTACAGGACGTTCAGCAGATAATAAATTAGTAGAAATTATTGAAAATCCAAATCATCCTTGGTTCGTTGGTTGTCAATTTCATCCTGAATTTACGTCTACTCCAAGGGATGGTCATCCTTTATTTTCTTCTTTTGTTAAAGCAGCTCAAGAATATCAACAAAAAAAATATAAGAAATATGTTTATTAATTATGCTAATGAAGAAAATGTATTAAGGAGAATGATATAATGTCAAAAATAGTAAAAATTATTGGACGAGAAATTATAGATTCTCGTGGTAATCCTACTGTTGAAGCAGAAGTGCATTTAGAAGGTGGTTTTTGTGGTTTAGCAGCAACACCATCTGGTATATCCACAGGGTCAAGAGAAGCATTAGAATTACGAGATTTTGATAATACTCGTTTTTTAGGAAAAGGTGTTTTGAAAGCTGTTTCTGCAGTTAATGGACCAATTATGAATGCATTAATTGGAAAAGATGCTACATTGCAATCTTGTATTGATAATATTATGATTGAATTAGATGGTACAGATAATAAATCTAAATTTGGTGCAAATGCACTTTTAGCAGTTTCCATTGCCAATGCAAAAGCCGCAGCAAAAGCAAAAGGTATTTCTTTATATCAACATATTTCAAAATTAAGTGGTATGTCTGGTAAATTATCAATGCCTTTGCCTATGATGAATATTATAAATGGTGGAAAACATGCAGAGAACAACATTGAGATTCAAGAGTTTATGATTCAGCCAATTAGTGCTAAAAATTTTAAAGAAGCAGTTCGTATGGGATGTGAAATTTTTCATCATTTAGGAAGAGTTTTGAAAAAAAAAGGCATTAGTGCAGGATTAGGGGATGAAGGTGGTTATGCACCAAATTTAAAATCAAATGTTGCGGCTTTAGAATTAATTAAGGAAGCTGTTGAAGTAGCTGGTTATGTTTTAGGTAAAGACATTACTTTAGCAATAGATTGTGCTGCTTCTGAATTTTATGATAATAAAACAAAAACTTATAACTTAAAAAGTGAGCATAAAATTTTTTCTTCTCAAGAGTTTACTCATTATCTTGAAGAATTAACCAAAATATATCCAATTATTTCTATTGAAGATGGTTTACATGAATTAGATTTAGACGGATTTATTTATCAAACAAAAGTTTTGGGTAATAAAATTCAATTAGTAGGTGATGATTTGTTTGTAACAAATACTAAGATTTTAGAAAAGGGGATCAAAAAAAATATAGCTAATTCAATTTTAATTAAATTTAATCAAATCGGTACTTTAACCGAAACTTTATTGGCAATTAATATGGCAAAAAATGCTGGTTATTCTACAATAATATCACACCGATCTGGTGAAACTGAAGATGCTACAATTGCAGATTTATCCGTAGGAAGTGCTGCAGGTCAAATTAAAACAGGTTCAATGAGTCGATCTGATCGATTAGCTAAATATAATCAATTGATTCGTATTGAAGAAGAATTAGGTGAAAAAGTATTTTTTAATGGTTTACAAGAAGTAAATTGTCAATTTTTAATGTACAATTATTGTTAATGAAAATTTTTTAGAATTTTAATATATTTGATAGATTTAATAAATTTTATAAAATTTCATTAATGTTTTAATAAAAAATATGATATTTTAATAAAAAATCAAAAAAATTGTTAATATTTTTTTCTAGTAAAAAAAATATTATATTTACAATAAGTAGAAAATTAATATGGTTTTTATGTTTTTTTGCTACAAAAATTATAGTAATAATATTGTATTTAATAGTTTTTTTAGAAAGAATCTTTTAGTTTACGTATTTTTTTAAATGTTTCATAATTTGAATAGTATATATGAGGAGAAAATCCTAATGCTTTTTTTAGATCATAATCGTATGATCTCAAAAATATATTAATTTTTTTTTCAAGTTTCAGTGTTGATGGAATTGTAGGTTCCTTCCTTGCTTTTTTTTGATTTACTATTAAGGTATAATTTTTAATTGCCTCATCAGTAGGTAATAAATAACTGGCAAATTTCATATTTATAGCAGTATATTCATGTCCACAACATATAAAAGTTTCGTCAGGAAATTTTTTTAAAATATTCAAAGAATGATACATTTGTTGACTATTTCCTTCAAAGATACGCCCACAACCACCAGAAAATAGAGTATCGCCGCAAAAGAGATAAGGTTCTTGATAATAAGCTAAATGTCCTAAAGTGTGTCCTGGAACAGCAAACACATTTAATGGACATCCAAAAAAATTTAAAATATCTCCGTTTTTTATGACGTACTTTGCTCCTTTTTTATAAGTTTCCATGGGTCCATAAATATCTATTTTTGGATAATATATTTTTAATTTTTTAATCCCATCAACATGGTCATTATGATTATGAGTAAGTAAAATAGCAATTGGTTTTATATCACGGTTTTCCAGAAATTTTTTTACTGGTTTAGCAATACCAGGATCAATAATGACACATTTTTTTTTATGGATTAATAACCATATATAGTTATCAATTAAGGAAGGAATTCTTACAAGTTCCATAATGATCTTTGAAATCTCATTTGTTAACAGGGTATTCTAATGAAGTCGATACTTTTTAATAAAACATATCAAAGCTATAATTCATGGAAAAATATACCATGGGGAGAATATTATTGTACTGCATTAAACAAAGAACTTCAATTATGGTGGCCAAAAATATTTGGATTTCATTTATTAAAAATTGGTCAATTTAGTTTAGATATTGATACACAATCATCTCTTATTAATCATCAGTTTAGCATGAATATGCTTGGAAAGAATGCTCAATTATTAGGTAATCCTAATGAAATGCCTTTTAAAAATAAATCAATAGATGTTTGCTTATTAATACAAGAACTTGCATATAGTAATAGACCTTATTCTTTATTACGTGAAACGGATAGAATTTTAGTTGATGATGGTTGGCTGATTATATCTAATTTTAATTCCATGAGTTTGTTAGGTATTATAAACTCTATTCCTTTTTTTCGTAAATCTCAAATATACAGATATAATAGTCATATATTTTCATTATCTGTTTTGCTTGATTGGTTAAATTTTTTAAATTATGAAATATTTTTTCAAGAAAGTTTTCAAATTCTTCCCTGGAAAAGCCCCCATCACTTTATCAATAAAACATTTAAATTTGCAGGTTGTATTACGCTTATTATTGCTCGCAAAAGAACATTACCATTAACACCAAGACCAATAAAATTTCTCAAAAATTGTATAAAAATAGGTAATAATACATTAGGTGTTATTAAGACTTGGTGTAACTTTTCTAAAGTTTATTTCTTTAAAATAACCTTTATCTTCTTCTGTTGGTAAAGAAGCTGCATGTTTTGCTAATGTATCACATATCTCATTTTCTTGATTGTTGGAATGTCCCTTAATCCAATGCCATTCTATTCTATGTTTTGTAACAATTGCATCTAATCTTTTCCATAAATCTATATTTAAAACAGGCAATTTAGCAGTACGTTTCCATTTCTGATGTTTCCAATTATGTATCCATTGTGTAATTCCTTGGCGAACATATTGACTATCTGTTGTAAAAATTATTTTGCATGGTTTTTTAAGTGTTTCTAATGCAATAATTGCACCCATCAATTCCATTCGATTATTTGTTGTATAAAAATATCCTTTACTTAAAGTTTTTTGATATTTATCATATCTTAATAAAATACCATAACCACCTGGACCTGGATTTCCTAAACAAGAACCATCAGTAAAAATTTCTACTTTTTTTTTCATTTTTGATAAACTCATTATATATTTATAGTTAATATTTTTCTTAGTGTGACATAAAAAAGTAAGATGAGCACAATGATTAGACGACAAATTGTCATTGATACAGAAACAACTGGAAT
Source organism: Arsenophonus sp. (assembly GCA_031446145.1). Taxonomy (GTDB): domain Bacteria; phylum Pseudomonadota; class Gammaproteobacteria; order Enterobacterales; family Enterobacteriaceae; genus Arsenophonus. Next base: position 334,367 of record CP132903.1, on the reverse strand, counting down.
AAATAAGTTCGGAGTACCTTATGAAGGACATAATATTATTGAGATTGGTGCTTTAGAAATTGTTGACCGAAATTTAACGGATTGTCATTTTCATGTTTATATAAAACCAAATCGGTTAATTGATCCTGAAGCTTTGGCTATTCATGGAATTACTAATGAATTTTTAGCAGATAAACCAACTTTTTCAGAAGTTGCCGATGATTTTCTTAATTTCATTAAAGGAAGTGAATTAATTATTCATAATGCACCTTTTGATGTGGGTTTTATAAATTATGAATTTTCTAAATTAAAAAAAAATATTCCTTTAATAGAAACTATCTGTCATGTAACAGATAGTTTACTTTTAGCAAAAAAACTTTTTCCTGGTAAAAGAAACAATCTTGATGCTTTATGTAATCGTTATAAAATTGATAATTCAAAACGTATATTGCATGGAGCATTACTTGATGCTTCTATTTTAGCAGAAGTTTATATAGCAATGACTGGAGGTCAAATTTCATTATCTTTTTCAGCTAATTCAGAGTTAAATAGTCAAGTTTATATAAATGAAATTAAAAGATTGGAAAAATTAAAAAACAAATTAATTGTACTTTATGCTGATCATTCAGAAAGGATAGCGCATGAAGAAAAGTTAAATTTTATTGAACATAAAATTAAAAGACAATCTGTTTGGCGTTTAAATATTGAAAAAGATAATTAAAATAAAAATGAAAGATTATAATTTTAAAAAAATATTTCTTAAAAAAGATTGACGTGTAGATGCTAGATTCGTAATATCATTAATGTTTGTAATTCAATTAATAAAATTGGTGCGGTAGTTCAGTCGGTTAGAATATCGGCCTGTCACGCCGGAGGTCGCGGGTTCGAGTCCCGTCCGCACCGCCACAATATTATCAAAACCTGATCAAAGTCTTAATTGATAGTTTTTTTATTTATAACAGGTTTTTATTTTCAATTAAAATGTTTTCTCAAAAAATATTTGACGTTATTTATTTTTTCTGTTCTATATTCGATGAATATATTTTTTTTAAAACATAATAAATAAAAGTTGTTCATAACAAGTATTATATTATTGATTTCATTGGAGTAAAATAATGATAAATCGTAAAATCCTCGCCAATGCTATTCGGTTTTTAAGCATAGATGCAGTACAAAAAGCACAATCAGGACATCCAGGTACTCCAATGGGAATGGCTGATATTGCTGAAGTATTATGGCGTGATTATATGAATCATAATCCTGCTAATCCAAATTGGATAGATCGTGATCGGTTTGTGTTATCTAATGGGCACGGGTCGATGTTATTGTATAGTTTGATACATCTTACTGGTTATGCTTTATCTATTGAGGAACTAAAAAAATTTCGTCAATGGCATTCTAAAACTCCAGGACATCCGGAATATGGGTGCACACCAGGGATTGAAACAACAACGGGTCCCTTAGGACAAGGACTTGCAAATGCTGTAGGATTTGCGATTGCAGAAAGAACTTTAGCCAAACAATTTAATCGTCCTGGTCATATTATTATTGATCATTATACTTATGTTTTTGTAGGTGATGGTTGTATGATGGAAGGGATTTCACATGAAGTTTGCTCATTAGCTGGCACATTAAAATTAGGTAAACTTATTGTTTTTTATGACGATAATGATATTTCAATTGATGGAAAAGTAAAAGGTTGGTTTACTGAGAATACATCTGTACGTTTTGCTGCTTATAATTGGCATGTTATAAAAGATATAGATGGACACGATTCTGAAAAAATCAAATTAGCAATAGAGGAAGCACGTAATATTACTGATAAACCATCTTTATTAATTTGTAAAACAATTATTGGTTATGGAGCTCCAAATAAAGCGGGTTTAAAAGAAGCTCATGGTGCTCCACTAGGCAAAAGTGAAGTATTGGCAACTAGAAAATCATTAAATTGGCCATATCCACCTTTTAAAATACCATCAGAAATTTATAAAAAGTGGAATGCTGTAAAAATAGGTCAAAAAAAAGAAGATATTTGGAATATAAAATTTGTAGAGTACAAAAAGGCTTTTCCTCAACTTGCTAAAGATTTTTTACGTCGTATAAAAGGACATTTTCCTGATAAATGGAAATTTACTGTTAATAATTTGATAACTCGATCACAATCTAATCCGCGCAATATATCTGGTCGTCAAGCTTCACAAAATATATTAGAAGTATTTGGTGAAAAACTTCCTGAAATGTTAGGTGGTTCTGCTGATTTGTCACCAAGTAATTTGACTATGTGGTCTGGTTCTCAACCAATACATAAGGATTCAGGTGGTAATTATATTCATTATGGTGTACGTGAATTTGGAATGTCAGCTATTATGAATGGAATTTCATTGCATGGTGGTTTCATACCTTATGGAGGTACATTTTTGATGTTTGTTGAATATGCACGGAATACATTGCGTATGGCAGCATTAATGAAAATTCGTACTATTTTTGTTTATACTCATGACTCTATTGGTATTGGTGAAGATGGTCCCACTCATCAGCCCATTGAACAATTAGCTACTCTACGCATGATACCTAATATGAGTACTTGGCGTCCTTGTGATCAAGTTGAAGCGGTGGTTGCTTGGCAGCATGCAATTGAGCGTGTCAAAGGCCCAACTGCTTTAATTTTTTCTCGTCAAAATCTTGAACAACAAGTACGTAATAAAAAACAAATAAACAATATTAGCAAAGGAGGATACGTTCTAAAAGATAGCAACATAGGTATGCCTGAAATTATTTTAATTGCAACAGGTTCTGAAGTTGCATTAGCTGTTAAAGTATATAAAAATTTAAGTGATGAAGGATATAAAGTGCGAGTAGTATCTATACCATCAACAGATACTTTTGAAAAACAGCATATAGATTATATCGAATCTGTATTGCCATCTGTAGTTACTGCGCGTCTTGTAATTGAAGCTGGTATTCCTGATTATTGGTATAAATATATTGGTAAAAATGGTAAAATTATTGGTATAAGTACTTTTGGTGAATCAGCACCAGCAGATATATTATTTGATAAATTTGGTTTTAATGTTAAAAATGTACTTAGTAAGGCTAAATCATTATTAAATTAATGTATTAAAAAACATAAAACTATGTACTGTTTATTATTTTTATGATTTATAAACAATTTAAGTAAGCTAAATTTTTTATAACTTTAGCCCCCGAATTTTTTTATTTTATTTTTTTTATAAAGATTATATCTTATAATATTTAATTCCTAAAAATAAATATTTTTTATAAATTTTATATAGAGTATTAAAAGAATATTTAGAATAAAAACTATAATTATCAGTATTTTTTACCGTTAATATATTTTTGTTGAATTGAAGGAATAATATGACAATTAAGGTAGGCATTAACGGTTTTGGAAGGATAGGACGTAGCGTATTAAGAGCGCTTTATGAATCAGGTCATCGGACTAAAATTGCTGTTATTGCAATTAATGAAATTGCTGTTGCAGAAGGTATAGCACATTTATTAAAATATGATTCTAGTCATGGTATATTTGCTTGGGATGTAAGTATTGATAAAGATTTATTATTAGTTGGTAATGATTTGATTTATCTTTTTCATGAATACAAGATAGAAAAATTACCATGGGGTGCATTAGATATTGATATCGTGTTAGATTGTACTGGTGTTTATGGTTCAAATATAGATGGCTATGCTCATTTATCCAGCGGTGCAAAAAAAGTTTTATTTTCTCATTTAGGTAGTGCTGATCTGGATGCAACTATTGTTTATGGTGTTAATGAAAAAAGTTTAAAAAAAACCGATCAAATTGTTTCAAATGCATCTTGTACTACTAATTGTATTATCCCCGTAATAAAAATATTAGATACTTCTTTACATATTGAATCCGGTACAGTGACAGTCATACATGCTGCAATGAATGATCAACCAGTAATTGATGCTTATCATGAAGATTTACGTCGAACAAGAGCTGCCAGTCAATCTATAATTCCTGTAGATACAAAATTAGTTTCTGGTATTACACGAATTTTTCCTAAATTTAAAGATCATTTTGAAGCAATATCAGTGCGTGTGCCTACTATCAATGTAACAGCAATTGATTTGAGCGTAACAGTGCAATCTACAGTTACAGTTTCTCAGGTTAATCAAATATTAGAACAAGCAGCAAAAGAATTATTTTGTGGTATTGTTGATTATACTGAATTACCATTGGTATCAACAGATTTTAATCATGATCCGCATAGTGCTATTGTAGATGGTACACAAACACGTGTAAGTGGAAAACATTTAATTAAAATTTTAGTATGGTGTGATAATGAGTGGGGATTTGCTAATCGTATGCTTGATACTACATTAGCAATGGCTGCTACTGGATTTTAGAATACATGTCGTTTTTTATTTTTATAAAAGTATAACAAAAATTATTTTTTATGCATTAAAAAATAATTGAGAGGATTTTTTATCTATGTCTATAATTAAGATGATTGATTTAGACTTAAAGGATCAGAAAGTATTAATCAGATCTGATTTAAATGTCCCTATTGTAGATGGAAACATTATTTCTGATGCACGAATTCGCGCTTCTTTACCAACAATTAAAATTGCATTAGAGAAAGGTGCAAAAGTGATGATTATGTCCCATTTAGGTCGTCCGATTGAAGGTGAATATAATCAAAAATTTTCATTAATGCCTATTGTGAAATATTTATCAAATAAACTTGATTATCCTGTTCGTTTAGTCAGAAATTATTTAAATGGAGTTAAAGTTAAGGCTCATGAATTAGTAGTTTTTGAGAATGTACGTTTTAACAGAGGTGAAGTAAAAAATGATGAAAATTTGTCTAAGCAATATGCTGCACTTTGTGATATTTATGTAATGGATGCATTTGGAACGGCTCATCGTACTCATGCATCAACTTACGGTATAGCAAAATTTGCTTCTTTATCATGTGCAGGATTGTTATTATCATTTGAATTAGAGTCATTACGCAAAGCTTTTAAAAATCCTGCACGTCCAATGGTAGCTATTATTGGTGGTTCAAAAGTTTCCAGTAAATTAAATATATTAAATTCTTTAGTAGAGATTGCTGATCAGATTATTGTAGGGGGTGGAATTGCTAATACTTTTATTGCTGCTGCTAATCATAAAATAGGATCTTCTTTATATGAACCCTCTTTTGTTTCAACAGCAAAAAAATTATTATCAAATTTTGATATTATTATACCAATTGATGTGTGTGTTGCAAAAAAAAATTTAGAGACTGCTGTAGGAATTGTGAAGTCTATTAATAATATTAAAGATAATGAGCAAATTTTAGATTTAGGTAATAAAACTGTTCATTCTTTAGTAGATATTTTGCAAAAAGCAAAAACAATTCTATGGAATGGTACTCTTGGAGTTTTTGAATTTGCTAATTTCCGTTATTCTACTGAAGTGATTGCAAAAACTATTGCAAAAAGTGCAGCTTTTTCTATTGCAGGTGGTGGTGATACAATAGCAGCTATTGATATGCTTGGTATTGCAGATAAAATATCTTATATTTCTACTGGTGGAGGAGCTTTTTTAGAATTTATTAAAAATAAGAACTTACCTGCAATTGTTGCATTAGAAGAATGGGCAAAACAGCAATCATATTTAAAAAATAATAGGTAAGATTAATGACTTATGTAAAATAGGAATTTATCTTATGTTAAACATTTTAAACTTTGTTAATCCCGGTGTTATTACTGGCGATGATGTGCAAAAAATTTTTTCTCTTGAAAAAAAATATAAATTTGCATTACCAGCAGTTAATTGTTTCGGTCTGGATTCTATTAATGCTGTTTTGGAAACTGCTGCTAAAATTCGTTTTCCAGTGATTGTTCAATTTTCTAATGGTGGAGCTGCATTTATTGTAGGTAAAGGTTTACAGGTACAAGGTCAAGAAGCAGCAATTTTAGGTGCTATTTCAGGTGCTCATTATTTGCATAAAATGTCTAAACATTATGGGGTACCTGTTATATTGCACACTGATCACTGTGGCCGTAACTTGTTGCCATGGATTGATGGTTTGCTAGATGAAGGTGAAAAATATTATCAAATGACAGGAAAACCTTTGTTTTCATCACATATGATTGATTTATCAGAGGAATCTTTGGCAGATAACATTAAAACTTGTACTCAGTATTTAAAAAGAATGAGTAAAATGGAGATGACATTAGAAATTGAACTAGGTTGCACTGGTGGTGAAGAAGATGGAATTGATCATTCTGGAATAGATAGTGCATTACTTTATACACAACCTGAAGATGTTGCTTATGCTTATGAAAAATTACATCAAATTAGTGATCGCTTTATGATTGCAGCATCTTTTGGTAATGTTCACGGTGTTTATAAAGAAGGTAACGTTCAATTAATGCCTAAAATTCTTAAAAATTCACAAGAATATGTTACTAAAAAGTTTCATTTGCCAGAAAAAAATAATTTAAATTTTGTGTTTCATGGTGGATCTGGTTCTTCTATTGAAGATATCAAAGAAGCTGTTAATTATGGTGTTGTAAAAATGAATATTGATACAGATACGCAATGGGCAACTTGGGAAGGTATATTAAATTATTATAAGGAAAATAAGAGTTATTTAGAAACTCAATTAGGTAATCCAGAAGGTAAAGATAAACCAAATAAAAAATATTATGATCCTCGTATTTGGATGCGAGCTGGTCAGATTGCTATGATAAAACGTTTAGAGCAGGCATATAAAGCATTAAATTGTATCAATTTTTAATTATTATTTTGAAATTTTAAGGATGCATATATTTTTATGCATAAAAATATATTATCTTTTTATTTTGTAGTTGTTTTTTATGAATGTTTAAAAAATTAAATTTTAAGGTTACATGTTATCGTTATTTTTGATAATAAAAAATGTAAAAAATTTTTATGTACCCCCCTTGAAGTGGTTTTTATTGACCCCATATAGCAAATAGGGTACTAGTTGTTGATATTAAAACATATTAGTATTATCCTTCATTTACTTTACGTGGATTGTATTTATAGGAGATCTATTCATGAAGATTCGTCCATTGCATGATCGAGTTATCATCAAGCGCGAAGAAGTTGAATCTAAATCTGCAGGCGGTATTGTTTTAACTGGTACTGCAGCAAGTAAATCAACTCGAGGTAAAGTGCTGGCTATTGGTAAAGGTCGCATCTTAGAAAATGGTCAGACTAAACCATTAGATGTGAAAGTCGATGATATAGTTATTTTTAACGACGGTTATGGTGTGAAAACAGAGAAGATTGATGAGGAAGAAGTGTTGATTATGTCAGAAAGCGATATTTTGGCAATTATCGAAAAATAATTTCTAGTTTAGATCTTCTGAATGAAAGAATTTAAAGGAAAGAAACAATGGCAGCTAAAGACGTAAAATTTGGTACTGATGCACGTATAAAAATGCTCCGTGGAGTAAATATTCTTGCAGATGCAGTAAAAGTTACTTTAGGTCCGAAAGGAAGAAATGTAATTTTAGATAAAGCTTTTGGAGCACCTTCAATTACTAAAGACGGTGTGTCTGTTGCCCGAGAAATTGAATTAGAAGATAAATTTGAAAATATGGGCGCCCAGATGGTAAAAGAAGTTGCTTCTAAAGCAAATGATGCAGCAGGTGATGGAACAACTACTGCAACAGTATTAGCTCAATCTATTGTTAGCGAAGGTTTAAAGGCAGTAGCGGCTGGTATGAATCCAATGGATTTAAAACGTGGTATTGATAAAGCGGTTGCTGCTGGAGTTGAGGAATTAAAAAAATTATCTACACCTTGTGCTGATAATAAAGCAATCGAACAAGTAGGTACTATTTCTGCTAACTCTGATGAAACAGTCGGTAAATTAATTGCAGAAGCAATGGAAAAAGTTGGTAAAGAAGGAGTGATTACGGTCGAAGAAGGTTCAGGTTTAGAAGATGAACTTGATGTTGTCGAAGGTATGCAATTTGATCGTGGTTATTTATCTCCTTATTTTATTAATAAACCAGATAGTGGAGTTGCCGAATTAGAAAATCCATATGTTTTACTGATAGACAAAAAAGTTTCTAATATTCGTGAATTGTTACCTGTATTAGAAAGTGTTGCTAAAGCAGGGAAACCACTTTTAATTATTGCTGAAGATGTAGAAGGTGAAGCATTAGCTACATTAGTGGTAAATAATTTAAGAGGTATTGTGAAAGTTGCTGCGGTAAAAGCCCCAGGATTTGGCGACCGTCGCAAAGCGATGATACAAGATATTGCTATTTTAACTAATGGAACTGTTATTTCTGAAGAAATTGGCATGGAATTAGAAAAAGCTACTCTAGAACATTTAGGACAAGCCAAGCGTATTGTTATTAATAAAGATACCACTACTATTATTGATGGTATGGGTGAAAAAAATACGATCAAAGATAGAATTAAACAGATAATGCAACAACGTGATGAAGCAACATCAGATTATGATCGTGAGAAATTACAAGAACGTATTGCTAAATTATCTGATGGTGTGGCTGTGATTAAAGTTGGTGCTGCTACCGAAGTTGCAATGAAAGAAAAACGTGCTCGTGTTGATGATGCATTACATGCAACTCGTGCTGCTGTAGAAGAAGGTGTTGTTGCGGGTGGTGGTATTGCTTTAGTCCGTGTTGCAACTGCATTAACTAACTTGACTGGTGACAATGAAGATCAAACAGTTGGTATTCGTATTGCACTGCGTTCTATGGAAGCTCCTATGCGTCAAATTGTTGAAAATTCTGGTGAAGAAGCAGCAGTAGTTGTTAACAATGTTAAGCAAGGAAAAGATAATTATGGTTATAATGCTTCTACTGAAAAGTATGGAGATATGATCAAAATGGGTATTTTAGATCCAACAAAAGTTACACGTTCTGCTTTACAATTTGCAGCTTCAATTGCAGGTTTGATGATTACAACTGAAGCCATGATCACTGATTTACCGAAAGAAGAGAAATCCGATATAAGTGCTTCCAGCAATATGGGCGGCATGGGCGGAATGATGTAAAAATAAGAAGTTTATAGTTTTTATTCTAATATCATCGTATTATGGATAGTATAATAATGTTCTAATAACTTCATTATATAAAAACCCTGATGGTTGATTATACGCCTCAGGGTTTTTTTATGTATAAAATATTATTATTAAAATTAACGCAGTATATATTTTATTATTTTATGAGCAAATATAAAATGTAATTAGTAATCATAAATAATAAAAAAAAAGTCTGATTTTTATGAAAAAAATTGTCACATGTATTATAAATTTAAATAAATATTAGAGAAAGTTTGTATTGAATTGTCAAATGGTTATAAGTTCTTGTTGTTATATTTTAAATATTTTTTTTAATAAAAAAATAATTTAGATATTTATAATATAAATATTAGCAATAAAATTAAAAATGCAATTACTTTAAGAAATATTTTTTTATCTTTTTTTGATATATAAAAAAATAAATATCTATATAATATACGTTTATATTATATGAATTTAAAATATTGTTTTGGTGTTTATATTTTTTTGTATTAAACACTTTAATTTAATATCGTTAATTTTGTAACACATTTAATAAAATTATATAAATATTTTGTTTTTCGTTAATTTTATCTAATAAATAATTTTGTAATATATGAGTTGTTAATATAATTATATTATTTTGATAATTATAAATTAATTTGGATTTTATTTAATTTTCCAGCTAATTCTTTTGTTAATTTTGGTACCAGATATCCAGAAATTCTTTTCATTAGTGTTTTCATTATTGTTTTAGCTTCTTCTTCAGTTACAAGGAAATGAGCAGAGCCTTGAACTTTATCTAATAAATGTAAATAATAAGGTAAAATTCCATTTTGAAATAATTTATCACTTAATTTCTCCAGAATGTGAGCATTATCATTAACACCTCGTAATAGTACACTTTGATTGAGTAGAGTAACATTTATTTTTTTTAATTTTTTTATGGAATTATAAAAAGTATTGTCTATTTCATTTGGATGATTAATATGAGTGACTAAAATAATTTGTAATCGTGAAATATAAAAACGTTGACATAGTGTATTTGTAATACGTTTAGGAATAACCACAGGTAACCGGCTATGTATTCTTAATCTTTTAATATGAGAAATTTTCTCTAATTGTGTAATTAACCAATCTAACTCATGATCTTTTGCCATTAATGGATCTCCGCCTGAAAAAATAATTTCATTTACTTCTTTATGTTGTTGAATGTAGTTTAATGCTACTTTCCAAGTTTCTTTGTTGCCTTTATTTTTTTCATAAGGAAAATGGCGTCGAAAGCAGTAACGACAATTAACAGCACAGCTGTTTTTTACTAAAAGCAATATTCTATTGTAATATTTATGCAATATTCCTGGAATCGGATTGTTGTGTTCATTTAATGGATCCATATAAAACATTGGTGTAAGATTAAATTCTGATTTTAAAGAAATCACTTGTCGTAAAAGAGGATCTTGAGGATCACCGATTTTCATTTTTTTTATAAAAGGATGTGGCACGCGTAAAGGAAATAAAGTGTGAGCTGGAGCTCCAGCAGATAATTCTGGATCATGTTGTAGCGATAGTAATTTTAGTAGTTCATTATGATTTGTTACAGACTCATGAAGTTGTTTTATCCAAATATCTCTGTTTTTTATATTTTTATTTATGATGTTCATTATATGTAATTTTTTGGTTTTTTGGTTTTTATTAGTATTTTTAAAAAATTAAAGGATTTTTATGACTGTTTATAATATTAACGAATTTCGTCCTGGTTTAAAAATTATTTTAGAACAAGAGCCTTGTATCATTATTGAAAGTGAATTTATTAAACCAGGTAAAGGTCAAGTTTTTGCTCGTGTGCGTATTCGTAAATTGATTTCTAATAAGTTATTAGAAAAAACATTTAAATCAACTGATTGTTTAAAGAGTGCTGATATTATAGACTTAAATTTGATATATTTATATAATAATAAAAAATATTGGTATTTTATGAATTATGATGATTTTGAACAATTTTCAGTAGATCATGTAGTTATTGGTGATAAAAAAAAATGGTTAACTAATCAAATAAATTGTGTTGTTACCTTTTGGAATCAAAAACCTATCATGATAACTCTACCTAATTTTGTTGCATTAAAAGTAGTATATACCGATCCAGGATTGAAAGGTGACACATTGGGTGGTGGAATGGGAGGAGGAAAAGATGCAATATTAATTACGGGAGTTAAAGTTAAAGTTCCTTTATTTATTCAAATTGGTGATATTATTAAAGTTGATACTCGATTAGGTCAATATGTTTCTCGTATAAAATAATATTTTTTAAATATAAAAAGTTTTTAAATTTATTTAAATGCATGTTTTTATTATTTAGTATTATATTAAAATTGATTTTTTGATCTTTTATGCATCTGAATAAAAGATATTTGCCTTTTTTAATTTTTCTATTTTAGATTTTTTAGAAAAGAGTTTTATTGTAAAAAAAATAAAGAAATAATAAATTATTTTTACGTTTCAATTTTTTTACGAAATTAATTATACCATCAATATTTATTGTATAAGTTTTTATAAAAATTATTTGCATTTCTATAATTATTTTTAGAAATACTCGATAATGCTGTTAATTAGAATATTATCAATATCTATTTAGATATATACATATTTTTTTAGTTATATAAAAATAAACTAGTTAAAAATTTTAAAATATGTATTTATAATGTGATTTATTTATTAATAATAATTTTGATTAAGATTTAATTTTTATAATTGATATTAATAATTTTTATACAAAATAATGCTTGTTTTTTTGCATGCAAATAATTATACTAATGTCAGTTTTTTTAATTTTAATACAGGCCGAAGTGGCGAAATTTGGTAAACGCAGTTGATTCAAAATCAATCACCTTATGGTTTGTCGGTTCGATTCCGGCCTTCGGCATAAAAAATTTTTTCATAATCAGTTAAATTTTTTTTGTTAGTATTTGTTAAAAGATTTGATTAATTTATAACACTAATACATTATTTTTGTATATAAAGTTATTAAATATAGTTTTTTATAAGATAATTTAAATGTATAATCTTTTACAGGTCTAATCATTTTTTTTGCAATGTTTAGATCGCCATCTCCAAGTATTAAGTAAACCTCTTAGCCATTCATCACATAAAAAACCAAGCCAGATACCTAATAATTCCATTTCCAATTTTAACCCTAATAAATAACTAATTGGAATTGCTATTCCAAACATTGAAACTAAAGCAATACAAAAAGGAAATTTAGCATCTCCAGCAGCACGCAAAGAATTTACCATGATAATGTTTACTGTTCTTCCTGGTTCTAAAAACACAGACAACAAAAAAAGAGGAAGCAATAGTTGCATGATTTGATAATCTTGAGTAACTATATTTAATATAGATATACGGAATAACCAAAAAATAAACACAATGCAAATTGTAATACAAAATCCCAATTTTAAACTTTTGAATGCTCTTTTATATGCATCTTTAAATCTTTTAGATCCAATTAAATGTCCAATTATAATTTCATTACCAATACTTATTGAAATGCCAAATAACATAATAAATAATGACAATTGAAAATAAATAGTTTGTGCTGCCAAAAATATTTCTCCCATTATACCAATAAAAGCGGAAGCAATAATATAATGCAAAATCCATACTAAATTTTCACCTGCAGAAGGAATACCGATATTTAATATTTTGTTAACTATTTTTTTTGACCATTGAAATAGTAAATTAGGAGAAAATTTGATTTTTAATCTTTTGAATAGTAGAAAAAAAAGCAATATAGTAGCTGTTATACGTCCAATAGTAGTAGAATATGCAACTCCGATTAATCCATATTTTGGTAAATTAAAAAAACCATATAAAACAATTACATTACCAATAATTGTTATGATATTAGCAATAAATGTTGCCCACATAGCAGGTTCTGATTTTCCATAAACACGTAAGCAAGCGGCTAATATAATTGATATTGCTTCTGGAATTAAACATAAACCAAGTACATGTAAGTAAGCATAACCATCATCTAGTAAATGAATTGGTGTATTCATTATAGCAAGTATTTTATAACCTAAAAATAAAATGGTTATAGCACCTAAAAATCCTAATAAAAAATTAAAAGCGATAGCAATATGAATTGCTTGAGTTGCTTTTTCTGTTTTAGTTGCACCTAAATATTGAGCAATAACAACGCTGCATCCTATGCTAATAAAATTAAATATAGTTATAAAAAGATCAAAAACTTGGTTTCCTACTCCCATTGCGGCCAAATATAATGTAGAGACATGACTTACCATGTAAGTATTAATCAGTAAAGTTGAAAAATGTAATAGAACATCAATAAAGATTGGCCAACTCAGTGAATAAAGTGAACGTTTGGTAACATCAAATGAATGCATTATGCACCTTTTTTGGTAAAATAAGAAGAGTTTTTGCGAAACACATAAGAATAATTAAATTTTTGCACATTTTTCATATGATAATTAATTAAATTATTTATTTTATTTTTATATGTTAAAAATTATTTTTTTCATAAAGATATTTAACTATGTTATATGATAAAATATTGTTGTTAACAATAACATATTAAATCACATTAAATAAAATAAGATAAAGTTTTTAAAGTATTTATTAATGATTTGTTTATTATATTGCATATAAATTTTTAATTATATGAAACATATTATAATGTTTTACTTTTAATAATAATTATATTAAAAATGTAAATAAAAGTCCTTAATAAGGATATATATTTATATAAAAAATTTATATAAATATTAAATATTTTTATTTTTTTAATTTTTTATGTCTAATTTCTATTGGATAAATTACAATTTTTTATTGATTTATATGTTTATAAAAAATAGGTAAATATCGAGTATAATAATTTTTTATATGGTTTTTAAAATATTGTTAATATGTAGTTATTAACAGTTTTATAAATATTTTTTAAAGATTCTTATATAAAGTTCTTTGTATTATTTTTAAATATTTATAGAGTTTTGAGTAATGTAAGAAAAATTTATAAAATAAATATATTTTTTATATTTAATTTATTTATTATAAATATGTAAGCAATATTCTTTATATTTTTATATAAAAAATTTAAAGTGTTTTTCACTAAAGAAATACTTAAGATTTTAATCGCATTTTTAAAATTTTTAATTTATTTATAATTAAAAAATTGATAAAAATAATAAAAAATAGATTTGGTACTTTTATATAAAAAGCATAGAATATTTTTTAAAAACTTAATAAAATATTAATATAAAAATTAATATTTTCATTATAATATTATTTATAATATAATAAATTACTTTTTTGAAAAGTAATTTAAAATAATTTTTTAATTTTAGAGTTAACTATTATCTTAGTATTCAATGTTATTTAATATTGTAATTTCATAGTAAAATAATTGTATTAACTAAATTTTAGTACAGTTCAGTTATGAATTGATTTAATTAATTTAATTAAATAGAGATATAATTTATGCAATGTATTATGAGTATAATAGGAATGATAATATTAATTTTTATTGCTGTTATTTTTTCTAATAATCGTCGATCAATAAAATTGCGTACTGTACTGGGTGCTTTTTTTATTCAAATAGCTATTGGAGCATTCGTTCTTTATATTCCATCTGGCCGTAGTACTTTAACAATATTATCTGATGTTGTTTACAATGTTATTGCTTATGGACAAATTGGTATAGATTTTATTTTTGGTGCTTTAGTATCTGATAAAATGTTAGATTTATTTGGCAGTAGTGGTTTTATTTTTTCTTTGCGAGTTCTTCCTATTGTTGTTTTCTTTTCTTCGCTAATTTCTGTATGTTATTATCTTGGTATAATACAACTGTTTATTAAAATTATAGGTGGTTTTTTTCAATGGGTTTTAGGCATTTCACGTACTGAGTCATTATCTGCAACAGCTAATATTTTTGTAGGGCATACTGAAGCTCCTTTAGTTATTAAACCTTATATTAGCACTATGACAAATTCTGAGTTATTTTCTGTTATGTGTGGTGGTTTATCTTCAGTTGCCGGTTCTGTATTAGCGGGTTATTCCCAAATGGGGATTCCAATGGAATATCTTATTGCGGCTTCTTTTATGGCTGCTCCAGGGGGAATATTGTTTGCTAAATTGATGGTACCTGAAACAGAAAAAATATATAATAATATCAATATAAGTTCTCTTAATAATGAGAAAGAGAGTCCCATCAACATTATTGATGCTGCTGCATCTGGCGCTTCTACTGGAATTCAACTTGCTTTGAATGTCGGCGGCATGTTATTAGCATTTGTTGCATTGATTGCTTTGCTAAACGGTATTTTAAGCGTAATTGGTGATTGGATGCATATAACTAATTTTTCATTAGAATTAATTTTAGGATATATTTTTTCACCGATTGCTTATTTAATTGGAATTCCATGGAATGAAGCAAAAATTGTTGGTTCATTTATTGGGCAAAAGTTAGTCATGAATGAATTTATTGCTTATATGAATTTTAGCGAATACTTAAAACCGGATAATTATCTTATTTCTACGGGTAAGCAAGTGCTTTCTCAAAATACTAAAGCAATTATATCTTTTGCGTTATGTGGTTTTTCTAATTTTTCATCAGTTGCGATATTATTAGGTTGCTTAGGAAGTATTGCTCCGAATCGTCGTAAAGATGTTGCTCGATTAAGTTTAAAAACAGTATTAGCTAGTTCTTTATCAAATTTGATGAGTGCTACAATTGCTGGCTTTTTTTTATCTTTAGGTGCTAAATTAATTTAATTTTTTATATTTTTTTTAAAAAAAATATAAAAATATTATATATTTTAAATAAAAAATAAGAAATAATATTAAAATTTAGAAATATAATTTTAATAAGAGAATATGAGAATTGATTTTATTTTGATACATTTGAAATAAATGAGTATTGTTTTTTATGTTTTATTTATAAAACATATTTTTGAAATAATATACTTTTAGTAAAGCAATTCTTAATAAGAATATTATTTTGCTTTTTTTGTAAAAAGCAAAAATTACGTTTAATTATTTTTTAGTACAATACTTGTTGTATTTAAATTTATTAGTGTATCGGAAAAATTATGGCGTATATTTGTTATTTTTTTGGATTTTTTTGTTATAGGAGGAGTTTCTAATGCTTATAAATTTTGTGATATATCTTTCCAATACTTTGGTGAAGATAGCTAAAGCATGTATAAGAAAAAATAGCTAATAATGGCAAGAGAGGTAAATTATATGCACCAAATTTATTACGTTAGGTTTAGAGAAGATTGCAAAAGAATCATCAGGTATATTTTCAGTAGGACTAAAAAGTTCAATTAACATTCTTGGTTTGTATACTTGCTAGTGTTTCATATAAAATATAAAGATAAATACGTTTTTCAAATCCTCGAAGGGGGAAAATCTGTTTTTATTAAATTGCAATAATTCAAAAAAGAATACAATAGTTTTTCTAAAGAGTTATTAAATAAAGTTATTCCAGTAGCTCATTTTTCTGGGCATCTAGACAATTTTTATGTTTTTTAGTACCATAATATTAGATCAATTAGGTACAATTTAAATGAAAACTGGTAAACCTATTTTTGATACTTCTGTAGATTCTGTTTTTCAAGTCGCATTTTATTAAGCAGTTTTTGGTTTAAAAAATCTTTATAAAATTTGTAAAATCATAAGAAAAATTTTAAAATGGTGTTTATGATATTTCTCGTTTTATAGCTCTTCCATTTATAGAAAGAGAAAAATAATTATTTTTAATGTACAGAAAATTAGTGTAATTATTTTTTTGCCTCTTTATAGATACTGTATTGTAATAGAATAAATAAAAAAAATGGCTAAAATTTTTAAAATTGTAAAAAATGCAGATATTTATGCTAATGTAGATATTAGTAAAAAAAATAAAAATAATAGGGATTTAAATATTATTTAATGCTACTTTTCAGCAAAGTAAAATAGCTAAAAATAATATTATAACTATAGTATTTACTAATTTTGTTGATTTTGATTCTTCTTATAGACATCAACGTGATGCTTTTGTTAGTTATGCAAGAGAATTAGAGTTATTTGATTATCGTTTTTACCCAAAATATTAGAATTAGCATAAGAAAATGATTTTTTAATTATTAAAGCTGACCATGGTTGCGATCCAATTTTGAGGGGGTGTTAATCATATAAGAAAAAATGTTCCTATTCTCATTTATAGAAAAATAAAGAAAAGGAGTATATTAAATTATAAAAAATATTTTTCGATGTTGGATAACAATTACTCAATATTACAAGTTATCTTTCATAAAATATGGAGAAGCATCATTTTGAATATAAAAAATATTACATATTTCTTTTAGTTTCATAAAATTTTATAATTTATAAAAACATAAATAGGATATTAATTTATGAGCACCCCACATATAAATGCTTCAATAAGTGATTTTTCAAATATTGTTTTAATGTCAGGTGATCCTTTACGTGCAAAATACATTGCAGATAACTTTTTAAGTGATACTTATCAAGTAAACGATATTCGTGGTATGTTAGCTTTTACTGGTAACTATAAAGGTTGTAAAATTTCTGTAATGGGGCACGGAATAGGAATGCCTTCTTGTGTATTATATGTGCGAGAATTAATTGTAGATTTTGGTGTTAAAGTAATATTGAGAACAGGATCTTGTGGTGCTATTGCTGGTGATGTAAAATTAAGAGATATTATTATTGCTATGGGAGCATGTACTGATTCTAAAATAAATCGTTTAAAGTTTAATGATAATGATTTTGCTGCTATTGCAGATTATGATATGATTCATAATGTAGTTACTGTTTCTAAAAATAAAAATATAAATATTCGTGTAGGAAATATTTTTTCTACCGATCTGTTTTATCCAAATAAAATAGATTTTTTTCACAAAATAAAAAAGTATGGTATCTTAGGAGTGGACATGGAAGCTGCTGGTTTATATAGTACTACAGCAGAATATGGCGTAAAATCATTAACTATGTGTACTGTTTCTGATAATATTTTTACTGGTGAAAAAATAGCTGCAAAAGAAAGAGAAAATACATTTAACGATATGATTAAAATTGCATTAGAATCATTATTACTGCTCTAATTTTTAAAATTTATATTAATATTTTATTTTTTAATATAATTATATAACTTTTTATCCTTATTTAATACTTTAAATATATTCTTGTATTTTAAAAATTTTTAAAAGAATATTTATGTAAAAATATTTATTAGGAAATAGTTATGAAATAGTTTTGATTAATTAAAAAAAGCAATTAAACAAACTGGTTACTCCCTAGAAGTCATTGTTACTATTTGTGATGCCACTCTAGATTATTTAAATAAATTAATTAGTGGTAAAAAATTAAAAATTCTAATACTAAAAAAATCATTCCATTGCATCGCTTTTTTAAATATGACACATCCATTTAAATCTTTAAAAATTGGTATTATTTTTGGTAAATTTTATCCATTGCATACTGGACATATTTATCTTATACAACGTGCATGTAGTCAACTTGATAAGTTATATATTATTTTATGTTATGATGAAAAATATGATAAAGCTATTTTTATAGATAGTTCTATGTCACAGCAACCTACAGTAAGTGACAGACTTCGTTGGTTATTACAAACTTTTAAATATCAAAAAAATATTTATATCTATTCTTTTAATGAGAATGGAATAGAAACATACCCTCATGGATGGGAATTGTGGAGCACGGAAATGAAGAAATTTTTGATGAAAGAAAATATTCAACCACAGTGGATTTATTCTGGAGAAATAAAAGATGCACAGTATTATAGAAAATATTTTGGTATAGAAGTTATAGTGATTGATCCAGATCATACATTTATGAATATTAGCGGACATCAAATTAGAAAAGATCCATTTCGTTATTGGGAGTATATTCCTACAGAAGTCAAACCTTTTTTTGTTCGTAAAGTAGTGATTTTAGGTGGAGAATCAAGTGGTAAATCAACTTTAGTAAATAAGTTAGCTAATATTTTTAATACTACCAGTGCATGGGAGTATGGGCGTGATTATGTTTTTTCGCATTTAGGTGGTGATGAAATGGCGTTACAATATTCTGATTATGATAAAATTGCATTAGGTCATTTAAAATATATTGATTTTGCAGTGAAATATGCTAATAAAGTTGTTTTTATTGATACTGATTTTATTACTACTCAAGCTTTTTGTCAGCAATATGAAGGTAAAACTCATCCGTTTGTGCAAGCATTAATTGATGAATATCGGTTTGACTTAGTAATTTTATTAGAAAATAATACACCATGGATTTCTGATGGATTACGTAGTTTAGGTACTGATAAAGAACGCATAAATTTTCAAAATTTATTAATTAATTTATTGTTTAAAAATTCAGTAGAATTTGTTGTGATAAATTCTCCTGATTATGATGTTCGTTTTTTACGTTGTATTGAATTAGTACAAAATTTACTTATGATGGATAAAAAATCTTATTAGCTGATCAATTTTTGATATTATATGTTATGTTTTTTAATTATTTTTAAAATTTTTGTTATTTAAAAAAAATCTAAAAAAATAATTTTGTTTAGTAATTTTTGTTTTTAAATGAGTTTATTAAAATTAATATATAATCATATTTAAATAAAATGATATGTATATACAAAAAATATTTTAATTATTGACATCAATAATATTTTTTATATTTTATCTAAATTTTTTAGTATATCAATTTTTTCAGATATAATATGTAATAAAAAAATTTTTTATTGTATTTTATATTTTTTTGTTGTGTCTAACTTTTATGTAAAGTTTATTTTTTTTAAAATTCATTAAAATCATATTATAAAATAATTCTAAGAAAATGAAGAATTAAATAATAAATATTATCGCATTCATTTAATTTTTCTTTTTGTAAAAATAATAAGTATATAAATTTTTTATAAATATTAATCATTAAAATATAATTTTTTCTTAATATTGATCGTATGTAAATAATTAATCATTAAATAATTTTATAATTAATTATGATTTTTATTTATATGGTTTAGAAACTTCATTCATCCAAGAAATTAACAAATTATTAGATATAACTAAAACGACTGGTCCAATAAAAAGTCCAATTAAACCAAATGATAAAATACCACCAATTACACCAATCAACATTAGTATTATAGATGACCCCCCTCCTATATTTTTTATTAATATCGGACGTAAGATACCGTCCATGATCGAGAGCATGATACTCCATATAATTATGATAATACCCCAAGTAGTAGCACCTGAATAGAATAACCATATTATTGATGGTATCATGATCACTAATGGTCCAAGTTGTGCTACACAAAATATGAAAATAAGAATACTTAATATAGCAGTATAAGGTATTGCAGCTAAAGATAAAGCTATGCTACTAAAAATTGCTTCTGTTAATGATATAATGATTACACCTAAAGCTACAGCTCGAATGGATTTTTCGGCAAGTTGAATAGTTTTTTCACCTTGTATACCAGCAAGTCTAAAAGCAAAATGACGAACATTTAATATGATATGATCACCTTTTGAATATAGTAATCCACTAAATAGTAACATAACAATTAGATGAAATACAAAACGTCCAATATTAATGACTTGTGCTAAAAACCAAATAATAGTTTCTCTGATATAAGGTTGCAATTTTTCTATGAATAAGTTCCCTCCATTAATTACTAATGTATCCCAAGCATAATAAAGTTTACTACCTATTAATGGTATAGTTTCTAACCAAAAAAAATGTGGTAATTGAATATTTTTTGGAGATTTAGCCCATTCAATTAATGGTCCACTGTTTTGTAAAATACTGCCAATTAATATTCCTAAAGGAATTACAAATAGCAAAATGATTAATAAGATCATTATTATAGTTGCTAACCATTTTTTATATTTTATTTTTTCCGTGAGTTGGATGAATAATGGCCAAGTTGTAATTACAACCATGATCGCCCATAAAAAACCTAATATAAAGGGTTTTAATATAAAAAAACATGCAATTATCATTAATAAAATGGCTATTATATTAAAAATAAATTTTGGTAAATCATTATAATATGGAAGTTTTTTCATATAAACCTTTGGTATAGATAGAGATAATACTTTAGTATTATAAATATTTTTTGATTATTAATGATCTTTTTTATACAAACGATTCTAATTAAGCTGTTTGTTCTTGATAAGATTTTGATGATAAGTGTTCGTTAATAAAAATAATTGTTATATATTAAATATATAATAATTAAAAAATAATTTGATAAAATATTATAGATAATTTTTTATAAGAAAAAGCATTTGTTATAAAATTTTTTATGTTTTTTTATAAAAAAATTATGATTTTTTTTTCATTGTTTTATAATAGAAAACGTTATACAATTTGTATGATATTTTAATTATTTTATCATAATTATAATAACATATTATATTTATAATTATATCATTATTGTTTTTTTATATCAAAATTTTAATAATTTTTTTAGATTAAAAATATTTGACATATATTATACAAATTTAATATATTTAAAAAATGTTATAAAGTTATAATTTTAATTCTTATATTTTGAATATTCTATATAATAATTTTTAATAATGAATAAAACAGTAATATCAAAATATTAAAATGTTTAGATATTATTATATTTTTTTCATTTTTGTAATTTTTTCAAAATTATTATAAAATTTAATGATATTTCAATTAAAGTTAAAAAAATTTTCTATCATGTTCTGGATATTTTATTAATAAAAAATATTGATTTTAAAATATTTAAATCAGAATTGATGAGTGTTATATAATTTAAATATATATTAAATAAAACTAAGATAGTTATAAGTATTTTTTTCGTAATAATTATTTAAAAGATTAAATATATCATTAATAATCGTTGATTAATTTCTAATTTTAATTCAAAAATTAAATCATAAAAAATGATATCTTTTTATGCGATTTTTAGTTTTTGAATAACCTTATTTTTTATATCATCTTTGCTTTTGCTTAAAAATCTATTAATTAAAAGAAATACGCATATTTTTTTTCAAAAACTTTATATATAAGATTTTAGTAAAATTTATAATAAATAAATGTATGTATATATCATAAAATAAATAAGTATTAATCTTTAATTAGAATTTTTTGTCATTTTTGATTAAATTTTTATGATATATTTTTTCTAGGATATTTTTTAGTATTTTTTTATTTAGAATCTTTCAAAGTTGTTATGATACTAAATTAATCTGAGTAAGATAAAAAATATTTTATTTAAATATTATATAAATATTTTATATCATTTTTAAATAAAGTAAAAAAAGCTATTATTAATATATAAATTTTATAAAAATACAAGTAATCTATTCTTATTATTAGTAAGAAGTAGTCATTAATTAGTAGAGGTTTTAATAGTGATTAATTATATTGATTTTTCATGCAATGAAAAAACTTGGCATGGAGTGACTATGACAGATAAAGCTGCTTCTCAAATTCGCAAATTAATGAAAGACAATCCAAATAGTCAAGGATTATTAATTAATGTGAAACAATCAGGATGCGCAGGATTTACTTATGTAATTACATTAATAAATAGTCCTACTAAAGAATTTTTATTATTTGAAAATAATGGTGCTAAAGTTTTTGTTTCTTTAAAAGTATTACCATTTATTGATGGTACTGAAATTGATTATGTTCATGAAGGACTTAATCAAGCATTTAAATTTAATAATCCTAAGGCTCAGCATGCTTGCGGGTGTGGTGAAAGCTTTGGTATTTAAACAAAAAAAAATAGATTAAAGTGAAGTAAATTATGTCACAGCGTAACTCAGAAAATAATCGTGATTTTAAAATATGGTCAAAAAAAAATTATAAAGAAGGATTTTCTACTAAAATAAAAACAGATAAATTAGATGTAGGTATTAACAAACATGTTATACATGCAATTTCTCATAAACGTAATGAACCAGACTGGATGTTGCAATTTCGTTTAGATGCTTATGAATATTGGATAAAGATGAAAGAACCTCATTGGTTAAATGGTTTTTATCCCAATTTAAATTATCAAGAATATTCTTATTATTCTGCACCAAAGTGTAATGATTGTCAAAATAATTACTTGACTAAAGAAGTTGAAAATGCTTTTAATAAGTTAGGCGTTCCAGTACGTGAAGGTAAATCTATTGCAGTAGATGCTATTTTTGATTCTGTTTCTGTTTCAACAACTTATCGTAGTAAATTAAAAAAATATGGGATAATTTTTTGTTCATTAAGTGAAGCAATACAAAAATATCCAGATTTGGTAAAAAAATATATTGGCAGTGTTGTATCCAATAAAGATAATTTTTTTGCTTCATTAAATGCCGCTGTTGCTTCTGATGGAACTTTTGTTTATATACCCAAGGGTGTGCACTGTCCTATGGAATTATCAACTTATTTTAGAATTAATGCAGAAAACACAGGTCAATTTGAACGTACTATTTTAATTGCTGATAAAGGTAGTTTTGTTAGTTATATAGAAGGATGTTCAGCTCCTGTTCGAGATGTTTATCAATTACATGCTGCAGTTGTTGAAGTTATTGTCCATCAAGATGCTCAGGTTAAATATTCTACTGTGCAAAATTGGTTTTCTGGTGACACGAATAAAACTGCTGGAATTTTAAATTTTGTTACAAAAAGAGCCTTGTGTAAAGGTAGAAATTCTAAAATGTCATGGACACAATCTGAAACAGGATCAGCCATTACTTGGAAATATCCAAGTGTAATTTTACAAGGTGATAATTCGGTTGGTGAATTTTTTTCTGTTGCATTAACAAATGGTATACAACAAGCAGATACTGGAACAAAAATGATTCATATTGGTAGAAATACTCGTTCTACCATTATTTCTAAAGGGATTTCATCTGGTCGGAGTCAAAATAGTTATCGTGGTTTGGTAAAAATATTGCCGAGTGCAGAAAATGCCAGAAATTATACTAGATGTGATTCTATGTTAATTGGGGATGAATGTGGTGCACATACATTTCCATATATAGAAGTAAAAAATTATAATGCACAGTTAGAGCATGAAGCCACTACATCTCGTATTGGTGAAGAGCAAATTTTTTATTTCTTACAACGTGGCATTAGTGAAGAAAATGCGATTTCTATGATCGTCAATGGTTTTTGCAAGGATGTGTTCTCTAAATTACCATTAGAATTTGCTGTTGAAGCACAAAAATTATTAGCGATTAGTTTAGAAAAGAGTATTGGCTAATAGTTTTTATAAAACTATTGTTTTTTAAAGGATTAAGCAATGTTGAGTATTAAGAATTTAAATGTTAGTGTTCAAGGTGCAACTATTCTCAAAGAGATAAATCTAGAAATAAAATCAGGTGAAATACATGCTTTAATGGGTCCTAATGGATCAGGAAAAAGCACATTATCTTCAACCTTAGCAGGACGTGATGAGTATAAAATAGAAAAGGGTGAAATTTTTTTTAAAAATAAAAATTTGCTTGAATTATCTCCAGAGGCACGTGCTGGCGAAGGTATATTTGTGGCATTTCAGTATCCAGTAGAAATCCCTGGTGTTACTAATCAGTTATTTTTACAGACAGCTGTTAACGCAATAAGAAAATATCGTAAACAAGAATTATTAGATCGATTTGAGTTTCAGGATTTTATTGAAGATAAAATGCATCTTCTAAATATGAGTAAAGATTTGCTAAGCAGATCAGTAAATGTAGGCTTTTCTGGTGGTGAAAAAAAAAGGAATGACATTTTACAAATGTTTCTTTTAGAACCTGTATTATGTATTTTAGATGAAACTGATTCAGGTTTGGATATTGATGCATTAAAAATAGTAGCCAATGGAGTGAATATGTTACGTACTTTAGATCGGTCTTTTATAATTATTACTCATTATCAACGTATTTTAGATTATATAAAACCTGATTTTGTTCATGTTTTGTACCAAGGTAATATTATTAAATCTGGTGATTTTAGTTTGGCAAAGAAACTAGAATTAAAAGGTTATGGATGGCTTATTAATACAGTTTAAAAATAATTGATTTGATAAAAATACTAAATTGATAACTTTTATATTATTAATAATATAAATAATAGTATTTGCTAGTCTCATTGATATTCTTTTTAATTTTTTTGCTTTTTTAAAAGATTTTAGTACATTATCAGTAATACAATTTCTATTAAATTAAAATTGAAATAATTTTCAAAATTTTTTCAGATATACTAATCGTATAAAAATATACTTTTATTTTTAAATCATAAATAATATTTTTATATTGCTTTATTGATTTTTGTATTTTTTAATTAAATTTGATATGTATTAAGTTAAGTATATAAAACCTTTTTTTATAAAAAATATTATTTTTTATAAGTAAAAATATTAATTATGATGTAATTTATTAAAAATATCTTTTCTTTTAAGAAAAGATATTTAATGTTTTTTAAAAAAAATTTTTTTAAAAAATTATCATTTTAATAAAATAATTATTTAAATTGTATTAATTAAAATTATTAAAAATATTATTAAAAATATTATTAAAAATATTATTAAAAATAAAACTTTATACTAAAAAGTAAATATTACAAAATATCCATAAATTTATCATATATAAAAAAGATTTTTAAAATGTTGACATTAAGAATATAAACAATATTTTTATTATCTTTTTATGTCTATATTTAAAATATTATTAATGATCTTTTAATTAAAAATACATATCATGAATATATTATCAGTCTAACTTTTTATTACAGGGATTTAATATGGCATTTTCAGTAGAATCTATTCGTAAAGATTTTCCTATGTTAAAAAAAATTATAAATGGTAAAAAATTGGTTTATCTAGACAGTGCTGCTAGTGCGCAAAAACCTATTCAAGTAATAGAAAAAGAACGTATCTTTCTTTGTGAAGATTATGCTGCTGTGCATCGAGGTATCCATACTTTGAGTACTGATGCAACGGTTATGATAGAAAATATTCGTAAAGAAGCAGCTAATTTTATTAATGCATCTGCCGTCGAAGAAATTATTTTTGTGAAAGGAACAACTGAAGGTATCAATTTAATTGTTAACAGTTATGGACAGACTTTTATTGAATCAGGAGATAATATTATTATTAGTCAAATGGAACACCATTCAAATATTATTCCGTGGCATTTACTTGCAATGAAAATTGGTTTTAATATTCGTGTATTACCTATAAATAACAATGGTAAATTAATTTTTAAAAAATTAGAAGAATTAATTGATGGTAAAACGAAATTCTTATCTTTTACACATATGTCAAATATTTTAGGTACTTTAAATCCAGTAAAAGATATTATTAATTATGCAAGAAAATGTGCAAAAAAACAAAAAGCAAAATTATCAATTTTAATTGATGGTGCACAAGGTATTGTTCATAATATTGTTGATGTACAAGAACTAGATTGTGATTTTTATGTTTTTTCAGCGCATAAATTATATGGACCTACTGGAATTGGTATTTTATATGGAAAAAAATCGTTATTAAATAATTTGCCACCTTGGGAAGGTGGTGGTGCTATGGTTGATAGTGTGAGTATGGACTTAACAAAATCACCAAGAATTTTTAATATTACTTATGAAAAAATACCCTGGCGTTTTGAAGCTGGTACTCCTAATATTGTTAGTATTATAGGTTTAGGTGAAGCTATGCGTTATATTAATAATATTGGTTATGAAGAAATACATAAATACGAAAGTGAATTAATGCAATATACGATTCTTTCCTTGAAAAAAATAAATTCTCTACATCTTTACGGTTCTGATGAGCGTCAGGGAGTTGTTGCTTTTAATTTAGGTAATCACCATGCTTATGATATAGGTATTCTTTTAGATAATTACGGTATAGCAATACGAACAGGTCACCATTGTGCATTACCTTTGATGGATTTCTATCAAGTACCAGCAATGTGTCGGGTTTCTTTAGCTATTTATACAAAGAAAGAAGAAATTGATTTTTTAGTAGAAATTTTGCAACATATTGAAAAATTATTAAACTAATTGATGTGTCAGAAAGTACATAAGAGTGAAATAATGTCTAATTTGCCTGATCAAAATAAATTTTTGCGTAATTTTTTGCGTTGTACAAATTGGGAGGAACGTTATCTTTATTTGATTGAATTAGGAGAAAAATTATTACCTTTAAGTAATAAACAAAAACAATCTAAAAATAAAATTACCGGTTGTCAAAGTCAAGTATGGATTGTTATGAATGTTGATGTTGATGGTAAAATACAATTTTTAGGCGATAGTGATGCAGCTATTGTTAAAGGTTTAATTGCACTTACAATTATTATTTTTCAAAATAAAACTGGAAAAGAAATTTTAAATATAAATACTAAATTTTTTTTTAAAAAATTGTCATTGGAGCGACATTTAACACCATCACGTAGTCAAGGGTTACATGCTATTATTCAAACCATCCTGCAACGTACTCAGAAAATTATGCAATCAAAATCTAAATATTTCAAATAATGTGTATTATTTGAAAAATGTGAGAATTATAATGTGATATATTTTTTCTGAGGATACATATGAAAAAAAAAATATTTTTTATCAGTTTATGTTTTTTAAATAGTATTATGCTAAATCTTAGTGCTACTGAATATTTTTTACCATCTAAAAATACACACTTAATTGGTGAAAATATTCATTATATTATTCCCAGTGATGGTCGAACATTAGAAGCGATTGCCACTGAATTTCATATAGGTATGCTTGCTATGTTAGAAGCTAATCCAGGTACAGATCCCTATTTACCTAAAGCTGGAAATACATTAATTATTCCATTACAAATGTTATTACCGGCAACCAAACATGATGGAATTATTATTAATTTAGCAGAATTACGGTTGTATTATTTTCCTAAAAATATCAATAAAGTTATTGTTTATCCAATTGGTATTGGTCAGTTGGGAGCAAATACACCTATAATGTCAACTACTGTAAATCAGTTAATTAAGAATCCTACTTGGACTCCTACATCTGATATTCGTAAACGTTATGCTATGGATGGGGTAACTTTGCCAGATGTATTACCTGCTGGGATTGATAATCCTATGGGGCTTTATGCTTTGCGTTTATCTTATGATAAAGGACAATATCTTATTCATGGTACTAATGCTAATTTTGGTATCGGATTACGTGTTAGTTCTGGATGTATTCGATTAAGATCTGAAGATATAAAAAAATTATTTAATGCTATCCCCTTAGGAACTCATGTGCAGGTAATTGACGAACCTATTAAATATCATAAAGAATCTGATGGTAGTTATTATATAGAAGTACATCAACCATTATCAAAAACAGAGTCCGATGATCCACAAACAATGCCATTAATATATAGTGATGAATTTAAAATTTTTTTAGAGCAAGAAGATATTGATAGAAAATTGGTTGATGAAGTTGTTGCACGTAGGTCGGGAATGCCGGTAAAAGTTAACAAAGTTAACAAATCTTAATTATAACAATCTTTTTTTAAAAAAAACTTTTAAAGAAATAATAAGGCACCTATATTTAGGTACCTTATTTATTAATAAATAAATTACATATTATAAAATAATTCAATTATTTTTTATATGTACGTACTTGATTGTCTAAACGTTGATTAGCACGATCAGCTTCATCTTTAGCAGTTTGAACATCAGTGCGTAATAATTCAACATCATTAGATAATTGATCAACTTTACCATTTAATGTTTGCACATCAGAAGAAAGTTTATTCATTTGATTACTAGTTGAACAACCTGCTAGTAAAAAAGAAGTCAAAAAGATAGAAGCTAGTGCAATTTTAGTGCGATTCATTATATTATCCTTTAAATTTAGTTAATCTACTAAGTAGTAAAGTAAGTATGACACATTTCTATCAAAACAGAGAATATTTTTCTCTTTTTAACTTTAAATTATTAGATCTTTTTTAAAATTATCTAAAATTCTTATTTTTTCTTATAATAGTATATTATTAAAAGAATTTAAAAAACTATTTTAAAATTTTTATGATAAATATATACTATAAGATAGTAATAAATTTATTTTTCAAATAAATTTTTATAAAATATGAACAGATGATGTATTTGTTGTGCCACTTTCTACTAATGCACCAGAAACCATAACTACTATGTCACCTTTTTTACTAATGTTATTTGCTAAGGCAATTTTTTTGCCAATATGATAAAAATCATCCGTAGAATTAATGGTTTTAACTGTTTCTGGAATCACACCTTTTACTAACAATAATTGACGAGCTGTTTTTTCATGAGTTGTTAAAGCTAGTATTGGTGCTTTTGGAAAATATTTACGTATTGATTTAGCGGATTTCCCACCATAGGTTGCCACTATAATTAAGCGAGCGTTTAATTTTTCTGCTATTTCTACTGCCCCACGGCAAATAGCTTCAGTAATTCGTATAATTTGATTTTTGTCTTTATCATGTATACGGCTTGGCATGATTCTATCAGTGCGTGCACAAATGGTTGACATAATTTTTACTGCTTCAATAGGGTATTTACCTTTTGCACTTTCTGCAGAAAGCATAACTGCATCTGTACCATCTAAAATAGCATTGGCTACATCACCTGCTTCAGCACGTGTAGGCAGTGGATTTTTGATCATGGAATCTAACATTTGTGTAGCAGTAATAACAATTTTTCTGGAAGAAATGCATTTATTAATCATCATTTTTTGTGCAAAGATGACTTCTTCTACAGGTATTTCAACACCTAGATCACCTCGTGCAACCATGATACCATCCGATGCTTCTAAAATTCTATCAAAATTATTTAATCCTTCTTGATTTTCAATTTTAGAAATTATTTGTATATTTTTACCTCCATGCTTATTAAGATAAGCACGAATGTTTTCTACATCAGTATGTTTTCGAATGAATGAGGCAGCAACAAAATCAACATCTTGTTGACAACCGAAAATTAGATCTTTTTTGTCATGTTCTCCTAGTACTGGTAAATTAATAGATATCCCAGGTAAATTGATGCTTTTATTTTCACCTAAATGCCCATTATTTAATACCTGACATATGATATTATTTTTATTAATAGATAAAATTTTCGTAGTAATTAAACCATCATCAATTAAAATTTTATCACCTGGTTGTACTTCATAAGGCAAATCTGGATATGTAATGGCTACTCTATTTTTGTCACCTGTAACTGATATATCAGTAGTGAAAACAAATTTTTGTCCTAATTTTAAAAATACATCATTTCCATTTTTAAGATGCATAGTACGAATTTCTGGCCCTTTGGTATCTAACAATATTGTTGCATGTTGATTGTTATCTTTACATACAGTACGAAAATTTTTAATTCTTCGGCTATGTTCTTCATGATTACCATGTGAAAAATTTAGTCTAATAACATTCATACCAGCATTTAATAATTGCAAAAGTTTTTTTTTAGATTCAGTCTTTGGACCAATAGTACACACAATTTTTGTTTTTTTCATGACAATTAATCTATGTATTTTTTAATGGTGTTAATTAATTGTTTATTTTATATATTTTAATATATAAAATTATTATATACTATGTTTTTAAATGTAAGCAATAAAATATTATGCATAATAAAGTTTATCTTTTCTTAATAGAATTATTTTTATTATGTTTTGATAAATTTTATAGTATTCAAATATGATATTTTTTTAATCATGTCTTTTTATTATTTAATATAGTCAATTTTTTATATAAATAAACAATTATTAATGATAAAAAAATTAAATAATGATTATGATGATGTATGCCATATATGATATTTATTAAAATCATGATGTATTTATATAATCAAAAAAATTTGTATTATTCTGCATTATTTTTTTTGATGCGTAAATTTTATAAGTTATTTCAATAATTATTAAACAGTAAATGTAAATTTAATATCATATATTTTGAATATATTATTTTATGCTTGTGAAAAGAAGATAATAGAAACTGTAATTACCAATAATTTTATCAGTTTGTTCTTTTCTTTTTTATAAAATAAATTTAAAAAAATTTTTTGAAAAGAATATAATTCTAAAGAATGCATTTAATGTTATAATTGTATTTAAAATAAAAATCACATTTTTTTTAAAATACATTAATAAAAAATTTATTAAAGATTATTTTATGATTTTTATTTTTAATTTTTTGAAATAAATTAATATCTTTCATAAATTAATATTCATAATTTAACACACCGATGATATATAGAAAACATATTTAAATATATTAAAGTAATAGCTAGAGTTATATAAAATTTTAATGTCTTTTATATTTTATAAGTTATATATGTTATATTTTTTAGTACTATTCTATATTTAATGGCCAGCCTCCCAATTTTTTCCATTTATTGACAATTTTACAAAATAGCAAAGCTGTTCTATCTGTATCATACAGTGCACCATGTGCTTGTTTTCCATCAAACGGTATTCCTGCAGTATCGCAAGCTTTAGCTAATATTGTTTGACCAAACACTAAACCACTGAGTGTGGCGGTATCAAAAGTAACAAAAGGATGAAAAGGAGTATGTTTTAAATTTGTTCGCTGAGTTGCAGCCATTATAAAACTATGATCAAAATTAGCATTGTGTGCAACAATAATAGCTCGATGACAATCATTATTTTTTATGCCTTTTTTTACCATCTTAAAAAGTTCATATAGAGCTGTATGTTCATTGACTGCTCTGCGCAATGGATTTTGTGGATCTATTCCAGTAAAAGCTAGTGAAGTGGCTTCGATGTTTGCACCTGAAAAAGGTATCAGATGAAAATGAAGTTTTTCATCAATATCTAACCAACCTTTTTGATCCATTTTTAATGTTATGGCTGCAATTTCTAATAATGCGTCATTTTTTGCATTAAAGCCTCCAGTTTCAACGTCTATAACGACAGGATAATAGCCTCGAAAACGTTCTGATAATGTATTGATATCATTTTTTTTATTAGACATTTTTATACTAATTTTTGATTAAGAATAAAAAGAATATTATTCTATAATGTACACGTAGAATATAGAAGATTAGCATAACATAAAAAAATGTATGGATGGATATAATATTTGTAAAAATATTTATGATTTAAATTTTAATTGCTTTGATTTATGTTTTTGTTTTCTTAATATAAAAAAATATGTATTTTGTTATTGATATCTTTTTTTGAAGACGTTTTTATTATAAGATTTTTTCTTATAAAGTTATTTTTAAAGTATTCTATTATATAGAAGCATTATATTTTCCTTTTTTATGTTTTTTATAAATATTTTCATATAAGACATCTATATTTTTTAAAAAAAAAGATTTTTTTCAAGTAGGATTATAAATATAAAAAGTATAATATTTTGTGTATTGTGAATTAAATATATAGTTTATTTTTCTCTGATTTTTAAATATACTAAAAATTAATTTTTAAAAATATTTAAAAAAATTATAGTTTATTAATTAAAAAGAGAGCAAAAGGTTTTTTAATTTATAGTAGGTATTAAGATTTTATAAAAAAAATAATTATTTTTAAAATTTTTGTTAAATAAATCTTTGGTATTATATTTTCAATATCTCAATATGTTCGCTTAATACTTTATATAATGATGGTAAATTAGTAAATATATTATTAAATAAGATCTAAATAATTCAAGTTACATATATTTTTGTGTTTTTTGATAATTATTAATATTCTTTATTTTTTGTTTCATATCATATATTATAATATATTAATCATAAAAATTAATTACTTTTTGTATATTATTTAAAACACTATTAATAGTAATATATCACATTTCTTGCAAAACATTTTTTATTGTTAATGAACGTTTTTAGTTTATAGTAATATTAAATTTTAATGCACTTATCTAAAAATTTTTATATGATTTCTGCAATACTTTTAATACTGAGATTTATAGTATTTAGGAATGCAAAAAATCCAAAAAGTTTATCAAGTATTATTTTACGTATAGTTTATTTCTTTTTTATCAGATTTTTGTTGTTTTGAAAAAATAATAAGATTTTTGATACTGTTATTATATATAAATATTTTATAAGTTATATGTTATCAATAATGATTATTTTAGTATTGGTACTTTTAATAAGTATGATTTTGTTGATTTTTTAATAAATTATTATAAGTATATAAAAAATAAAAAAAATTTTTGATGTAATAAACAGTTTAAAAGTATATGAATATTATATAAAAACAAAAATAAAAATGTAATACTAAAATTGAATTTATTTATATTAATGTAATCTTAAAAGGTAAACTTTAATATATAATACATTTCTGCTTATTTGTATAAATATCGCATCTATCTTGTTAATAGGATAATAGAACTATATCGTTGAATTTGTAATGTTTCTTTTGCATTTTAATAAAATGGTGAATTTATTAAGATTTCTATTAGTTATTGTTTTTAAAAAAAACAACCAAAGATAATATGGTGATACATCAAATTTTATTTTTTATCTATAATACTCGATTTATAAAATATAAGAACAAAAAATATATTTTATAAGAAGTAAATTTGTATTTCGATGTATTACGCAAAGTTGCTAAATTTAACATATGATATATGATATTTGAAAATATAATGTAAATATTTAACTATATTTATTTTTTATTTAAAAAAATTTTCCTTCAGTAAATTGTTTTCATTTTTTATGAGTGTTTTAATAATGCCAGTTTATGCATATTTTTTATAAACTAATGAATGTAATATAATTTTTATTTTGATTGAATGCAATTATGTGGAGGCAAAAACATGTTAGAAAATACTCAATTCAATATTTCTAGTTGTAGAAGAGAATATTGTAAAGGGATTTTAAGACGTCAAGATTTAACTCATGATCCATTAATTTTATTTGACCTTTGGATGCAAGACGCTTATAAAGAAAAACTAGTTGATCCAACAGCGATGTCTATTTCTACAGTAGATACTGATGGACAACCATATCAAAGAATTGTTTTATTAAAACATTATGATAAAAATGGATTAATTTTTTATACTAATTTATTTAGTCGTAAATCACAACATATTATTTCTAATAATCACGTTAGTGTTTTATTTCCATGGTATTCATTAGAACGTCAAGTTTGTTTTCTTGGTATTGCTAAAAAATTAACTTCTCTTGAAGTTATCAAATATTTTTATAGTCGACCTAGAGAAAGTCAAATAGCAGCTTGGATTTCTCCGCAATCAGAACAAATATCTAGTCGCAATGTTTTAGAAAAAAAATTCTTACAATTCTGTAAGATAGTAAAACACAATAAAATTCCAGTTCCTAGTTTTTGGGGGGGGTATCGCATTAAGTTTCATAGTGTAGAATTTTGGCAAGGTGGTAACAAAAGATTACATGATAGATTTATATATATATGGAAATCCGATCATTGGGAAATTAATCGTTTAGCACCTTAATAAAAAATATGTTCTTTTATGACTTCATTAAATAAATATTTTATTTTTTAAAGGTTAAAACTTAGATACCATGTATGTAAAATAAAAAATATGATTTATGGAGAACCTATTAATGTTTCATAAAAATATACTGCAATATTTAAAAACTAGGAGTTTAATTACTCAATTAACAGATGAAAGAAAATTAACTAATAAACTTTTACAAGAATCAATTAGTCTTTATTGTGGCTTTGATCCAACTGCTGATAGTTTACATTTAGGTCATCTAGTGCCTTTATTGTCTTTGAAACATTTTCAAAATATGGGACATAAACCGATTATTTTAATTGGTGGCGGAACGGCTTTGATTGGTGATCCAAGTTTTAAATCTCATACACGTAAATTACAAACTTTGGAAATGGTGTCTGAATGGGCAAATAAAATCAGTCAACAAATTCTGCCATTCTTAGATTTTAATTGTGGTAAAAATAGTGCAAAAATTATCAATAATTATGATTGGATTAGTAAAATAGATTTGTTAACTTTTTTACGTGACATTGGAAAATATTTTTCCATAAATAAAATGATCAATAAAGAAGCGGTAAAAAAACGTCTTGAACGTAATAATCATGGAATTTCTTTTACTGAATTTTTTTATAGTTTACTTCAATCTTATGATTTTGCTCATCTTTTTCATAAATATAATGTTGAATTACAGATAGGTGGATCGGATCAATGGGGTAATATTATTTCTGGTATTGATTTAATACGTCGTTTATATCAAAAAAACGTTTTTGGTTTAACTGTCCCTCTTATTATTAAATCTGATGGTACTAAGTTTGGAAAAACAGAAGATGACGTTATTTGGTTAGATCCCAAAAAAACCAGTCCGTATAAATTTTACCAATTTTGGATCAATACTACAGACGCAGATGTTTACCGTTTTCTAAAAATTTTTACTTTTATACCGATTAACGAAATAGATATATTACAAAAAGAAGAGAAAAATACTCATAAAAAACTTAGAGCTCAATATTTATTAGCAGAAAAAATTACTCAATTTGTACATGGAAATGAAAATTTAGAGGCAGCTAAACGAATTACTAAAAATTTGTTTTTTAATAATATTAATAACTTATCAATAAAAGATTTTATACAATTAGGACAAGATGGAGTGCCGATGATAAAATTACATGTAGGAGCAAATTTACAACAAGCATTAATTGAAGCGCAGTTTGTATTTTCACGTGGGCAATCTAGAAAAATGATTGAATCTCATTCAATTATGGTTAATGGTAAGAAATGTTTTGATCCTGGCTATGTTTTTGCCGAAAAAGATCGTTTATTTGGACGCTATTCTTTAATAAAACGTGGAAAAAAAAATTACTGTTTGGTGTGTTGGCAATAATCAATAGTGCCTGTAATAATGTGGTTTGAATGAATTTCAAATAAGTAGAAAATATTGAAAATAATGCAATAATTTTCTATATAAAAATTTTTAGCAATTATATTTAATGTGTTTTAAAAATTTCATATTTTAATAAAAATAATAATATTATATTGACTTAGATTTTTGATATAAATATTATGATTTAGTTTTTATGAAATAATTTTTGTTTTTTATGAATTTAACATTTATTAAATTTGTTTTTTTTCTGCTAAATCTAGTGCAAAATAACTTAATATTAGTTTAGCTCCAGCACGTTTTATCACGCTTAATGTTTCTAAAATAACATCAATTTCGTTAATTGCGCCAGCTTGAGCGGCAAATTTTATTTGCGAAAATTCCCCGCTTACTTGATAAGCTGCTAATGGTAAAGTGGTTCGTTCGCGAATATCACGTATAATATCAAGAGAGGTACCTGCTGGTTTTATCATTAAAATATCAGCACCTTCTTTTTCGTCTATTAAGGATTCT
This sequence comes from Arsenophonus sp., assembly GCA_031446145.1. Classification (GTDB taxonomy): domain Bacteria; phylum Pseudomonadota; class Gammaproteobacteria; order Enterobacterales; family Enterobacteriaceae; genus Arsenophonus. The sequence goes on along the minus strand of CP132903.1, from coordinate 298,003 downwards.
CTAATAGCTTCATTGCGGTTTATTGGATTAATTTGGTAACTTTTTCGATCACCAATGAAGGAAGACCCTACAGCGTCACGAAAAGAATTATAAAGATTGGAAGCGAATTTAGTTGAGTAAGACATAATTCCTGTTTTTGTGAAACCCGCCTTGTTTAGTGCATGACGAATTGCAAAAACTTGTCCATCCATAGCAGCAGAGGGTGCAATAAAATCAGCGCCAGCATTTGCTGCAGTAATCGCTTGTTTTTGTAAATTTAGCAATGTTTTATCGTTATCAACGGTATTTTTGTTTAAAATACCACAATGTCCATGAGAAGTATATTGACAAAAGCAAGTATCTGATATTATTATGATTTCCGGCGCTATATTTTTGCAGATTTTTGACATACGGGCAACTAATCCATCTTTTTTCCATGTATCACTACCCATTTCATCTCGATTATGAGAAATACCAAATAACATAACTGACTTAATACCAGATTCAGCAATGCGTTCAATTTCATAAGCTAACTTATTTTCTGGGATACGAAATATACCAGGCATAGTTTTAATAGATTGATAATCTTCAAGATTTTCTTCAACAAATAAAGGTAATATTAAATCATTTATACTTAAATTTGTTTCTTGAAATAAAGTGCGCATAGATTTTGTTTGACGTAATCGTCTTAGACGCTGAATATTGTGTTCATATTGCATATTTTTTCCTATTATAAATATTTATAATATTTTTAAATGTATTTACATGATATAATTTCATTGTGTAATCATAATATTTTTTGTGTTATATAAATAATATTTTTTATGATAAAATTTATCTTTATTGGTTAAATACTTTTTTAATTAATGTTTTTGCATTGAATTGTAATAAGAAAATCATATTTAATTAAAATTACACTAAATTATAATTGATGTCTTTTAATATTTTATAAAAATTTATGATGGTTAAATTTATTATAATAAATTTTAAATTATTTTAGATAAATTATTTTTTTAAAAAAAATATTTGATAGCAAAAATTGGATATAAGATATTCAATATAATATAGAGATTATTAATAAAAAGCAGTTTTTATAAGAATAAAAAATTGGCATTTACAAAAATTAATACATTTAATTGAATGTGTGATTTACGTATTTTTTAGTAAATTACATTTATTATTATTTTTTTTCTTTAAAAGATATATAAATAATTACTAATTTATTCATTATTGTATTTAATATATTTTTTTATTAATTTTACAAAAATATTTTTTTTAAAGCACTTATATAAATAATAAAATATAAAAATAAGATCATTTAATAAAATAAATAATACATTATCAAAAATATTTAATATTATATTATGAATATGACACTACTTATATTTTTAAGTAAAGTATTTATTTTGTAGAAATATTTTAATAAATGTATACAAAAATCATATTTTAAAACAATATTTTAATAAATAATATATACTATCTTAAATATGAAAAATAAAAACACATTTAAAAAATATTGCTTTAATGTTATAAAATATCTTGAAATTTTGTAAATTTATCATGATAAATAACGATTTTTTAAAAAATAATCATTTTTATTTTTTTTTAAATTTTTAATGATTACTGTTTTTTATGAGAAAATTTAAATAAAATATGACACTAATTTTTAAGGGTGTATTAAATTTTTGTTTATTAATTTCATATTAAACATATTTTTTTATTTTATATTAAATTACTATTTTCAATCAATTTTAATAAAATCAATGCCATCAATATTTCTAGTTCAATAATATTAAATATTATTGAACAGCAATTAATTAACAACAAAATTATTTTGTTAAAAATTAAATTTTTTGTAAAAAATAACCAGTATAAATTTAATATATGAAAGTTAATAATTACTGTAATGTAAATCGTTTTAGTGTTGCTCCAATGTTTGATTGGACAGATCGTCATTGTCGTTATTTTCATAGAATATTGACTAAAAAAACTTTACTTTATACAGAGATGGTTACAACTAGTGCTATTATTTATGGAAATATAAAAAATGTATTAACTTACAATGTAGAAGAACATCCATTAGCTTTGCAGTTAGGTGGGAATGAACCACAAGAATTAGCTCATTGTGCAAAAATAGCTCAAAAATATAATTATGATGAAATCAATTTAAATATTGGGTGTCCTTCTAATCGAGTAAAAAATGGGTGTTTTGGTGCTTTTTTAATGAAAGAAGCTTCTTTAGTAGCAGATTGTATAAAAGTAATGCAAGATGCAGTAACCATTCCTGTTACAATTAAAACTCGTATTGGAGTAGATAATGATGACAGTTCTGAGTTTTTAATTGATTTTATTGATAAAATTATTACTAATAGTCAATGTCGTTTATTTATTATTCATGCTCGTAAAGCATGGTTATCTGGATTAACACCAAAACAAAATAGAGAGGTGCCTCCTTTAAACTATAAACGTGTTTACCAATTAAAAAAATATTTTCCTCAATTAATAGTTGTACTTAATGGTGGAATTAAAACCATTAATGAAGCTAAAAAGCATTTGCAATATCTTGACGGTGTCATGTTAGGAAGAGCAGCATACAACAATCCTAGTTTATTAATGCAGGTTGATTCTCAAATATTTGGAGAAAGTTGTAATTTAGTGTTTGATAAAATTGCAGCAATAAAAGCAATGTATCCTTATATTCATAAGGAATTAAAAAATGGTACTTTTTTAGGTCATATTATTCGTCCTATGTTAGGCATGTTTTCAGGAGTTGCGGGATCTCGTCAATGGCGACGTTATTTAAGTGAAAATTTATCTAAAAAAAATGTAGATATTGATATTATTAAAAAAGCATTAACATTTATTATAAATAATAATTTTTCAGTGTGAATTATTTTTTAGAAATATAATATATTTGAAAAATATATTTAAAACTTGGTGGAGCTAAGCGGGATCGAACCGCCTGCCTCTTGTATGCCATACAAGTGCTCTTCCTTTTGAGCTATAGCCCCAAAGCATTCATATAAAAAATCATTAAAATTTATAAAATGTAATTTTTGTATCTCAATTTTAAGAAACTGATTTTCAAGTTTGTTTTAACTTATCTATTTTTTTAAATATATTTTTAATAAAGGAATTTTTATTCTGAAATAAAATCATTTTTCTTATTTTTTTTATTAATGTAGATTAAAGCATTATCAATACGTTTTAATACACGATTTTTTCCGATGGCATATAAAGTTATATCAATACTTGGAGAATACATGCCCCCCGTCAAAGCAACACGTAATGGCATACAAATTTTTTTAATACTAATTTCTAGTTTTGATGCACTTAATGTTATTATATCGTGAATGTTTTCTTTTTTCCAAGTTTTTGTTTTTTCTAATTTTTCTTTTACCGTTTTTAAAGGTAAGATAGCACTTGTGCATAAATATTTTTTTGCTGCTTCAATTTCATAAAAATCAAAATCTTGATAGAAATAGTGAGATGATATGGCAATTTCTTTTAAAGTTTTTGAGGTTTTGCCAAGAATTTTTATTAAAGTTTCTAAGGCTGGTCCAGATTGTATATTAAGACCTTGTTTTTCCATATGCCATTTTAAATGTTTTGCAACATATTTTGGTGGTAATGAATTAATGTAATAATGATTAAGCCATAATAATTTTTTAATGTCAAATATGCTTGCTGATTTATTAATTTTTTTTAAAGAAAAGTGAGCGATCATTTCATTCAAATTAAAAAGTTCTTGGTTACCATGAGACCATCCTAGGCGAACTAAATAATTTAGCAATGATTCTGGTAAGTAACCTTCTTCTCTGTATTCCATAATGCTAATAGCTCCATGACGTTTGGATAATTTTTTTCCATCATTACCTAATATCATTGAAACATGCGCATATTGAGGTATGGGTGCATTAAGTGATTTTAGTATATTAATCTGTCTTGGAGTATTATTAATATGATCTTCACCCCGTATTACATGAGTGATTTTCATATCCCAATCATCAATAACTACACAAAAATTATAGGTTGGAGTACCGTCGCTTCGACGTATTATTAGGTCATCTAATTCAAAATTACTAAATTCAATCCGTCCACGAATTTTATCTTCAAAAACAACGGAACCTTTTTGTGGATTGCAAAAACGCACTACATGAGGTTTATTTATTTTATTACTGTTTTTATTGTTTCTGCAATAACCATCATAACGTGGTTTTTGACCATTAGAGATTTGTTTTTCCCGTAAATCATTTAATCTAGTTTTAAGACAATAACAACGGTATGCTGTTCCTGTATCTAGCATGTGATTAATTACTGCATGATAACGATTGAAGCGTTGGGTTTGGTAATAAGGACCTTCATCCCAATTTAAATTTAACCAATTCATTCCATCAATAATGGCATTAATGCTGTTTTTTGTTGAACGCTTAATATCTGTGTCTTCAATACGTAATATAAATTTTCCCTTTTTATTTTGACTATAAAGCCATGAGTAAAGTGCAGTACGAACGCTACCGACGTGCAAAAAACCTGTCGGACTTGGTGCAAAACGGGTTTTTATTATGTTCATAAAAAATGACCTAAAATATTTTTATATATCTTATTATTAAAAATAGACAACTATGAAATTTTATACCTAAGTTTATTAATCTAATATTTTTTGTATTTTTAGTATTAGTAATTAAGTATTATTGATTTTTGTATGATATAATTATTTTTATGAATAAACTTACTTTTAATATAATGTAATGTATTTTCATATAATTTTATATTCTTAATGATATTAAAAAAAATAAAAAATTGACTTTATCAAGAATTATATATAAGATTCAGTACTATTTTATTTTAAAGATGGGCGATTAGCTCAGTTTGGTAGAGCATCTCCCTTACAAGGAGAGGGTCATCAGTTCAAGTCTGGTATCGCCCATAATTCAATTATACTGTATCATTCATTGCAAAAGTACAAAAATAATTTATTTTAACAAAAAATATTTATAAAATTTATTTACGAATATTTTAAATATATTATAAATGTTTTTATATTTTTTTATTAAACTTTGTTAAACAATTAATCAATGCATTATAAATCAAGATGATTTACAGATAATGTTTATTAAAAAATTATGCTTTTATTTCCAAATTTTCTAATCTATAAAATAATTTAATTATATAAAGTTATTGGGTTATTGGATATATTTCGAATATTTTTTATAAATATTAATTAAATGTCATGATTAATGATAAAAATATTATAATCATGAATTTTTAAATCAATTCTTATAAAGAATTACCAACAAAAGAAATTTATATAAAAAATAAATTTTATATAACTTTTCTGTTTATTTTTATTTTTTGTAATTATTTATATTAATGTAAATTGTAATATATAAAAAACTTTTTGTGATATTTTGGATAAAAATAAGTAATATAACGTTGCATTTAAATGTTTTTATTTTATACCTTTTTCATTGTATAAAAAATGTTTTTAATAAATTATATTTTTAATTTGTTTATTCGGTTAAAATAATTTTAAATTTTAAATAAAATATATAATGATATTAACATTAGTTTCATAAAAAATTACAAGAATTAGAATTGTAGAAAAACATGACTTATTACAATATTTATTTTGTATATTTTGCTAAACATATAGAAATATATTTTTGTTAACTTTGAAGGTTATTTTTTGATTATTTGATATTATTTATGTTGTTTATATTTTATATCTTTTTATAAGATTCCTTATATTTCAAGGAGGGGTTGCATTGTGAAACAAGTTGTGTATGTTGCAAGTCCAGAAAGCAAACAACTTCATGTTTGGTTATTGCATAAAACAGGCAAATTAACCTTATTGCAAGATTTGATCTTACCTAATCCAGGACAAACAATAAAAATTAGTCATGATGGAAAATATCTTTATCTTGGTACGCGCTATAATTTTTCTATTATAACTTATCTTATTTCAAATGAAGGTCAACTGACCCAGAAAGCTATTACAAATATTCCATCTTCACCAACTTATATGATTACAGATCATTATAATAAATGGTTATTTATTGCTTCTTATCATGGAAATCAATTAATGGTATTACCAATTGATGAAACAGGAATTATTTGTTCAGTAATTCAAATTATTGATAATTTGCAACATCCTCATGCTGTAGGTATAAGTTTTGATAAAAAATATTTATTAGTTCCTTGTTTAGGGGAAGATAAAATTCGCATGTTTATGATTAGCTATAATGAACATCCACTTAAAGAATGTAGGTTTGATTGTATTTCTACTAAAACAGGTGCAGGACCTAGACATCTTGTTTTTCATCCTTATAAAAATATCTTTTACTGTGTAAATGAGTTGGATGCAACTATCAGTGTCTATTCCTTTTTAAAGATGTATCGGCAAGTAAAAAAATATGATATAATACCAATTGGCTTAAAAAATAAGCCTTGGGCAGCAGATATACATATTACTCCAAATGGTTCTCATCTTTACGCTAGTGAGCGTTCCACAAGTATTATTCGACACTTCCAAGTAATCAGTGATGGTTTACAATTATCGCCGATAGAATCATATGCAACAGAAATTCAGCCTCGTGGTTTTAATATTGATAATACTGGTAATTTTTTGCTTGTAGTTGGTCAAAAATCTAATCATATTGCTGTTTATAAAATAAACCCTGTTACCGGTTTTTTAGATTTTATAGAACGCCATTTAGTAGGAAAAGGTCCAATGTGGATTGAAATTCATTCATTATGAATAAAATTAAAATTATTCAAACAATGTATTCATTGAAATTATTTTTTTTATTGCATCTGTTAATTGAGTCAATTGTTCAGGTGTAATAATATACGGTGGCATAACATAAATTAATTTACCGAATGGTCTAATCCATACTCCTTCATTAACAAATTGACGTTGTAATTTGCTTATATCTAGATATTCTTTCATTTCAACCACTCCAATTGCACCCAAGACCCTTACATTAAAAATTCTTGGATGATCTTGAAGAATACAAAGTTCAGAAAAAAGTTGATTTTCAATATTTTTTATCCATATTTTCCATGGACTATTTCTTAATAATGTTAAATTTGCATCAGCAATCGCACAAGCTAATGGATTACCCATAAAAGTTGGTCCATGCATAAAACAACCTGGTTCATTATTGCTAATTGTTTCTGCAATATGACGAGTGGTCAATGTAGCTGAGAGTGTAAGATAACCAGCAGTTAATGCTTTTCCTAAACATAAAATATCAGGTACAATGGAACTATGTTCATAAGCAAACAATTTCCCAGTTCGACCAAATCCTGTTGCTATTTCATCTGTAATTAATAAGATACGATAGCGGTTACATAATTTTCTTACTGCTTTTAGATAATTGGGATGATAAATACGCATGCCACCTGCTCCTTGTACAATTGGTTCAAGAATAATTGCTGCAATTTTATCAGCATATTTTATAAGTTTTTTTTCTAAATTTTCTATATCTTCTTCATTCCATTTATCATAAAAACCATATTTTGGAGCTGGGACAAAAAAGTGAGGAATAAGATAACCTTTATAAAGACTATGCATAGAATTTTTAGGATCGCAAACTGACATGGCACCAAAAGTATCACCGTGATATCCGTTTTCTAAGGCGAGAAATTTGTGACGTTTTTCTCCTTTTGCGTGCCAATATTGTAATGCCATTTTTAATGCAACTTCTATTGCTACAGAGCCAGAATCAGCAAGAAAAATGCACTCTAATTTTTCATCGGTAATATTTATTAATTGTCGGCATAATGCAACAGCTGGTGGATGTGTAATGCCCCCAAACATAACATGTGACATTTTATGTAGTTGTTTTATAGCTGCTTGATTCAGTATTGGGTGATTATAACCATAAATAGCTGCCCACCAAGAAGACATACCATCAATTAGTTTTCTACCATCTGCCAATTCAAGTTCAACACCTGATGCAGCAATAATAGGATAAGATGGAATTGGATTAATCATAGAAGTATATGGATGCCAAATATGTTTAATATCAAAAGTAATATCGTCTGATTTCATTTTTTTTACTCAATTAATGATACTTTTTAAAAGTAATTTTGTTTATTTTGTTTATTTTTGTTGACATGATAACGCTATTATTTAAACTGGCAATACTTTTTATTTCATTAAATAAGGATGGTGAAGATGGAAAAATCATGGACGCTTCGTCAAGCACAAGCATTGTTTGATTTACCTTTTTTTGAATTGCTTTTTAAGGCACAACAAGTTCATCGTTTATATTTTGATCCTCAAAAGATACAAGTTAGCACTTTACTTTCAATTAAGACTGGTGCTTGTCCTGAGGATTGTAAATATTGTCCACAGAGTGCACGTTATAAAACTGGATTAAAAACTGAAAAATTATTGGAAGTAGAAAAAGTTATTTCATCAGCAAAAAAAGCAAAAAAAGCTGGTTCAACTCGTTTTTGCATGGGAGCTGCATGGAAGAATCCTCATGAGCGAGACATGCCATACTTAGAAGCTATGATAAAAGAAGTTAAAGCATTAGGTATGGAAACTTGTATGACATTAGGCACACTAAATAATAATCAAGCACGTCGTTTAGCAGATGCCGGATTAGATTATTACAATCATAATTTAGATACTTCACCTGAGTTTTATAGTCATGTAATTACTACACGTACTTATCAAGAACGTCTTGATACATTAGATAAAGTACGTAAAGCGGGTATGAAAGTATGTTCTGGTGGTATTCTAGGTTTAGGTGAAAACATTGTTGATCGAGCAGCATTATTAGTTCAATTAGCTAATTTACCAAAAGTACCAGAAAGTGTACCAATTAATATGTTAATCAAAGTAAAAGGTACTCCATTTGAAAATAATAAAGATATTGATCCATTTGATTTCATTCGTACCATTGCTATTACTCGTATTATGATGCCAACTTCTTACGTTAGGCTTTCTGCTGGTCGTGAAAAAATGAGTGAGCAAACACAAGCACTGTGTTTTATGGCAGGAGCTAATTCTATTTTTTATGGTTGTAAATTATTAACAGCTGGGAATCCAACAGAGGATAAAGACCAGTTATTATTTAAAAAATTAAATATTAATACTGAAAAAAGAAATATTGACCTAAATTATCCAGAAGAGATGAAGAAGTCAGAAGATTCTTTAAGGAAAGTTCTTGATACAGAAAAGTTTTACAACGCGGCAATATGATGAATTGGGCAACGTTTTTAACTACTCATCTTAATTTACGTAAAAGAGAAGCATTATGGCGAAAACGCAATATCATTGAAAAAAATAATGGGCGTACTGTAATATTTAATCAGCGAAAATACATTAATTTTTCAAATAATGATTATTTAGGATTAAGTCATAATGATGCGATTATTAACGCTTGGAAAATTGGATTAAATAAATATGGTGTAGGGAGCGGTAGTTCTGGTCATATTATAGGTTATACTGATGCTCATGCAGTTTTAGAAGAACAATTAGCTGTTTGGTTAGGATATCCTAAAGCTTTATTATTCATTTCTGGTTATACGTTAAACCAGGCTGTCATGATTACTTTAATGGATAAGTATGATTATATTTTTGCTGATAAGTTGACTCATGCTTCCTTATTAGATGGAGCAATTTTATCTCCAGCAAAACTAAAACGATTTGCACATAATCAAATCAATAATTTAGAAAAATTTTTGAAAAATAATCATAACGGGAAAACATTAGTTGTAACTGAGGGAGTATTTAGCATGGATGGTGATACTAGTCCTTTATTACAATTGCAAATTATGACAGAAAAAAGAAAAGCATGGTTATTAGTAGATGATGCACATGGTATTGGTGTAATAGGTGCTGAAGGCAAAGGTAGTTGTGATTTTCATAAAATAAAACCACAGCTATTAGTGATAACTTTTAGTAAAGCATTTGGTTTAAGTGGTGCGGCTTTACTTTGCGATGCAAATATTGCAGAATATTTTTTGCAATATGGACGACATTTAATTTATACGACTTCTATGCCACCAGCGCAAGCTGTAGCATTATCTGAGGCAATTATTCAAGTTCGTAAAGCAGATCATTTAAGAAAAAATTTACAGCGTAATATTCTTTATTTTCGTTATTTGTCTGCTAAATACAATTTTGCATTATTGGATTCCACTACAGCAATTCAACCGTTAGTTATTGGCAACAATCAACGTTGTTTAAATTTGTCTGCATTTTTACGTCATCAAGGATTTTGGGTACATGCTATTCTTCCGCCAACTGTACCCATAGGTACAGCAAGATTAAGAATCACTGTAACGGCCAATCATAGATTGGCCGATATTGCAAAGTTAGTGGAAACTTTACATGAATTCTTCAAAAATAATCCAGATGAATAAAAAAGCCATTGCTCATGCTTTTGGTCGTGCAGCTAAAAATTATGATGATATTGCAATTTTTCAACAACAAAGTGGGCAGCATCTTTTTGATTGTGTTTCTACAAGACCAGGTGATATTGTTTTAGATGCTGGGTGTGGCACTGGTTATTTTAGTAATCAGTGGCAATTAGCAGGAAAATATGTTATTGCTTTAGATCTTTCTGAATCTATGTTATCTTTTGCAAAACAAAAACAAACTGCTATAAATTATATACAAGGGGACATGGAATATTTGCCATTTAAAAATGAAAGTGTTGATTTATGTTTCAGTCATCTTGCGATTCAGTGGTGTACGAATTTATATACTCCATTAAGTGAATTATATCGCATTACAAAAAAAGGTGGGATAGTTGCTTTTTCTACTTTAGTTGATGGTTCTTTAGAAGAATTAAAGCAATCTTGGCAAAAAGTTGATAATGATACTCATATTAATTCTTTTATGACTTTTGAGCAAATTAAAATGGTTTGTAAGTATTGGCCTCATAGTTTAGAACAACAATCTTGGCGATTAACTTATCCATCATTCGAATGTTTATTAAAATCTTTAAAAGGTATTGGTGCTACTTATTTAGCTAAGAGACGCCAAGATCATGGGTTAATGACAAAAAAAAGATTAACTGAACTCATTAACCATTATCCAAACACTGGTCATCACTTTCCATTAACTTATCAACTTGTTTTTGGAATATTATATTGTGAGTAAATGTATTTTCTTGACTGGGACCGATACGGATATTGGAAAAACTGTTGTTAGTTGTGCATTATTGCAGGCTGCATCATATAGGGGTTATAAAACAGCAGGCTATAAACCTATAGCTACAGGTGGTACACAATCAATTCTCGGTTTAAGAAATTTAGATGCTGAGCTTTTGAGAAAAAATAGTACTGTAAATCTTAGTTATGATGACGTTAATCCTATTGTTTTTTTAGATGCTACATCACCTAATATAGCTGCTCAAAGAGCAGGGAAGGTAATTGATCATAAGACCATGACAAAAGGATTACAAAAATTAAAAGATTGTGCTGATTGGGTCATTGTTGAGGGGGCTGGCGGGTGGTATACACCTCTTTCAGTCGAAAAAACTGTTGCTGATTGGGTGATAGAACAAAAATTACCAGTTATATTAACTGTAGGAATAAAGTTAGGTTGTATTAATCATGCTATATTGACTGCACAAGCTATTAAAAATAGTGGTTTATGTTTAATCGGTTGGATTGCTACCAAAATTGTTCTTTCAAAAAATGATGAAAAAGATTATTTATTAACATTAAAAAATCAGTTATCTTTTCCATGCTTAGGGGTAATTCCATATTTTCCTAATTGGAAATCCTATTTTATTGGTAAATTTATAAAATTTTCTCGAATATCAGATCGCTTTAATTAAATTAATATTTAAATTTATTATTTTAAGTGATGTTTTTTGTATCTAATTTGCATCTAATAATTATGTGAAAGTATTTTCTTGAGAATGAAATATTTTGTATGAGTTAAAAATTTATTTTTGAAATTTTATATATCTATATAGTTAAAAGTATTTTTTAAAAGTTACTTATTCTTTAAATCAGAAATAAAAAAAATTTAGATAATTTTTTTGATTATTATATGCTAAAAATGAGCGATTGTTATTCATGTTTTTAAAATTTTTTATTTTTTTTTGCAAAAAAGTTAAATTTTGATTTTTTTGAAATATAATTTTTTTCAAAAAAATTATCATATTTTATAATATGTATATTATATTTAATATTATTTTACAAAATTTTCGTAAAAAAATATTTTTTTTGTAATAAAAATTGTAGATTTATGATTTATACATGTTTTTGTTCTTTTTCTTTGATAAAAAATTCTTCTTTAAAAAAAAGCTTAATTTTTATAGATTATTCAGTAATCATAAAATATTAGAATATATTTTTTATTAGATATTTTAGTCTTAGAATATTTTTTATATTTAAAAGTATGTGTAAGTAAAATAATGTTTCTGTTTTTTAACGATATGTTTGTAAAATTTTGATAATTTATTAATGTTAATTAATGACTTTTTAAAAAAAATATGATATTCTTTTTTTTAGTTTACTGAGTTATTTATTATTTTAAATAGCTTTATTTTTAACTACAGTGATAAGGATAATCATTATGGATTTATTTGATCATAGAAATGATTCAATCATCCAGCGGGCTGGAGCAGGAATTCAAACATATATGTCTCAAGTATATGGTTGGATGACGGTAGGTTTGTTATTAACAACTTTTGTTTCTTGGTATGCTATTAATAATAGCAATATTATTAATTATTTAGCAATGCATAGTTGGATGCTGATAGGATTGATTATTACTGAAATCGGATTAGTAATAGGGCTATCTTTTTTGTTGCCTACATTAAGTGCAGGTGCAGCAACAGCAATGTTTATGTTATACTCAATGCTAACAGGAATAACAACCTCTTTAGTTTTAATTTCTTATACAGGTGCTTCCATTGTTAGTACTTTCTTTGTAACAGCAGCTATGTTTGGTTCTCTTAGTTTGTATGGGTATAGTACAAAACGTAACTTAAGCAGTATGAGCATTTTTTTATTTATGGCGATTATAGGTATCATTATTGCTTCATTAGTAAATATTTGGTTAAGAAGTGCTGGTTTAATGTTAATGATCAGTTATTTTGCTGTGCTAATATTTTCTGCTTTAACTGCTTATGATACTCAAAAACTAAAAAATATGGGTAGCCAAATTGATTCTTCAGATCAAGATAATATGCGTAAATATGCTATTGTTGGTGCATTAACACTCTATTTAGATTTTATTAATTTATTTTTAATGTTATTGCGCATTGTTGGTGACAGGCGTTAGTGTTAAAATAAAATATTATTTTTTAATATAAAATAACTTAGCATTATTCGTGCTAGGTTATTTTATTTTTTTTATTGTTTTATAATTTTTAGATATTAGTAAGTTAGATAAAATATTTTTTTGACAATGCTATTTATAAACTGATAAACCGAGAGAATTCTAGATAATATATATAGAAGAAATTTTATATTTTTATAATAAAATTTAAATGATATACGTTTTAATATATTTTATCTTTTTATTGATAATCATATTTACAAATATTTAAATAAGATAAATATACAAAATATGAAGATATGAGGATTTTGAGTAATTTTTTAATAATAGTGTGTGTAAAAAATTTAATTATTGATTTTTTTGTATGATTAGAAAATATTATTGATAATCATACGATTTTTAATCGTAAAAGGACTATATTGTCAATAGTAATATAAAATAATATTTTTTTAAAATTTGATTTTTTGATGATTTCAATATTAATGAATAAATAATATACATGTTTTTTATTTCTAAAAAACAGTATTTAATTTAAGCAACATAATAAAAATACTATTTTTAGTTTTGTGTATAAAAACAGTATTTTTATTAATCTTTCATTTTCTTTATTTATATTATGTCATGATATTATTTGTGAGGATAAATGAATGAAAAACATTTAAAAATAAGTTTTTGATAAAATTAAAATAAATAATTAGTATTTTCTTAATTTTATTAATTCTATTATATATATAAAATTATGTGTATTAAAAATATATTCATTATATATTTGATTTAAATTATCAATCAAAATTACTAGGATTTATTTTAATAATTTTTGATTTATATTTATTTTTTATTAAATGAATTATTGTAATAAGTTATTTGATATTTTAAAGTAAAAAAATATATGTAAATTAAATTTGCATTACAATGTTTTTTATATTTATATTTTTAATAAAATTAATAAAAATTAACTTACCTTATTTGATTTTTTCATTAATAATATTTGTCTTAATAAGACAAATTAGATTTATATAAAAATTTTTAAAAAGTGATTCATGTTTTTATTCTAAATAAAATATTAAATATATTAAAAAAGTTATATAAAAAATCTTGTTTGTAAAAATACAATATTACTTTTTTATTTTAAAATAAATATTAAGTTTTTTAAATAATATAATTATTATAGTTACTTTTTTATATAATTGAGGATTTTATGTACGCAAGATTTTTTGTTACCCCAAAATGGTTTTACGACCATATAACAGATAAAAATGTTGTTATTCTTGATGCTTCTTCAAAAAAACCATTAGAAAAAATAAATTATCAATATTTGTTTTATAAAAAACATATTCCCAGTGCACAATTTTTTGATTTAAATATATTTGATAAATATGCTAGTTTACCTCATATGTTACCAGATGCAATAACTTTTAGTAATATGATTACAGATTTAGGTATTAGTAATTCTCATCAAGTTATTATTTATGATCAAGGTGATTTATTTTCTGCGCCTCGAGCATGGTGGACTTTTAAAATATTTGGATGCAATCATGTTAAAATTTTATCTGGTGGATTAAGTGGATGGGAAAAAGCTGGTTATTGTACAGAATCGGGTATTTCTGTTTTTAGAAAAAAACAACGTTTTATTATTAAATATGCCAGTGATTATGTATTATCAAAACAAGAAGTTTTATCTATTTTAGGAAAATCAGACGTTCAATTAATTGATAGTCGTACCACTGCACGTTTTAATGCAAAAGAACCAGAACCACGTCCAGGATTAAGAATGGGGCATATTCCTGGTAGTAAAAATGTACCTTGGTTTTGGTTGGTTAATAAAGGTTGTTATAAAAAACAAAAAAAATTAAATACTATTTTTTATAAACAAGGCGTCAATACTATGATGCCTACCGTGATTAGTTGTGGATCAGGTATGACAGCTGCTGTGGTTTTGCTTGCATTGATAATTTTAGGTAATGATCAAGTAAAACTTTATGATGGATCCTGGGCTGAATGGGGAAAAGATAATTCTTTGCCTATTGAGTAGAAATAATTTTTTTAATATACTTAGATACATTATTATTAATAATTTTTAAAAATTTTATTATTTAATTTTATATTTTTAAAATTTTGATAAATCTATTAAAAAAATTTTTGTGATAAAAAATCTTTATATTTTAAAAAAATCAAATAAAGCATCATAAATTGTATTAAAAATTTTTATGTTTTTATTTTTTATAAAAAATTATTTTTAAATCAACGTATTGTTTCTTTTATTTAAAAAAATTGTTAATATAGTCTTGAAAACTTATCGAGTTTATTAGATTTTTTAAAATAAAAAATAAATTCAAGTATACTGCAATATTAAAAATAAAATGATAAGTTTCAAAAACTATAATTTTTTATTTTTTTTGTAATGCTCAATAATATTGTTAATTTATTTAAAATAAAATTTTTTTATATTTTTTGTTTTTTTATACTTAATGTTGAACCAATTGATGCTCCAATTATACAAAATAGTGCTAACCATTGAGTAAAAAATAATTTTTCATTGAGAAAAATCATACCCATAAAAGCACCCATTGCAGGTTCTAAACTCATTAATGCACCAAATGTTTTCGTTGGAATTCTTGTCAATGCAAACATTTCAATAGTATAAGGAAATGCAGTAGATAAAATAGCTACAGCAAATGCAATAGGAAGAATTGAGAAATCAAGTAATTGTTTGATACCAACTGTAAATAAACTAATAGGAAAAAAAATTAATGTAGAAATAAATGAACCTAATGCTACAGTTTCTGTTCCATATCCTGCACCAGCACGTTGTCCAAAAATAATATACATACCCCAACAAACACCTGCAGATAAAGCATAGACTACTCCAATTATATCTAAGTTATTAATGTTATTGCCTCTAGGAAATAAAAATGCCAGTCCAATAATAATCATTGATATCCAAAGAAAATCAATTGGACGTCTTGAAGAAAACATTGCAACAGCAAGAGGTCCAGTAAATTCCAATGCAACTACAATACCTAACGGTATTCTTTCTAGAGATAAATAAAATAAAAAATTCATTAAACCTAAAGATATTCCATAAATTAATAAATCTTTTAAAGAATGTCCACGTATTTTTTTTCGCCAAGGTTTGAAGATAATAAATAGAATGATTGTTGCTAAAAATAATCGAAGTGTTGTTACGCCAAGTGCACTAATAGTTGGAAATAAACTTTTAGCCAATGAAGCACCACTTTGGATTGATACCATTGCTAAAAGTAATAATAATATTGGCAAAAGTGTTTTTGGTTTGCGATGTAAGAAAAACAACATTAAATATATCCTCAGTAAATATGAAAATTATATAAAATTAAATATGAATTTAGTGATAACATTTTTTAATGATATGAACAATTATTACATAAAAAAATATAAACAAATATTTTTTTTAATTTTTGTAAAAAAATATATTTACATTTTTATAATGTTTTTTATTGTAAATTTATATAACAATATCAAAAAGAGATTTTGTTGTTTTTTTGTATCTCTTTAAAATGATATTTATTAGTATTACATTAATATTTTATGAAAATAATTATAATTTGCTTTGTTTAGTGATTTATTTTTAATAAATTTAGTTATTTTTTTTAAAGTTGTAATTGTAAATAAATATTATCCTGAATAATCATTGCATGACTTTATTGTTTGGAATTAAATTTTTTTTATTTTCATAATTTTAAAAATAAAATATAATTTATATATTTTATATCTAAATAAAATTAATCATAATAAAGAAAAATAGGGAGGATGTTTATCAAAGATAATATAGTTAATTTTTGTTCTTGATAATAACATTTTATTGTTTAATTTTTATATAGTTTATATTAAATAGTATTTTTTAAATATTGATGTATATTAAAAAATACATGATAACTTACTTGGAGATATTAAAAATATTTTAATATAATGAATATAAAGTTTTTTATACTAAAAATTTAAGATAGAGTTTATATTATATAATTAGTTATATATCTACTATAGAATATAATTCATTATAATGTTTTTAAAAAAAATATTTTTTTGGCGTATAAATAAAAAAAATACATTGCTTATAAAATTTTTTAAATTTCTATCAAATGTATTATCGAAAAAAATATAGCTTTTTAAAAGCTACTTTTTTGTTTTTTTTGATACCAGTTTTTAATAATTTAAAGATAAAAATTATGTATTTTTCTTAATGCTAAGTTGTAACTGATATAGTTTGTTTATTTATAATAATCTTAATATATAATTTAAAGTAACATTTATTATATAATATTTTAATTTTAAATTGTTTTTTATAAAAATTGTATTTGTATTAATAAAAGAAAATTTGAAATTTTATTTTTCTCAAAAATGTTTATATTTGCTAATATTGTCAATAGTTTTTATAGTTATATATAAAAATTATTGATTAATGTTTTAATGTAATATTATATGTTCAATATTTTAATGTTAAATAATAAATATTTTTAATGTAAATTTTAATAAAAAGCATTTAAAAATTAATATTTTAAAAATAAAAAATAAATACTTTTTTATAAAATATATTCTTATTTAAAAAGTAAAAAAAAATAAAAATGAACGATATATTTTTTATGTGTATTTTTGTTTATGTATTATAAATATTCATAATATAAAATATTCTGTAATATATTTTATTAAAAAAATATATTTTTTAATGCATAAATAAAAAATGTAATTTTTATTAGTAATTATGTTTTTGATATAATTTTATTAAAAAATAGTTAATCTATAGAAATATTGTATATCTTTTTAATATTTTTATGGATTTAATTTTCTTTATATTAAAAATATTTTTTATTATATATTAATATCTTTGGTGTTTAATTTTTATTAAATTTTTTATATTTAAATATATTTTATTATTGTTTCTTTTAAGAAACAATAGCATTATTTATTATTAAACATATTATGTATTATAATGTTTTAGTCAATTTTTTTGATTTTTAAAAATTATTTCATGATGTACATGATGTTCATTTATATAATTTTTAAAAAAATATTATAAATATTCTTAAGGTTTCAGTATCAAAGAATTCTATAAATGCATTATACAATTGTAGTTATGAAAAGCATAACTTTGATACTTTTGATTAAAAATTTACTTTTTTGGAGAAAAAAATGTCATCTTTAACAGAAGAAGCAGATCTTGTTCGTAAAGCATTAGAAAATTCTGGTATTGAAACACCTTTTTATGCTAAATCGTCCTCTTATAATCAACGTAAACGGAAGATTAAAAACTGTATACATAAAATTATGTGTCTCCTAAATCTTGATTTAAAAAATGATAGTTTAGTTAAAACACCGGAACGTGTTGCTAAAATGTATATAGATGAAATTTTTTCAGGATTAGATTACAATAATTTTCCTAAAATTACTTTAATTGAAAACAAAATGGATGTTGATGAAATGGTTACTGTACGTTATATTACACTTACAAGTATTTGTGAACATCACTTTATTACAATTGATGGAACAGCAACTGTTGCTTACGTTCCAAAAGATAAACTAATTGGATTATCAAAAATTAATCGTATTGTTCAATTTTTCTCTAATAGACCACAAGTCCAAGAACGTTTAACACAACAAATATTAATTGCATTACAGACATTGTTAAATACTATTAACGTTGCTGTTTCTATTGATGCTATTCATTATTGTGTTAAAGCTAGAGGTATCCATGATATGACCAGTAGTACTATGACAACATCTCTTGGTGGTTTGTTTAAATCTAGTCACGATACTCGTCAAGAATTTTTGCGCAATGTTTCTCGTTTACGCAATTAACTAAAGTAATTTTTTATTAAAAAATTATGTTTTTTATATTAAAATAAAGTCAATAAATTTATGAAAATGCTGTTATTTTCTAGATAATATAATTTACACTGTATCTCTATATATTCAAGAATTTCTTATAAATAGTTTTTCAAAGGTCATATTTTTTCATAAAGATATGTTTTATAAATCTTTTAAATTATTAAATGAATGATTATAATATTTTTATTGTCATATTATTTATTAATAAATAATATGCGTTTGTAATTTTTTTTTGGATATTTGAGAAATTTTTAAGTTACTAAACATGGGAATTTTATAAAAAAAATATTAATTGACATATTTATTATTTTATATTTATGAAAATATAAATGATTAAATTTATTTGTATTTTTTTATTAAAATAATTATAAAAATATTAATTTTGTTATAATGATTATTTTTTTGCTAAAAAAAATTATATAATTAGTTAATAAAAGAACAAAAAATTATTTTTGTAATTTAAATATTTTAAATTAGTATAAATTTTAAATTAGATTTAATAGAAGATTTTTAATTTTTTAAATTTAATATAATAAATATTTAAGTAGATGTTATAAATATTAAATTAAAAAATTGAACATTAATTGTTTTATTAAAATATTATATATTTACATTTAAATATTTTTATATTTTTGTTTATATAAATAAAAGTTAAGCGTTTTTATGTATTATATAAAATATTATTGCAGAATATAACATCGATAATTAAATGTAATATATGCTTAATAAAAATCTGATAAGTAAATTTGTATTTAATCAGTTGTCTAAAACTTTTTAATATTTATAATATCTCGTAAAACACTTTATATAATTATTTTTTATTAAAAAATAATTTTTTATTTTTTTATTTTCTGACTATAAGATGCTTTTTTATATATTAAAAATATAAAAATTATTATTGCGTAATATGATCAATATAAATATTATTTAATATCTTCTTTTGAAGGTCGCGTCAGTATTGCAGTTGCTTGATTTATATCAAGACGTCGAAATAGTTTTTTGAATGGATTGATTTTATGATTTAACAAAGGATTTTTTATGTCTTTCCATTGGAGTGAAATATTTAAAAATTTTTCTACACGACTAGTTAATCCTGGTAGTACAGGTTTTAAATAAGTCATTAATACACGAAATAAATTAATCCCCATAGAGCATATATCGTGTAATTCTTCTTCTTTTTTTTCTTTTTTAGCAAGAATCCAAGGTGCTTGATTATCAATATACCGATTAGCTAAATCAGCAAGAAGCATGATTTGATGAATTACCTTATTATATTCACGATCAGAATATGCTTGTCCAATTTTTTTTTCTTCTGAAATGAATTTTGCATAAATAGCTGGTTCTGCAAGACGAGATGATAATTTACCATGAAATAGTTGATTAATAAATCCAGCATTCCGTGCTGCTATATTGACGACTTTATTAACTATATAACTGTTTACAGTATGGACCAAATCAACTAAATTCAGATCAATATCATTAATACCCGATGACAATTTAGCTGCATAATAGTATCGTAAACAATCAGGATCAAAGTGATCTAAATAAGAACGTGCAGTGATAAAAGTACCGCGTGATTTTGACATTTTAGCGCCATTTATCGTTAAATAACCATGAACTAGTATATTTGTAGGTTTACGATAATTTATACCTTCTAATATTGCTGGCCAAAATAAAGTATGAAAGTATATGATGTCTTTACCAATAAAATGATAAAGATCAGTAGTCGTATTTTTTTTCCAATAAGTATTAAAATCAATGTTTGTTTTTTTATTACATAGATTTTGAAATGTGCTGATATATCCTATAGGTGCATCTAACCAGACGTAAAAATATTTTTTTTCTTCATTTGGTATTTTAAAACCAAAGTAAGGGGCATCGCGAGTGATATCCCATGGTTGTAATCCACTTTTAAACCATTCCTGTATTTTGTTCTGAACATGTTTATGTAACGCATTTGATTTCGTCCAATTTTGCAATATATGGCTAAATGCTGGTAAATCAAAGAAAAAATGTTTTGTGTTACGTATTTCAGGAGTTGCACCAGAAATAACTGAATATGGATTAATAAGTGTTGTCGCACTATAAGTAGCACCACATAACTCACAATTGTCGCCATATTGATGATCTGCAGAACATGTTGGACAAGTTCCTTTAATGAATCGATCTGGAAGGAAAAGACATTTTATAGGGTCATAAGGTTGTGCAATTATTTTACTTTTTATATAGCCATTTTTTTTTAATGTTAAAAAAATTCTTTCAGAGAATGTTTTGTTTTCTATACTATGAGTTGAGTGGTAATTATCATAACTAATAAAAAAATCTGCAAGATCTTTTTCATGTTCTTTTTTTATTTTGTTAATCATTACTTCTGGTTCTATTTTTAATTTTTGGGCTTTAAGCATGATCGGGGTACCGTGCGCGTCATCGGCACAGATAAAATAAACTTCTTTTCCACTCATACGATGGAAACGTACCCAAATATCTGCTTGAATATGTTCCAACATATGACCAAGATGAATTGCACCATTAGCATAAGGTAAAGCACAAGTAACTAAAAGTTTGTTCGCGATTTTATACATAATAGAATTTGATCGTTATTAATTTGTGTAATTGTCTTTATTTATCTTCAAGTAGATATAAATATGATAAATCTATGATTATTTTTTTTGATTGTTAATTAATGACAACAATATTTTATTTAAAATAATAATTTAAAAATATAGTTAAAAACTATCTAAATATATTGGCATGATAGACTGTTGTTAATTCTATTAAAGAGTATTTCAAAACTTTAAAAAAATTTTGTATCACAGCAAAAACGTTGGTACTTATTAAGTGCATGATATCATTTATAAAAAGTAAAAAGTAAAAGGAATATTTGAAAAGTATATATAATTTTTTTTTTATCATCAATAGAATTGTTTTTATTTTTTTTAAAAGTTATAATATATTTAATAAGCATAAAAAATATTTTTCATATAATTATGTAATAAAAATAAATCTAGATTTTTCAAAGATTTAAATGGGGTTTGATGTTTTTATGAATACAATATTAATTTTTAAAATTTATAAATATTATAATAATAAAAATTATTTTTTATGAAATTATGTTTTCATTCTTTTTTAAGAAAATAATATAAAAATATTTATTAATATTCTTATATTAAGAAAATATGTGTTTGTATTTTTTAATAAATAATATTTTAATATGACATTCTTAATGTTTAGGTTATAATTCCATTACATAAATTACAATGATTAAAGTTATTTACTTTTTTTATGTAAAAAAACTATTAAGATATCGTATAGGATGTATTATATTTATAATTTTTATATTCAAAATATTTTTTATTATAGATAATATGTTTCTTATAATGTTGTGACATTATCTATTATTAGGCAAAATGTTATGACACTATCTATATTAGGTGATATGTATATATAATTAACAGTATTTTACTTAATTTTATTTAAAAGATTATCAAATACATATAAAAGATAACATAAAGATTTTATATAATTATTACTATATAAAAACATATTGTACTTTTTTTTGAAAAAGGTTTTTTAAAATGTCTAAAGTAGTACATCAATGCACTATTGTGGGAATATCAGGTCCTTCAGCATCTGGAAAAAGTCTTATTGCAAAAACTCTTTACCATGAATTACTTAATAAAGTAGGCGATAATAACATTGGCATAATTGATGAGGATTGTTACTATAAAAGTCAAGATAAAATGACTATGGAAGAAAAAAGCAAGGTAAATTATGATCATCCTAATTCTATGGATCATGATCTTTTGTTTCATCATTTACAATTACTAAAAATAGGTAAAGGTATTCATTTACCACAATATGACTACACTAATCATACGCGTAAAAATACAACAATTTTTTTTACTTCAAAAAAGTGATTATTCTTGAAGGTATTTTGTTATTAACTGATAAACGTTTGCGTGACAAATTAGATTTTGCAATTTATGTTGATACACCTTTAGATATTTGTTTAGTAAGACGCATTAAAAGAGATGTTCATGAACGAGGAAGAACTTTAGATTCTATTCTTAAACAATATACGCAAACAGTACGTCCAATGTTTCTTCAATTTATTGAACCATCAAAACAATATGCAGACATTATTATTCCTAGGGGAGGGAAAAATCGGATAGCAATTGATATTTTAAAAGCTAAAATAAGAGAGTTTTGTCAATAATTTTTTTTCTAAAATTAATATCTTACTTAACAGGATAAAAAATGCGCCTTTGTGATCGTGACATAGTTAATTGGCTAAATAAAAAAAAAATAATCATTGAACCACGGCCATCAATTGAACGTATTAATGGAGCGACTGTTGATATTTGTTTAGGAAATAAATTTCGAGCATTTAAAGGATATAAAGTACCTTATATTGATCTTAGTGGTAAAAAAAATGAAGTCAATGCTGTTTTGGATCAAATTATGAGCAGCGAAATTACATTAAAATATGATAATGCATTTTTTTTACATCCTACTGAATTAGTATTAGCAGTTACTTTAGAAAAAATTTGTTTACCTAACAATATTGTTGGTTGGTTAGATGGTCGATCTTCTCTTGCTCGTTTAGGATTAATGGTTCATGTTACTTCTCATCGTGTTGATCCAGGTTGGTCTGGAAATCTTGTATTAGAATTTTATAATGCAGGTAAATTGCCATTAGCATTAAAACCAGGAATGATTATTGGGGCATTAAGTTTTGAATGTTTATCAGGTTTTGCTGAACGTCCGTATCATCTTCGACCAAATGCAAAATATAATAATCAAAAAAGTGCAGTAGGAAGCAAAATTAGTGAAGATGAAAAAAATATTGACGGTTTTTCATAGCTTAAAATCATTTTTAACTTTATTTTTTAACATCATAAAATAAAAGTCGAATTAGTTATGTTTTAAGATAATAAGTATATATTTTTATAAAGAATATATCTACAATATTTTCAATAATTTTTATTTTTCAAATAAATTTATAGCATTGATAATATTAAAAAATATTATGTTTCTACAATTTACTATAAAATATTGATTAGAATATGAAAACTTTATTTTTAATATTATTTATCATACAAAAAAGGATTGATATATAAAATTAAATTTTTGATTTGCATATTTTTTAAATGAACATATGGTTAATGGTTAATTTAATAAATTATATTAATTTGATTTTATCAATTTATGATTTTTAAAGTTTATCACATATTTTATGGATATTTATATATTAAATTTTATGATTTATATTAAATAATATTTTTTGTTGTTTTAAATATCTATTCATATTATTATATAATAATGGTTTTATTTTATTTTTTCTGCAAATAAATCGCGGAAGGCCGTAAAAATATTAATATTTTATATTATGCGTATTGTTTTTTTAATCTACGAAAAAATATTATTTATAGTTTAATATAAACAAGAATGTTTTTATTAATTTGGTTAATGCAGTTGTATTAATAACACATTTAATTAATATTAAGGATTTATTAGAAATAAGAAAAATTGGTCTCAAATCCTGGCCTGGCTATAGAAATTTATTTTCAAAATTATATAATGTATATAGAATATTTTTTTGAAATGTAATATCATTTAAGTGTAAATATTTATAATATAACAATATTTGTTTTGAGAATAAAAAATAAAATCAGCAAACTATTAAATATTTTTTGTTTATTTTTTGTTCATAGATGCTCATTTTAGTCATTTCTCAATAATATAATTGCATAAAAATTATCATAGATTTATTAAACACTAAAAAAATATTTATTATAAAAAATATTGATATTTTATAGATAAATGTTTAACTTCTATAAGAAATAAAGTATAGATAAAAAATAAAGATAAAAGAATAATTTATTATAAATTTTGTATGCTTAAATATTTATTTAATGTTTTATATAATTAAAAGATGAGTTTATTTTATGGTAAAGCAACAAATAGGTTTAATTGGTATGGGTGTAATGGGATGTAATTTAGCACTTAATCTTGCCAATCACGGTTATTCTGTGTCGATATTTAATCGCTCTAGGGAAAAAACTGATAAAATCATTAAAGAAAATACAGGTAAACAGTTATTTCCTTTTTATCAGATTAATGAATTTGTTCTTTCATTAAAAAAACCACGTTATATTTTATTGATGTTAAAAGCTGGAAATATTACAAATGAAATGATTATTTCATTAATACCTTATTTAAATAAGAATGATATTCTAATGGATGGAGGAAATGCTTATTTTAAAGATACGATTCGTCGTAATCAAGAGCTTTCTAAAAAAGGAATTAATTTTATTGGTATGGGAATTTCTGGAGGTTATGAGGGTGCATTAAAAGGTCCATCTATTATGGCTGGAGGACAAAAAGAAGCTTTTAATTTAATTGAACCTATTTTTCAAAAAATAGCAGCTAAAGTTAATGGTGAAGCGTGCCTAAGTTATGTTGGTTCTGATGGTGCAGGTCATTATGTAAAAATGATTCATAATGCTATAGAGTATTGTGATATGCAAATTATTGCTGAAGCGTATTCGATATTAAAAAATATATTAAATTTAGATAATGAAAAATTAGCTGATGTTTTTAGTGAATGGAATAAAGGTGAATTAAATAGTTATTTGATTAAAATTACAGCTGATATTTTTCGTAAAAAAGAAAAAAATGGTATTTATTTAATAGATCTTATTTTAGATGTTGCAGTTAGTAAAGGAACAGGGAAATGGTCTAGTCAAAATGCTTTAGAATTAGAAATTCCTTCTACTCTTGTTGCGGAATCTTTATTTGCTCGTTATATTTCTTGTTTAAAAGAACAGAGATTAGGAGCATCAAAAATATTAACTGGTCCATGTAATGTTAAATTTACAGGAAATAAAGAAATTTTTATTGAAAAAATTCGTCAAGCGCTTTATGTAGGGAAAATTATTGCTTATTCACAGGGATTTTATCAATTAAAAATAGCATCAGATAAATATAAATGGCAATTAAATTATGGTGATATTGCAAAAATTTTTCGTTCTGGTTGCATTATTAGAGCGCAATTCTTACAAAAAATTAGCAATGCTTATTATCAAAATTCATGTTTAGTAAATTTAATGTTATCTCCTTATTTTAAAAAAATTATTGATAAATATCAGGAATCATTGCGTGATATAGTCTGTCTTGGTATAACACATGGTATACCATTACCTGCGTTAACAGCTGCTATTTCATATTACGATAATTATCGCACTCCTTTTTTGTCAGCTAATTTAATTCAAGCGCAACGTGATTATTTTGGTGCTCATACTTATTTTCATATAGAAAAGAAAACTGCTATGCATACTGAATGGATATAAAAAATACTATAAAAATCTTTATTACTTTTATGTGATATTGCAAAAATTACTTTTTTTAAAGCAAAAAGTAAATATAATAATATAGTCCATGTTATTTTATAAGGTTACATAAAGTCACATATTTTAATATCATATACATGTATTTTAATTTATTTTTTGGATAAAATATGTATAAATTTATTCCGTTAAAATTTTTATCAACTATTATTGTTATTGGAATTATTTTTATAATTTGGTTTATTGTTCCTGCTCCTCAGGGAGTAGATGTTCATGCATGGCAATTATTTGCTCTTTTCATTGGTACTATATTATCTATTATACTTAAAATATTACCAATAGGAGCAATTTCAATTATAGCTATTACTTTAATTGCTATAACTGGTGTAACTAATCCCAATAATGCAACGCAGGCAATTAATGATGCTCTAAGCGGATTTTCTAATCAATTAATTTGGTTAATTGGCATTTCTATCATGATTTCTGTTAGTCTAAATAAGACAGGATTAGGTGCACGTATTGGTTATTATTTTATTTCTTTATTTGGAAAAAAAACTTTAGGTATTGCTTATTCTTTAGTAATTGCAGAAACAATATTAGCTCCAGTAACACCAAGTAATACAGCACGTGGCGGTGGAATAATACATCCAATTATGTGTTCTATTGCAGATAGTTTTGGTTCTAAACCAAAATCAATTACTTCAAAAAAAATTGGACGTTATCTTGCATTAACTAATTTTAATATTAATCCTATTACATCAGCTATGTTTATTACTGCAACAGCGCCAAATCCATTGATTGTTAGTTTAATCATGGCAAATACTGTTCCTGTGTTCGAAATTACTTGGGGAATGTGGGCTATAGCTGCTTTTATTCCCGGTGTTATTTCATTGTTTGTAATGCCATTAATTATTTATTGGATCTACCCTCCTGAAATTAAAGTAACACCAGACGCTCAAATTTTTGCTAGAAAAAAAATAAAGCAGTTAGGAGCTATCTCAAGAGCAGAAATAACGACTTTAATGATATTTTTTATATTATTGTTGATGTGGGCTGATATACCTGCTTTTATTTTTGGTAATGCGTTTAGTATTAATCCAACAGTAGCTGCATTAATCGGGATTTCTGTTTTACTCTGTACTGGAATATTAGAATGGGATGATATTTTAAAGACTAAAGGAGCTTGGGATACAATTACTTGGTTTGCCGCATTAGTTATGATGGCTACTTTTTTAAGCAAGCTTGGATTGATTTACTGGTTTTCACAAACAGTGGGTAGTATTATTAGTCATATGGGTCTCAATTGGGTTCTAGGAACTTTATTATTAGTATTAATATATGTTTATTCACATTACTTCTTTGCTAGTACTACAGCTCATATTATGGCAATGTTAGCGGCATTTTTTACTGCGGGATTAACATTGGGTGCTCCTCCTATGTTGTTAGGTTTGATTTTAGCTTTTTGTTCATCATTAATGATGTCTCTAACACATTATGCTACAGGTAGTGCGCCAATTATTTTCGGTTCAGGTTATGCTACTTTATCCGAATGGTGGAAGATAGGTTTTATATTAAGCTTATGTAATCTTTTTATATGGATTGTATTTGGTGGGTTGTGGTGGAAATATTTAGGTTATTGGTAAATACTAATCAATAAATATCAAAAATATTTATTATTATGAATACGTGAAATTAATTGTTTTAATTATGCAGCAACTATTGTATAACAACAAGTAAAACATCATTATCAGTATAAAAGCAGTGTTCGTTTAACAATTTTTATCTTTCTATTTTTTTAATGTTTTTAAAAAAATATTTCATTAGAATTTTGTGAGTTTTGTAAGATTTTTTTATTTTATCAAGTAGTTATGATTATAACTACTTTTATAGATTGTTTACTCTATCCCTTTTATTAAAGATTTTTTATGCGATCTAGAATAGAACGATAATATATTTTTTTAATATAATTATATATTAATGAAATTATAAAATATATAGCTTGAGTAATTACGATGCAAGGACCTGTAGCACCATCAATATAAAAACTAATAATGGTACCTACAAAAGAAGAGGTTATAGAAACAATAATAGCTATAATTATCATTTTATTGAAGTTTTTGCATAGAGTAAAAGCAATAATACCAGGAGAAATCAGCATAGCAATAACAACAATAATACCAACTGCTTGTAAAGACGCTACAATAATTAAAGACAATAGAGAAAGAAAGCAATAATGCAAGACTTCAATAGATAAACCAACAATTTTTGCTTGAGTAGGATCAAAACAATAAATTAAAAAATCTTTACGTTTTAATAAAATAATGACAGCACTCAATCCAGATATCCAGAGTATTTGTTGGAATTCAATCTTGTTGATTCCTAATATATTACCAAAAAGAATATGGGTAAGATGTTGATCCGTATCAATGCGCGTAAACATTACTAGCCCTAAAGCAAACATGCCAGAAAATACTATACCCATTATGGTATCCTCTTTGATTCGGCTATTATTTTTTAGATAACCAGTTGCATAAGAACAAAAAAATCCTGATAAAAAAGCTCCAAAAGCTAAAGGGATACCAATTAAAAAAGCGAGAACTATCCCAGGTAATACAGCATGAGAGATAGCATCTCCCATTAAAGACCACCCCTTTAAGACTAAAAAGCAGGATAGTATAGCGCATACTGATCCAGTAATTAATGCGCTAATAATAGCTTTTTGCATAAAAGAAAAAGTAAAAGGTATTACCAATAATTCTATAAATTCATTCATTGCAACTTATTTTTTTTGAAGACGTTATAACATTTATAATTTTTGTATTTCTTTTTATGTATCTAATAAACAAACCATATTTTGGTGCGAAAAAGAAAGCAAAAAGAAATATTATAGTTTGTATTATAACAATAATTCCACCTGTAGCTCCGTTTATAAAATAACTGGTATAAGCACCAACAGTACTAGATATGAATCCAATGATTATCGCAATAAGCAGTAATCGATTAAAGTGATCTGTAAGTAAGTAAGCTGTTGCGCCAGGTGTAATTACCATTGCAATAACAAGTATTGATCCTACTGCTTGCAAAGCAGTAACCGTACATGCAGTTAATAATATAAAAAAAATAATTTTTAGTTTTAATGGATTTAATCCAATAGAACGAGCATGGTTTTCATCAAAAAATACCACTAATAAATTTTTCCATATAAAAATTAACACAATAAATGAGATTATTGCAATAATCCAGATTTGTATAATATCTTCATTAGCAATACCCAAAATATTACCAAAAATAATAGTTTGTACATTTACTGATGTAGGATTTAATGAAAGGATTAATAATCCTAAAGCAAAAAATGTAGAAAAAATAAAACCGATAATCGCATCTTCTTTAAGATTAGAGATATGACGTATTAATGTTATTGCCAGTGCAGCCAGAATACCGCTAAAAAATGCACCTAAAGAATAGGGAAGAGAAAGAGCATAAGCTCCAGCGATACCAGGGACAACTGAATGAGAAAGAGCATCTCCCATTAAGGACCATCCTTTTAACATTAGATAAGCAGAAAGAAAAGCACAAACTACTCCAACAATACCACTGATTAAAATTGCTTTAACCATGTAGTTATATTCAAAAGGTTCTAGTAACAAATTTAACATGTTTTATGTTGTCCTATGGTTTTTTTTAATGATAGATATTTCTTCGTGATGTCCATAAAACACTGCTGCTTTTTCATTATCAGTAATTACAGTTAATGAACGAGGATCGTCATCATCATGCAGTTCTGTACCAGAAAGGTGAATATGGCGTAAAACACCACCAAAAGCGAGTTGAAGATTTTTTTTTGTGAAAGTAGTTTCAATCGGACCACTAGCTAATATTGTACGATTTACTAAAATAACTTGATCACAAAATTCAGGAACGCTTCCTAAATTATGGGTAGAGACTAAAATTAAATAGCCATTGCTGCGCAATACACGCAAAAGATCAATAATTGAGTTTTCTGTGTTAACATCTACTCCAGTAAATGGTTCATCCAATAATAATACTTTGCCTTGTTGAGCAAGGGCCCGTGCAAGAAAAACTCTTTTTTTCTGTCCCCCAGATAGTTCACCTATTTGTCTTTTTTCTAAACCTGTTAAACCAATCCGATTTAATGCATCAGCAACAATTGTTTTATCTTTTTTTGTTGGAATTTTTAAAATTCCCATTTTTCCGTATCGGCCCATCATTACTACATCAGATACTAAAACAGGAAAATTCCAATCAATTTCCTCAGTTTGTGGTACATAAGCAATAATATTTTTTTTAAGAGCTTTTTTTATTTTGTTGTTGTTTAATTTTACAGATCCTTTTGTTGGTTTTATTAAGCCCATTATTGTTTTAAATAGTGTTGATTTCCCGCTACCGTTTATTCCTACTAATGCACAAATTGAACCACCAGTGATATTCAGGTTAGCATCATAAATAGCAATATGTGAGTTATTGTATTTGACAGTAATGTTATCGATGATTAAATGAGGTTTATCATAATGCATAATTATTTGCCAAAACCTTTTGCAATAGTATCAACAGTTGTTTTTAATAGTTCTATGTATGTTGGTACTGGACCATCACTTTTAGATAGAGAATCCACATACAGTATGCCTCCGTATTTAGCATTTGTTTCCTTACTAAGTTGTTTTGCTGGTTTATCAGAGACAGTACTTTCGCTGAAAACAACAGGAATATTGTATTTTTTTACAATATTAATAACTTTACGTACTTGTTGTGGAGAAGTTTGTTCTTCAGCATTAATTGGCCATAGATAAGCTTCTTTGAAATTAT
This sequence comes from Arsenophonus sp., assembly GCA_031446145.1. Classification (GTDB taxonomy): domain Bacteria; phylum Pseudomonadota; class Gammaproteobacteria; order Enterobacterales; family Enterobacteriaceae; genus Arsenophonus. Next base: position 266,725 of record CP132903.1, on the reverse strand, counting down.
AATCATGAGCCAGATAACTAAAAGCACCTTCGCTGGTAACTAACCAACGTTTTTCTTTTGGAATTTTTATAAGTCTTTTACGTAATGGTGCATCAATTTCTCTTATTTTATTAGCATATATTGTTGCATTGTTGTTATATATATCTATGTTTTTAGGATCGTATTTAATAAATGCTTTACGAATATTTTCTATATATATCAATGCATTTTTTGGAGACATCCAAGCATGAGGATTAGGATTTCCTTTGTGCCCTCCTTCTCTGATTGGCATTAATTGTATTCCTTTAGTAACAGTAACAGCAGGAATACCATTGAAATTTTCAAAAAAACGATAAAACCATTTTTCAAGTCCTAATCCATTCCATAAAATTAAATCAGCATTATGTGCTTTTAAAATATCTTTTGGAGTTGGTTGATATTCATGAATTTCTGCTCCGGGTTTTGTAATAGATTGAATATTTGCTGCATTGCCTGCTATATTTTGTGCAATGTCTTGAATAATAGTAAAAGTAGTGATGACAGTAAATTTTTTTGCATTTACCGTTGTGTTTATAAAAAATATTACAGTAAACATTAATAAACTGATAAATTTTTTAAAAAAATTGTTTGTTTTTTTTTTCATAAATATTTTTAAATTTTAAATTTAAAAACTAAATTTTCGTTAAGTAAGAATTATATAAAAAATTATATGATATGTATATTAATATTAATAAAGTATACATTATTTTATTTTAAAATAAATTATATTTAATTTTTATATTATGATAGTTTATTTTTTTTAGTTTTTCAGTAGATATCAAAATTGTTCCAAGTATACTGTTTTATCAGTAAATTTTGACTATATTTAAATGTATTAAAATTTAACAAGTTTTTTAAATTATTAAAAATTTACAAATAAATATATTAAATGAAAAATTTTTGTTTTTATAAAGTGCATTATGTATTTTTTGTTTTTTTAATTTAATAAATGTTATATAGTTATGAATTTAAAAATAAAAAAATGCAAAAAATATTATGAATTTTAAAAAAATGTATGATTTTGTTTATAACATTTTCATGAATTATTAACATTAAATTAACTTTTTGTTTTTGAAATAAACAATAATTTATAATGATGAGAACATTTTAAAGATTGCATTGCAATGCGTGTGTAATATTATGTAATTAATCATTCAAGTTTATACTCATATTTTTATTCTAAAATTACAATTAAAATTTTTATTATTTATTTTTAAGAAAATAATATAAAATGAATATTTAAAAAGTTAACATTATTTCGAATGATTTAGTAAAAAATAATTTATAATACATGAAATTATGACAATTATTTATTATCATTAAATAAATTTTATAAAATACTTGATGCATTATATAAAGTACGTTTTGTATTTTAAATAAATTTTATTAATTTTTCTTTTTTATACAAAATAAAATTGATTAATTTCAAAATATGTTTTAAGAAAATTATTGTCGTTATTGTCATTATAATAATTTTTAAAAAAATAACATTAGAGATCTTCTTTTTTATTTTTTTATTTAATATTTTTTTGTTTGATTAAGATATAAGATATCAATTAATATAAATAATAGTAGAATAAATAATAGCAGAGTTATTTGTAATACATTTTCTAAATATTTTTAATTTTTGATATATTAGAATATTATAGTAAGTAAAATGTAAACTAAATTTCTTAAAATACTTTTTCTAAAAATAAAAATGCTTTTTTAGTTTATTTTAAAATAAATATAAAAATTTTATTAAAAGTAAATTATGTGTATAAAACACAAGATGATAAAAATCAAATTTATTGTTATTTGGAGTTTACCAATGCATTGTAAAATACAATTTTTTATAATTAAGTGATATGATATATCATAAATGCTATAAAATAATCTAAAAACATAAAAAAATTTATATTTTTTTAAAAAAATCAAACATATGAATCTTTATGACTTGTTATTGTAAATAAAGGATTTTTAATGCCAATTATTACTCTTCTTAATGGTAATCAACGTGAATACAAAGATTCTGTTTCAGTTATGGATATTGCTAATGATATTAGTGTAATCCTTTCAAAGGAATGTATCGGTGGTTTTGTGAATGGCAAACTTGTTGATACTAGTTATACTATTGATAAAAATGCTAAAGTATCGATTATTACCAGTGAAGATAAAGAAGGATTAAAGATTATTCGTCAATCATGTATTTTTTTGCTAGGACAGGCTATAAAACAATTGTGGCCTAGCGTTAAGATGGGTAGTTATAATATCATAAAAAACGGTTTTTATTATGATATTGATCTTGAGTATTCTTTAATAGAAGAAGATTTGGAAAAAATTGAGAAAAGGATGCATGAATTAGTAAAAACAAAATATAAAATAATTAAAAAAAAAGTCAGTTGGAAAGAAGCAAAAAATATTTTTTTAGCTAGAAATGAAAATTATAAAATTGAATTTTTAGAAGCAAACTATAATAAAAAAAGTTGTTTAGAAGTTTCTTATTATCAAGAATATGTTGATATTTCTTGTGCACCTAATATACCTAATATATGTTTTTGTAATTATTTTAAGTTACAAAAAGTAGCTGGTGCGTATTGGTGCGGTAATAAAAATAATAAAATGTTGCAAAGAATTTATGGGACAGTTTGGTCTAATCAAAAAGAATTGGATTTTTATTTATCATCTTTAAAAGAGGCAAAAAAAAGAGATCACCGCACAATTGCTAAAGCACTTGATCTATATCATATACAAGATGAAGCGCCAGGTATGACATTTTGGCATAATAATGGGTGGATTATATTTCTTGAATTAAAAAAAATGATTCGCAGTAAATTATATGAATATCAATATGAAGAAGTCAAAACTCCTTTAATGATGGACCGTATACTTTGGGAAAAAACAGGTCATTGGGAAAATTATAAAGAAAATATGTTTGTTACTTCTTCTGAAAATCGTGAGTACTGTATAAAACCCATGAACTGTCCAGAACATGTACAAATTTTTAATCAAGGATTAAAGTCTTATCGTGATTTACCATTGCGTATGGCGGAATTTGGAAGTTGTCATCGTAATGAGCCATCAGGTGCCTTACACGGTCTCATGCGAGTTCGTGGTTTTACTCAAGATGATGCTCATATTTTTTGCACTGAACAACAAATTGTAGGTGAAGTAAAAAATTGTATTAAAATGATTTATGATATTTATTCAATATTTGGATTTAAAAAAATTACCGTTAAATTATCCACTCGACCAAAAAAACGCATAGGGACTGATATGCAATGGGATCGTGCAGAATTAGATCTTGCTAAAGCATTAGAAAATATTCCATTTACTTATCAAAAAGGAGAAGGCGCATTTTATGGTCCTAAAATTGAATTTACTCTTTATGATTGTTTAGATCGAGCATGGCAATGTGGTACTGTACAACTCGATTTTTCCTTGCCTTATTTTTTAAATGCTTTTTATATTGATGAACATAATGAACGTAAAATTCCTGTAATGATACATCGTGCTGTTTTAGGTTCACTTGAACGTTTTATTGGAATTTTAACTGAACAATATGGTGGTTTTTACCCAACATGGTTAGCACCATTACAAATTATTATAATTAGTATTACAGATAAACAGATTAATTTTGTAAAAAAAATACTAAAAACATTGTGTAATGTCGGCATTCGTGTAAAAGCAGATTTACGAAATGAAAAAATAGCTTTTAAAATTCGTGAGCATACTTTGCGTCGTGTACCTTATATGTTAATCTGTGGTGATAAAGAAGTAAAATTAAAACAAGTGTCTGTTCGAACTTGTAATGGAAAAAATTTAGGCACATTCAATATTACAGAATTTAAAAAACGAGTTCTTCATGAAATTAAAACTCGTAGTATGTATCAATTGGAGGAAATAAAATATTAAAGTTGGAAGAAGAACACATACGATTCGTCAAAATCGTATCAATACGGAGATTAAAGCCACTTTAGTTCGTTTAACTGATGTTAATGGTGAACAACTCGGTCTCTTTAGTTTAAAAGAAGCGCTTTTGAAAGCTGACCAAGCCGGTTTTGATTTAGTGGAAATCAGCCCCAATGCCGATCCGCCAGTTTGTCGTATTATGGATTATGGTAAATTTCTTTATGAAAAGAGCAAATTACTAAAAGAGCAGAAAAAAAAACAAAAAGTAATTCAATTAAAAGAAATCAAATTTCGTCCTGGGACAGATGAAGCTGATTACCAAGTGAAATTACGTAATCTTATGCGATTTTTGGAAAGTGGGGATAAAGTAAAAATTACCTTACGTTTTCGTGGGCGTGAAATTGTTCATCAACAGATTGGTATTAATATGTTAAATCGCATAAAAAATGATTTAAATGCACTTTCCGTTGTTGAATTTTTTTCAACAAAAATAGAAGCTCGTCAAATGATTATGGTTTTAGTTCCAAAAAAATAATGTTTTTTAGATAAAAATTAATAAATCAAGATGTATGTTGATACAATTAATTACGCGTAATGGATATTAAAATGCCAAAAATGAAAACAGTGCGTAGTGTAGCAAAACGTTTTAAAAAAACTGCAAAAGGTAATAATTTTAAACATAAACAAGCTAATCTTCGTCATATTTTGACTAAAAAATCAACTAAGCGTAAACGTCATTTACGAGCAAAAACTATGGTATCAAAAGGTGATTTAAATTTGATTATTACTTCTTTGCCATATGTATAAGTTTTGATTATTAGCTTGAAATTTATAAAATTTCATTTTTAAAGTACATTAGGGAAATTAAAATGGCTCATGTAAAAAGAGGCGTAGTAGTTAGAGCTCGTCACAAAAAAATATTAAAGCAAGCAAAAGGTTATTATGGTCTTCGATCACGTGTTTATAAAGTTGCTTTGCAGGCAGTAATTAAAGCGGGGCAATATGCATATCGTGATCGTCGTCAGCGTAAGCGACAATTTCGTAAATTATGGATTGTACGTATTAATGCTGCTGCAAGACAACATGGTTTATCGTATAGTTCTTTTATAAATGGTTTAAAAAGATCTTCTATTGAAATTGATCGTAAAATATTATCTGATATTGCTATTTTTGATAAAATAGGTTTTTTAGGATTAATTACAAGAGCAAAAACTGCATTAGAAGAAACATAAAATGATTATTTTTCTCTGTTTATATTATTGGTAGTTTTTATTTAATGTTTAAAAAAGTTATTTATATTATTGTTAAAATATATAAAATGTTGTTTTTTGATTATTTTATTTTTTAAATCTGCATTAAAATATCACTTTTTAAAAACTTAAAAAGTTATTATAAATTTATTATGTTTGTTAGTTGTGATATATGGTTATGAAGAATACTAAAAATTGTAAAATTTATTTTAATAAATTTTAAAAAAATAATATTTTTACTTACAAAATTTTATACTATTTTTTATAAAAAATATATTTTTTAAAAATCATTAAAAACGACTAAAAGATAATAAATGTTGTTATATTTCTTGTAAAATAAAAAAAGTAGTTTAATATTAAATCTTAATATAAAAATATCTTAATAATATTTATTTTTTTTGCAAAATTTTTGAATAAAATCTTTTAAAATAAATAAAATTTATTAATTTGATTAAAAAAATATTTATTTTTATTTAAAAGATCATTTCTAAATTTCTTAAAAGTTAAAGATTTAATAAAATTTTTCTGATTTTTAAAGTTAGAAACCAATTTTTTAAAAATTGATTTTTAAAATGATCGAAATTAATATATAAAATACTTTATCAATTTTTCCCATGCAGAATTATAAATTCTCATCCATAACATTCTTTTTAATAAAAAATATTAATTTTATAAAAATTAAAAGCTATTATGTTATTTTAAATAAAAAAATATTAATAACATCAAATTTATTTAAATATGAATGTATAAATTTATTAAAGATCAATGCTATCTATGTATAAAAAATTCTAAAAATAATTAACTTAATGTATTAGATAAAAAGTTATTTTATATGTTAAAAATAAAGTCGCATATGCGTTATAAAAAAACTTTTACTTTTGATTTTATTTAAAAAATAATTTTAATAAAAATATTTAAAATATGAGGAAATGATGTTACAACTTACTGAGTTAGTTGCAAAAGCAAAGGAAGCTATAGAAAAAACTCAAAATCTTGCTGCCTTAGATTCAGTACGTGTTGAGTTTTTAGGAAAAAAAGGTCATTTTACATCAAAATTATCTATGTTGCAAGATTTATCTGAAGAAGAGAGATTATTGGTAACTATAAAAATTCATCAGATTAAAAATGAAATAAAAAAATTATTAAAGGTTCGACAACAGCAGTTAGAAAATCATATACTAAATAATCAGTTATTTTTTGAAAACATAGATGTTTCGTTACCTGGTCGTTTTGCTAAAAATGGTAGTTTGCATCCAGTAAATCAAACAATTGAAATAATTGAAGAATGGTTTGTTGCACTTGGTTTTTCTGTTTTTTCTGGTTTTGAAATAGAAGATGATTATCATAATTTTGATGCTTTAAATATTCCAATTTATCATCCTGCTCGTATTTCACATGATACTTTTTGGTTTAGTGATAGCCTTTTGTTGCGAACACAAACTTCTGGTATGCAAATTCGAGTAATGAAAAAAAAGCGTCCTCCTATACGTATTATCTCATCTGGTCGTGTATATCGCAATGATTATGATCAAACACATACTCCAATGTTTCATCAAACAGAAGGTTTAATTATTGACAAGAATGTCAATTTTAGTAATTTGAAAGATACATTAAACGCTTTTTTAAATTATTTTTTTGAAGAAAAAATTCAAGTACGTTTCCGATCTTCATATTTTCCATTTACTGAACCTTCTGCTGAAGTTGATGTGATGGGCAGCAATGGCAAATGGTTAGAAGTGTTAGGTTGTGGGATGGTACATCCAAATGTATTACGTAATGTTAATCTCAATCATAATATATATGCAGGTTTAGCTTTTGGTATGGGTATAGAACGTTTAACAATGTTAAGATATAAGATAACTGATTCACGCATGTTTTTTGAAAATGATCTTCGTTTTCTTAAACAATTTAGATAATACAGGATTATTAAATGAAATTCAGTGAATATTGGTTACGTGAATGGGTAAACCCAGAAATTAATACTCAGGAATTATCAGACCAAATGACAATGGCTGGTTTAGAAATAAAGGAAGTAAAAACTGTTGCAAGTCAATTTCAAGGTGTAGTAATTGGTGAAATTATTGAATGTCATAAACATCCTAATATAAATAGCTTATTGTTAATAAAAATTAAGATTGGTTTCAATAATTTAGTTAATATTGTCTATGATAATGTAAAAAGTTTTCATACAGGATTAAAAGTAGTTGTTGCTCTGATTGGTGCTGTGTTGCCTGATAATGTTATGGTAAAAGTTAAAATAGTAGGAGGTAAGATCTCTGAAGGAATTCTTTGCTCTTATACCACATTAGGAATTTTTAATAATTGCAGTGATATTATCCAGTTGCCTTATGATGCTCCTATTGGTATGAATATTCGGCAATATTTACAACTTGATGATTATATTTTTGAGTTAAGTTTAACACCTAACCGTGCTGATTGTTTAAGTATTTTAGGTCTTGCTCGTGATGTTAGTGCTATTAATAATATTAGATTGAAAAGAATGAAAATTGAATCAGTAAAAGTTACTGAAAATATTATTGTTCCAATTCATATTGCAGTTCCGAATGCCTGTCCCCGTTTTTTAGGTAGGGTAATAAAAGGAATTAATCTTAAAAACCAAATTCCTATTTGGATGAGAGAAAGATTACATCGAAGTGGTATTCGTACTATTAATCCTATTGTTGACATTACTAATTATGTATTGTTAGAGATCGGACAACCTTTACATGTTTATGATATAGATCAATTACATGGGACTTTAATTGTCAGAATGGCAAAATTAAATGAAAGTTTTGTGTTGTTAGATAATCGAAAAATAATTTTAAATCAAGATACTGTAGTAATTGCTGATGAGAAAAATGTTTTAGGAATTGCTGGTATTTTTGGTGGTAAATATTCCGGAATAAATAAATATACTGCTAATATTTTTTTAGAATCAGCTTTTTTTAATCCATTATCTATTATTGGACGTGCTCGTCATTATGGTTTGCATACTGAAGCTTCTCATCGTTTTGAACGAGGTGTGGATCCAGAAATACAATATCAAGCTATTCAAAGAACCAGTAAATTGATAATTGATATTTGTGGAGGAAAAGCTGGGGATATTATTAATGTTACTTCTCAAGTAAATTTACCTAAAAAAATAAATATTGTACTAACTCAAAAAAAAATTAATCGTTTAATTGGTCATAATATTACAAATATTCAGGTTACTAAAATTCTTAAATGTTTAGGTTTTCAAGTATTAAATCAAAAGGACTCTTGGAAAGTTACTGTTCCATCTTGGAGATTTGACATCCATATTGAAGAAGATTTAATTGAAGAGATTATCCGTATTTATGGATACCAAAAAATACCAAATATACCATTAAATATCAATTTAGTTATGCCTGTTCATAATTTTAATTCAACCATTTCTTTAAAAAGAGTTAAAACTTTATTAATAGATCGTGGTTATAATGAAGTTATTACTTATAGTTTTGTTGATCCTAAAATTCAAAAATTATTATATCCAAAAGAAAAAGCAATGATTTTACTTCATCCTATTTCCGTTAATATGTCTGAAATGCGTCTTTCTTTACTTCCAGGATTACTAACAACAGTAATGTATAATCAAAATCGTCAACAAAATTGTGTTCGTATATTTGAAACTGGATTAAGATTTGTGCCAGACGTAGATGCAGAGCATGGTGTGCGTCAAGAATTTATGTTGGGTGGAATTGTTACTGGTTATCGTTATGAAGAACATTGGTCACAAGAGCAACGATTTGTAGATTTTTTTGATGTAAAAGGTGATCTTGAAGCAATTTTATCACTCACAGGTAAGTTAGATAATATTTTTTTTAAAAACCATGTTTCTTCAGTATTTCATCCTGGACAAAGTTCTCGAATTTATTTAAATGATCATGTTATTGGACATCTTGGAGCCATTCATCCTAGCATCGAAAATAAGTTAAAGTTATGTAATAGAGCATTTTTTTTTGAATTACTATGGGATACGTTTAAATATTGTACTATGCCTTCAGTCAATAAGATTCCCAGAGTTCCTTCTAATCGAAGAGATATTTCTATTATTGTATCAAAAAAAATACCTGCAGCAGATATTTTATCTGAATGTAAAAAACTTAATATAAAGTATATAGTTGATGTAAACTTATTTGATGTGTACTCTGGTAAAGGTATAGCAAACGGTTATAAAAGTCTTGCTATTAGTTTCATCTTACAGGATACAGTTCGTACTTTAGAAGAAAAAGATATTGTGGCTACTGTTAATAAATGTGTTGCTGCATTAAAACGACGATTTAAAGTATATTTGAGGGAGTAATATGGCACTCACAAAATCTGAAATATCAGAAGATTTATTTAAAAAATTAAGCATAAAAAAATGTGATGCAAAAAATATTGTAAATTTATTTTTTGAAAAAATTCGTTTTTCATTAGAAAATGGTGAGCAGGTAAAACTTTCAGGATTTGGTAATTTTTCTTTACGTAATAAAACTCAACGTCCAGGTAGAAATCCAAAAACTGGTGAAAGCATCCCCATTAGCGCTCGTCGAGTAGTTACATTTAGAGCAGGACAAAAATTAAAAAATCAAATTAAAAATGTAAGATTTCATAAATAATCATATTGTCGTATAATAAACAAAATTTTGTATTAAATTAAAAATTTATATTTTTTTAATATGTTTAAATTATAATACATAATAAATTATTAAATTATTTCATAATGTAAAAAACTCACAATTGAATTATTAGTTTATTTTTCAATAATTTAAAAATTTGATTTATGTACCATTCATGTATCTTTTGTGATATTTTTATATATTATTATTTCTAATAAAACAAATTCTATATATTTAAAACATGACTATATAAATTAATCTTAAAATTTAGAGCAGTAGTTTACTAATAAATAGTAATTTTTTTAAAAAAATTATACGTAGAAATATTAAATACAAAGATAATCATTTTAAAAATGATTTCTATATATCTTAATAATATATATATCTCTTTGTAATATTTTTATATATTATCTATGTTTTAATTTTGTATTTTTAGTATTATATATGCATTTAATTGAAATGTATGCTTGCAAAATAATTCAGAAAGCATACTGTTTTTTGTGAAAGTACAAAAAACTGGAATAAAAAATATATTAAAATTAATATGATTTATCTTTTTATTTTTATAAAAATAAGAAGTCATAATAATTTTATGAATTGTTTATCTAGAATAGTTAACTTCGATATAAAAAATATTTTTTATTAATTTATAATATTTTAATTAATATTTAAAATATACATATGATTATGTTTTTTAAATTTCAATTTATCAATATATCATCATGCTAAAATAAAATGATTATTAAGAATTTTTATTTTTTATAAAAAAAAATTATTGATAAACTGGTTTTTAAATCATTTAAAATAATTATTTAATAAATAAATTTCATTATATTATAAAATTTATTTAATAATACAGTTTCATTTTTTTGGTGATATTAAGTATTTAATTAAAAAATTTTATTAAGATTATAAATATAATTTTTGAGATGAAAGTATAAAATTTATTTTTTATAAAAAAATAAATTTTATATAAATTAATATTTTATGAATGATGTTTTTATTAATAACATCATCCTAAGTTACTTGTTTAGTGATAATTAAAATTTTGTGGATTTTGCATGCGTATATTTATAATTATCTTATTAATAGTTTTATTTTGGTTGCAGTATTCTTTATGGTTAGGTAAAAATGGCATTTATGATTATATAAATATCAAAAATGAAATTTCATCTCTAGAAAGTTTAAATACAATGTTAAAATCACGTAATAAATATTTATTTGCTGAAGTGGATGATTTAAATGCAGAAAGATCTGAAGTTATTGAAGAAAGAGCTCGTTTTGAACTTGTTATGATTAAATCTGGTGAATCTTTTTATCGTATTGTAAATGAAACTGCTATGTCTAATAAAAAAACAGCAATATTTAATTAAAATATTATTCATCATAAAATAATTTTTTCTTCACAATAATATTATTAATAATGACAATATTGTAGATTATAATAAATTAATAATTAAAAATCATGTATCATCGTATATCTCATCATAAAACACAAATTGTTGCATTAGTACCTGCCGCTGGTATTGGTAGAAGAATGCAAGTGAACTATCCTAAACAATATTTAAAAATAGCAGGAAAAACAATTATTGAATATACATTATCAACTTTACTGCAGAATTCAAGAATTTCAAAAATTATTGTTTTATTGCGTGAAAATGATATTTTTTTTTATGAATTAGCTATTTCAAAAAATTCTATTATTAAAACAGTTATTGGTGGTTCTCAAAGATCTTATTCTGTTTTAGCCGGATTACATTATTTATTAAATAATGTATTATTAGATTCTTGTTGGGTATTGGTTCATGATGCAGTACGTCCTTGTTTACATCATTCTGATTTAGATAATATTATTCATTTTATTGATACTCATCAGTCTTCTGATGGAGGTATTTTAGCTATACCAGTCAGAGATACTATAAAATGTTCAATCAAAGGAACAATAAATATTAATTATACTGTTGATAGGAGTAATTTATGGCACGCATTGACACCTCAGTTCTTTCCTTTGACCTTAATCACTAATTGTTTGATTCAAGCTTTAGAACAAAAAGCAATTATTACAGATGATGCTTCGGCATTGGAATATTGTGGTTATCATCCACAATTACTGGAAGGTAGAAGTGATAATTTAAAAGTAACTCAACCAGAAGATTTGTTGTTGCTCGAATTTTATCTTTCTCATCGTAATGAATAAAAATAATTTTGTTTATTTTTTTTAATTAAGAGGAGGTAATTCTTAAATGCGGATTGGGCACGGATTTGATGTGCATGGATTTGGTGGTAATGGACCTATTATACTAGGGGGAGTTAAAATTATTTATAAAAAGGGATTAATTGCTCATTCAGATGGTGACGTTTTATTACATGCATTAATTGATGCTATGCTCGGTGCGGCAGCATTAGGAGATATTGGTTTATTTTTTTCTGATAAAAATCCTAATTTTAAAAATGTAAATAGTCGTGATTTATTAAGAGTAGTTTATGAGCAAGTAATAAAAAATGGATATATTATTAGTAATTTAGATATTACTATTATTGCGCAAGCTCCTAAAATGTTGCCATATATTATGGATATGCGAAAAAATATAGCAGCTGATTTATCTTGTAATATTAGTAAAATAAATATTAAAAGTACCACTACCGAAAAAATGGGATTTATAGGTCGAAAAGAAGGTATTGCTTGTGAAGTTGTGGCTTTAATAAAAAGTGATATTTATCAATTAAGTGTTTAAATAGCCAAATAAAATTTTGGAATAAAATATTTTTAAAATATACGTGACATATGAAATATTTGAATTTTTCATATCATATGAAAAATTTATTAATTTATTTTATGACTTTATATATTTTTTTAATAGCAAATAAACAGAATTTAATTGATTTTAATTAATCAAGGTATGATATTTATATTATTAAAATAAATAAATTTAATAAAAAGAAAAATATAATAAATTATTTATAAAATATTTTTTTTAGTTTATTTTTTAATGAAAAGAATTTTTTATTATTTTTAATTTATCATGATGATATACATTTTTATTTATTATAATATATTATTAAAAAGTTATTTTATTCAATATATTTAAAATAAATTGATATTTTATAAATTTTCAATAAATATTTTAAAATATATTTATTGAGTATTATTTTTTAATAAATGTAGTAATGTTTATTATATTAATTATCGTATTTTTTTTAAGTTTGATATTTATTAAATAACATATTAATAATCAATTTTTTATTTATAATCTGATTTTTTTTGAAGTATTATTTTATTTTTAAAATATGCTAATTTTATATATTTATATTAAAAATTTAATCATTTATATTATTTAAATATTTTTTAAATACAATAGCAATATAGATATTTTTAAAAAATTAATTTAGTTAATGTATGTTTTTATAAAAAAGTATTTATTATCATTAATTAATAATTTTTCTTAATAAAAAATATTAAAATTTTATTTTAAATTTATTATTAATTTTGGATATGACAATTCCATGAAGTAGTATATTTTTTATATTTTTAAAGTTTAAGTTAACGAGATATTATAATGTTAAAGATTTTGCTAAGTAATGACGATGGTGTAACAGCTCCTGGAATCCAAACTCTTTCTACCATGTTACGTGAGTATTATTCTGTTCAGGTTATTGCACCTGACAGAAATCAAAGTGGAGCGTCAAATGCATTAACACTTCATAAACCTTTAAGAATAATTCGATTAGAAAATGGAGATATTTCAGTACAAGGTACTCCATCTGATTGTGTTTATTTAGGTATTAATCAGCTGGTTTCGCCATATCCTGAAATAGTTATTTCAGGAATCAATTGTGGTCCCAATTTAGGTGATGATATAATTTATTCTGGTACAGTAGCAGCAGCGACAGAAGGTCGTCATCTTCGATTACCTGCATTAGCAATTTCATTAAATGGCAATAAACATTATGAAACAGCAGCAGAAGTAACTTGTTATGTATTAACATTATTACAGAAAAAACCATTAAGTATTGGTAATATTCTTAATATTAATGTCCCAGATGTTCTTTTCTCTGATATTAAAGGATATAAAGTGACACGATGTGGTAGCCGACATGCCTCTCAAAATGTTTATTCTTTAGAAGATCCTCGAGGAGACATAGTTTATTGGTTAGGACCTGTTGGAAAAATATCTGATGCGGCTCCAGATACAGATTTTGCTGCAGTAGAAGCCGGATATGTATCAATTACACCTTTACAAGTAGATTTAACTGCTTATAAAGTAAAAAAAAATTTACAAGATTGGTTGATACAAGCAGAAAAAATACATGAAAATTGATGTTTTGCTATTTCTTTAGAATATATCTGAAGGTTTATATTTATATATTAAATATTTTTTAAAATATTAATGATTTTGTATATTTTATAAAAATAAAAATTATTTTATAAATAAAATATATGTTACATATTGAAAATATTTTATTTTCGTATATGTTATTATTTGTAATTAAAAATATATTTTAAATAAAAGTTAAAGAAAATCAAGATGCATTAAAAATATAATTTTATATTAATGTTTTGAAAAATATGTTTTTTGTAAAGTATTTTTAAAAGATATATATACTTTTATGATTTCTTATTTTAATCATTAAAAATGATGTTTACGGAAATTTATATACATAACTTATATTTTAGTAATTATTTAACAGTGATATTTTTTATACTACATTTTTAAGATAGCATTTTTCATTTATTTTTTAGATATTTATCTTTTTTGTACAATCAATAATATATTAGAAACTGATAATTGAATATACAATTAATTTTTGTAGCTGTATTACTATTATGTGTATTTATGATAATTAATATTTTAATGTCTTCTTAAAGATTTTTTCTTGGAGAAAGAGTATGAATTTTAATAGCCCAAAATATATAATTAGATGGGCCATTATTTGTATAATTACAAGTCCTTTTTTAATAAGTTGTTCTAAAAAATCTTATCAATCTTTCATACCTATTAGTAGTATTTATGATACTGAGAATAAAAATCATGATTTTTATTCTAAAAAAGTATCATTTGATAGTAAAAATATTTTTGCATATTCTGAACATCTACCTATTAGTAATTATCAAAAGATTATATATGATTCAAAACATAAAAATTTGAACTCTAAATTTGATTCTATAGATAATAATTTTATAAAATATAATAGAAATTATAATAATATTCAAAAAGGAAGCTATAGTAAAAACACTTATATTGTTCAAAGAGGGGACACTTTATTTTATATTGCTTGGATTACAGGTAATAATTATTATGATTTAGCGAGAAGAAACCAAATAATTCCACCTTATAATTTAAAAGTTGGACAGATACTTATTATTGATAATAAATCTATCTCTCCTAGAGAAATAATTATAAATTCTGATTCAGAAAAGAAAAAAAGAGATAAAGAAAAAAAAATACCAACAATGTCTAATAATTTAAATATGTCTAGAAACTCTAGAATAACTTTATCTCCTAGTGTTGATAGTAATAATAATGTATTAAATACGATAGGTAAATGGTATTGGCCAACTAGAGGAAAAATCGTTCAATATTTTTCTGGGGTACAAGGTGGGAATAAAGGTATTGATATTGTTGGTTCACGTGGTCAACCTATTTTTGCAACTGCAGCAGGAAAAGTTGTTTATGTAGGTAATGCGTTACGTGGATATGGAAATCTCATAATCATAAAACATAATAATGATTATTTAAGTGCTTATGCTCACAATGATAATATATTAGTTGAGGATCAATATGAAGTAAAACAAGGAGAAAAAATTGCTACCATGGGTAGCACTGGTACTAATTCAGTAAGATTGCATTTTGAAATTCGTTATAAGGGAAAATCGGTTAATCCATTATATTATTTATCACAAAAATAATTTTAAAACACTAAGATATTTTTTAAGGTTTTTTTTGTTTTTTTTAAAAAAACTTTATGTATTAGAAACGAATATAATTTTTTGTGTTTTTTTTATCTTATATTGAAAAATATACAATAACAATTAACTAAAATAAATTTACATAATGATGATATTATATAAATTTAATTATTTAATAATTTTTTTAATCGATAAATTAAATTTAATGCTTCATTGTGTGTTAAATCATGCGGATTTGATTTTTTTAATATTTTTAGCATTAGTAAAATATTTTTATCTGTTCTTTTTATTGATAATAAATCACGAATAAGTTCCTTTTTTTTATAAGAAGAGATATTTTTTAATTCCAAAAATTTTTTTTTCGCTATTTTAATCACTGTATTAGGTATCCCTGCCAAAGATGCTACTGCTAATCCATAGCTTTTTTTGGCTGCTCCTTCTTTGACTTTATGCATAAAAATAATAGCATCATTATGCTCTATTGCATCTAGATGTATATTAACTACACCTTCTTTTTTTTTAGCTAAATCAGTTAACTCAATATAATGTGTAGAAAATAATGTTATTGCTTTAATATGATTAAGCAAATATTCTGCACATGCCCAAGCTAATGAAAGACCATCATATGTTGATGTACCACGACCAATTTCATCTATTAATACTAAGCTTTTTTTTGTGGCATTATGAAGTATATTTGCTGTTTCTATCATTTCTACCATAAAAGTTGAGCGACCAGCTGTAAGATTATCTGAAGCTCCGATGCGTGTAAATATTCTATCAATTGGACCAATGATGGCTGTTTTTGCTGGAACGAAACTACCAATATAAGCAAGTAATGTAATTAATGCTGTTTGACGCATATAAGTACTTTTACCTCCCATATTAGGACCAGTAATAATTAACAAACGTCGTTGTGGTGATAAATATAGTGTATTTTTGATAAATGGTTTATTTATTACTTGTTCAATAATTGGATGACGACCTTCTATAATTTCTATTCCAGTTTTTTGTTGGAATTTTGGGCAATTATAATTTAAAGTTTTAGCCCGTTCTGCTAAATTATTAAGTACATCTAATTCCGCCAAAGCTTCTGCACTATTTTGTAAAGTTTTTAAATGTGGTAATAGCAGATCAAATAATTCATTATACAGTTTTTTTTCAATTATTAATGTTTTGTTTTTAGAGATTAAAATATTTTTTTCATATTCTTTTAATTCAGCAATAGTAAATCGTTCAGCATGTTTTAATGTTTGACAACGAATATAGTGAATAGGTATCAAATTAATTTCTTTACGATTTACTTGTAGGTAATAACCATGAATTGTATTAAATCCAACTTTTAGACTATCTATCCCTAATTCTTTTTTTTGTTGTATTTCAAGATTTTGTAAATAATTATGACTACTATTACTTAATTTTCTCCATTTATCTAGTTCTGCATTATATCCTACAGCGATTACTCCCCCATCACGTATTGTAGAAGATGGTGCAATAAGAATTGCTTTTTCTAATAATTTTTGTAATTTTTCAAAAGAATTAATACGTGATTGTAATATTTTTATATATGGAAGTTTAATTTTATCTAATATAAGATGAATATCTATAAATTGTTGAAAAGCATAACGCATTTTAATTAAATCATTGGGTCTTGCAGAACGTAATGATAAACGAGCAAGTATGCGTTCTAAATCACCTATTTTTTTTAAAAAAGGTTTTAATTCAAAAAAATAGTTCTGTAACTTTGTTATTATTTGTTGGCGATTAATTAAAATATTAATATTTTTTATAGGATTATGTAACCAACGTTTTAGCATACGGCTGCCCATTGGGGTAACACATTGGTCAAGAATTGAAATTAAAGTATTTTTGGTATCACCACAAGATAAATTTTGAGTTAATTCAAGATTACGTCTTGTAGCTGCATCAAGAATAATGTTTTCTTTTTCTTGCATCAGTATAATATTACGAATATGAGGTAATGGTATACATTGAGTATTTTTAACATATTGCATTAGACAACCAGCTGCTTTTAATGCTAATTTAGCTTTTTCCACACCAAAACCTGCTAATTCTTTTGTTTTAAATTGAAGATTTAATTGTTGTTTAGCAGTATCTAAATCAAATTCCCATAATGGACGACGACGTTTCCATTTAATGTTTGATAATAATGACATATTACTAAAATTTTCTGGATAAAGTATTTCTATTGGTCGAGTGCGTTCTAATTCAGCATATATAAAATTATCATCATTGGTTTCAGTAATAATAAAACGTCCTGAAGTTATATCTAAAGTTGCATAACCATAGCAATGATCTTCTTGTAAAATTGCACCTAATAGATTGTCTTCTTTTTCTTCTAAGAAAGCAGTATCACTAACTGTTCCTGGTGTAACAATTCGTATGACTTTTCGTTCAACAAGCCCGTTGGTAATATTATTGCTACCTGTTTGTTCACATATGGCTACTGATTCACCTAATCGTACTAATTTTTTTAAGTAATTCTCTGCTACATGGATTGGCACCCCAGCCATCGGGATTGGTTTTCCAGCATAGAATCCGCGTTTTGTTAATGTAATATCAAGAAGATATGCTACTTTTTTTGCATCTTCAAAAAATAATTCATAAAAATCGCCTATTTGATAAAATACTAAAATATCAGGATATTTTTTTTTTATTGTAAGATATTGTTGCATAATTGGTGTGTGAATTGCTGATTTCTTTTTTTCTTTATTAATCATAATAGTCTTTTTTGATTTCCTTTTTAGTAACTATATACTAAATGATATTTTATTTTTTAAATTTTTAAAAATAAAAAATTTAATATTCAAAAAGTGATAAATATGATATTCATTGATCTTTTTTATTTGTAATATTTTTTCTGATCAAAGTATAGTGATTTATTTAAGAAAAAATAATTTATGTTAAATATTAATAAAAATATAATTGATGAATTGGGTATAGAAAAATATAAATAAAGAAAGACATGTAATGTTTTTTTATGATATTACAATATACATTAATTTATATATTTAAAATTTTTTTTATCATGGATATTTATCTATTAATATTTGACATTCACTAATACAATAATAAAAAAGTAGTTATATTTGTTTTTTATTTTTTTTTGAATGTAGTTCTAGAAATGTTATATTAATATTTTGATTTTATAAAACAATTATCTGAATGATATTTTTTAATAATGTTTTATATATTATATTTAATGATTTTATTGTATAATTATTAGAAATAAAATGCAGATAATAAAAAGAATATTTCTATTTTTATAGAAAATATATTCTTTTAAGTTCTTTATTAATATTTTTTATGAAATATAAAAGTAAAATTTTATACATTGATTTTTAGAATTTTTTAAATTTTTTATGTACTTTAAATTTTTTATGTACTTTAAATTTTTTATGTACTTTAAATTTTTTATGTACTTTAAATTTTTTATGTACAATATAATAATTATAATTTTATATAAAAATTTTTGATTGTATGATAGAAAATGTGCCATTAACAATTAATATATATAGTATTGCCCAAAACGCAGAAGATAAGAAAAAAGTTATGCATACTTTTGTTTTTTTCATTAATAACATTCCTGCAGCTAATGGAATTATATATCTTAATATGGCTATAAAACGTGATACAAATAGTATTATTATTCCTTTTTTTATTAATTTTTTATATGAGTTATCAATAATTAATTGATAACGATTTAAAATTTTTACACATAATTTCTTTTGAGTTATTTGATAACCTATATAATAGGAAATAATTGACCCTGTAGTTCCCCCTAAAGTAATTGCTAACCAAATTAAATTAATATTCAGAGTTGGAAGACTCATGCTAATAATAGTTATTAACATAATAGATGCAGGTGGTAAAAAAGAAGATAAGATGATGGTGGATTTACTCATGGCTATAATAAATAAAATAATAAATAATATTATTGGATGCACATTATTTTGTAGAAAAAATATGTTTATATATGATATATAATCATTGATTTTCATATGTTTTTACTCGTAAGTAATTTTTATCAATGTATAAAATTAAATTTTTAATTTTACTAAAAAATAGATATTTTTTATGTCAATATAAATATTAATTGATAAAAAATAAAATTTAATATTTATAGTTTAAATTTTAAATGAATTATTAAATTTGATGATATGACATTTTTTATATCTGATATCAGTTAAAGTCATTATGTTTGATAATAAAATATCTATATTGTGATTTTGAAATATATTTAAATAAAAATATTGTAATGCATATTAGATTAGATATTTTACAAGAAAAGTAATAATGGTATGTTATTTTTTATTACTATAATTTGTGGTTGTTATTTAGAAAATAAAAAGTGCTGGATATTTTATTTATAATAGTTATTTATTATTTAATAAATATATAATTAAGTTATAAGAAATAGTTTTTTATAGAAAATAACTGATATAAAATAAAAAAATAAATGAGGTTTTATTTATCAAATCATATTTTTTAATTAGTTTTATCAAAATTTATGTAAATAAAAAAATAAAAAATTATATTGAATATTTATGTTGATTTATTAATTTTTTTTATTTTTTTTGAGTAAGTAAAAATATTTATGCTATTAAAGTTGTATATTTTTATGCATGTATAAAAAAAATATGTATTTGTAAAATATGTTAATTCTTCATTTTACTTTTTTTAAAATTGTAATTTGTTTTTCAATATACGAGAATTTTTGGCCCCTGCTGGATTTGAACCAGCGACCAAGCGATTATGAGTCGCCTGCTCTTGACCCACTGAGCTAAGGGGCCCTAAAAATAAGATTATATATCGTATTTTTTATTAAATGAAGATATTTTTATGATTTTTATAAAAATAATAAATTAAATTTTGCATTATATGCTTAATATATATTTTTTGTATAAAAAAACATAAATCTTATGAATGTAAGTAATTAAGATAAAATTATTATAATTTAATATCATTTTTTATAAAAAAAACTATCTATATTTTATATAAAAAAACATACATAGTTAAGGTTTTGCAATAGATCTTTTTAAATATTTTTATATTTTTATTAAAGAAAAAATATTTTTTATTCATCTAAAAAACTGCGTAGTATTTCTGAACGACTTGGATGCCTAAGTTTACGTAGGGCTTTTGCTTCAATTTGTCGAATTCTTTCCCTTGTTACATCAAATTGTTTACCTACTTCTTCTAAAGTATGATCGGTATTCATGTCAATACCAAAACGCATACGTAATACTTTTGCTTCGCGCGTTGTTAATCCTGAAAGAACTGTATACGTAGCTGAACGCAAGCTATCCGATGTAGCAGAATCTAATGGTAGTTCTAATGCAGTATCTTCAATAAAATCACCTAAATGTGAATCTTCATCATCTCCAATAGGTGTTTCCATTGAAATAGGTTCTTTAGAAATTTTTAATACTTTTCGGATTTTATCTTCCGGCATTAACATTTTTTCTGCTAATTCTTCGGGGGAAGGTTCACGTCCAATTTCTTGTAATATTTGCCGAGAAATACGATTTAATTTATTGATTGTTTCAATCATGTGTACTGGAATACGAATAGTACGTGCTTGATCAGCTATTGAACGAGTAATTGCTTGTCTGATCCACCAAGTGGCATAGGTAGAAAATTTATAGCCACGACGATATTCAAATTTGTCAACTGCTTTCATTAGTCCAATGTTACCTTCTTGAATAAGGTCTAAAAATTGTAATCCTCTATTGGTATATTTTTTAGCTATAGATATGACTAAACGTAAGTTGGCTTCAACCATTTCTTTTTTAGCACGTCTAGCTTTTGCTTCACCAATAGACATGCGACGATTTATATCTTTTACTTGTTCAATAGTTAAACCAGTTTCAATTTCAATTTTTTCTAACTTTTGTAAAGAGCGCTGTATTTCTTCTTCAACATTAAGTAATTTTTCAGACCAGTTTTTGTTTATGCTTTTTGCCTTAAGTAACCATTTTGTATTAGTTTCATTACCAGAAAATAGAATAACAAAAATTTTTTTTGGTATTTTACATTCCTCAACACATAATTTCATTATAATGCGTTCTTGAAAACGTACACGTTCCATCATATGACGCATTTTATTTACTAAATAATCAAATTGTTTTGGTACTAAACGAAATTGTTTAAAAATTTCTGATAATGCAGCGATTTCTGATATTGAAGTGCTATAATTACGGCCATTTTTTTTTATTGTAAGATCTACATTTTCGTATTGTGTCCGTAATTCTAAGAATTTTTGTTTAGCAAATTCTGGATCAATATTGTTTTCATCATTGTCATCATTATCAGTATTTTCCTCTTTTTCATCTTCTTCAGCATTTATATTTTCTTCTAACAATAGTGAACCAATATTAGTTATGGTTTTTGCTATTTCTTCTTCAAGATTTTGATCAACAAAACCAGTAATGATATCAGATAAACGAATTTCACATTTTTCAACACGTTGATATTGCTTTAATAAGTAAGCTATAGATTCTGGGTATTCAGCAACAGCGCATTGTACTTCGTTAATACCATCTTCAATGCGTTTAGCAATATCAATTTCTCCCTCTCTGGTTAATAATTCTACAGTGCCCATTTCACGCATGTACATCCGTACGGGATCTGTTGTGCGTCCTATTTCATTTTCGACACTGGACAATACTTGAGCGGCAGCTTCAGCAGCGTCTTCATCAGTATCTGCAGTGGTTTCAGCTAAAATAAGGTCATCAGCATCTGGTGCTTCTTCCATTACTTTAATGCCCATATCATTAATCATTTGAACAATATCTTCTATTTGGTCTGAATCTACAATTTCTTCTGGAAGATGGTCGTTGACCTCGGCATAAGTCAAATAACCCTGTTCTTTTCCTTTAGTTACTAATAGCTTAAGTTGTGATTGCGGGTTTTGCTCCATAAGATAGTATCCACATTACTTTATATTTTAATTGGTGTTTTTGTCAGCAAAAAAAATACCGACAACAAAATTAAAGGATCTTTTAATATTTTCTGTGCTATGTCCTTTATTTCATAGCAATGTAAAAGTAATTTACATTATGTATTGCTTATATTTAAGTGATTTATTTTTGAAATTGTCATCGCACATACTTGTTTACGTTCTTCATTTGTTAAACCTTTTGTGCGTGCTTTCGTAATTAGGAATTCTAATTTTTCATCAAGAATTTTAATGCATAGATTTTTTAATGCATCTTTAAATATTTTTTCTGATATTTGGTTTTGTATATCGGTCCATGTTGCAAGTTTTTCAAGTTGTTTAATAAATTTATTATTACGATAATATTCTAATAATTGACCAGTATTTATATTATTATGGGATTTACAAAGATTAATTAGTTCTAAGAATAGTGTTAATCCTGGCAATTTTGAATCTTGTATTTCATTGATATTAGTTATTAAATGAACAAAATTTGGATTTTGTATTAATAATGCAATGAGTATTCGCATTGTGGTTATTTTTATTTTTGGTATTTGATATTGTTTTTTCGGCAATTCTTTTTTGATCATAGCAAGAATATATGTAGTATCTGGAATATTAATAAAATAACCGAGTTTTTCGGCTAAATGTAATCTTAAAATATCACCAGGTATTTTTTTAATAAAAGATATTACAATTTTCTTAAATTCTGCTTTACCTTCATAATTATGTAAATTTATTTTTTGTTTTAATGTATCAAATAAAAATTTTGAGAATGAATGTGCTTTAAGTATACGTTTTTCAAAGTTTTTTTTGCCTTCTTTTCGTACTAGTGAATCGGGATCTTCGCCATTTGGCAAAAAAATAAACTTTAGTTGATAACCATCTTGCAAATAATTTATGGCTATTTCTAGTGTTCGCCATGCAGCTTGATACCCTGCTTGATCTCCATCATAACAACAAATTATTGTATTAGTATTTCTAAATAATAACTGAATGTGTTCTTTTGTTATTGCGGTACCTAATGAAGCTACAGAGTATTCAATTCCAAATTGCGTTAAAGATATAACATCCATATAACCTTCGACAACTAATAGTTTAGAAAGTTTTGTATTATTTTCTAGTGCTTCATATAAACCATATAATTGACGATTTTTATGAAAAATTTTAGTTTCTGTTGAATTTAAATATTTTGGTAATTGATCATCTAAAACACGACCACCAAATGCAATAATACGGCCTCTATGATCTCGTATTGGAAATGTAATTCGTTCACGAAACAGATCGTAAGTATGACCATTTTTATTAGTAATCAACATACCTGTTTCTGTTATTTTTTCGGAATTATTGACATATTTTTTTAAATATTTACTTATATTATCCCAACCATTTGGTGCAAAACCAATAGAAAATAGATCAATAATTTCGTCATTTAATCCACGTTTTATTAAATATTTTTTTGCGTGATATAAATTTGATGTATTTAAAGAATTTGTATAAAATTGATTAATATATTTCATCATTTTATAAATGTTTTTTCGTTTTTCTTGTTCTATTTGATATGAATTATTTTGTATTTCATATGGAATATCTATTTGATTAATAGCAGCTAATTCTTCAATGCTTTCGATAAAATTAAATTTATTGTAATTTATTAAAAAATCAATAGCATTACCATGCGCTCCACAGCCAAAACAATAATAAAATTGTTTATTTTTATTAACAGTAAATGAAGGGTTTTTTTCATTATGAAATGGACAACGTGCATAATGATTGTTACCTTGTTTTTTTAATTGAATTTTGCTATTAATAAGATCAATGATATTAGTTTTAGCTAATAAATTATTGATGAATATATTTGGTATTTTTCGTTCCATATTTTTTTTGATAAACAAAAAAAGTCTGCATTTTTTTTATAAAGCATGGATTTTACAAGAAATCATATAATATATATTTGCATTTTTTAAGTAATGATTTTTAAAAATCATTTTTAAGAAAAATGAATGATGTTTAATATAAACGAACACGGCGTGCATTTTCACGTGCTATCTTTTTCGCATGACGTTTTATTGCTGATGATTTTTCACGTTTACGTACAGTAGTAGCTTTTTCATAAAATTCACGGCGACGTACTTCTGCTAATATTCCTGCTTTTTCACAAGAACGCTTAAATCTTCGTAATGCTACATCGAATGGTTCATTTTCTCTGACTTTAATGATTGGCATGTATTTTTTAACCTCAAATAATCTATTTTTCGTATTATACTCAATTTCTAAAATAAATCTCATTTTTTTATGATTTTACTGCAAAAAAAAATATTTTGTAAAGACTGATATTCATAAAAAGATAGGATAAAAATAATAATAAAAAATATTTTCAGAAGAAGTTTAAATAATACGCAAAATATATTTTTTATATAATTTATGATTAATAGTTATTATAAAAAATAAACATTTTTTGTATTTTTAATAAAATTTGTTAGATTATATTGAGATAATAGAAATATGGTTGATAAAATATGCGTATTTTAGGTATAGAAACATCTTGTGATGAAACTGGAATTGCAATTTATGATGATGTCCTAGGTTTATTGGCTAATCAAGTACACAGTCAAAAATTACATGCTGATTATGGTGGAGTAGTGCCTGAGCTTGCTTCTAGAGATCATCTGCGTAAAATAATTCCTTTGATTAAAGCAGCATTAAAAGAAGCATCTTTAGTAGGTACTGATATTGATGGCATTGCTTATACTGCAGGTCCAGGTTTAATTAGTGCTTTATTAGTAGGAGCAACAATAGGATGTTCATTAGCATTTGCATGGGGAGTACCTATTGTACCAGTAAATCATATGGAAGGACATTTATTATCGCCAATGTTAGAAAATAATAGTCCTAAATTTCCCTTTGTGGCATTGTTGGTATCTGGTGGTCATACTCAGTTGATTAATGTAATGGCTATTGGTAAATATCAGTTATTAGGTGAATCAATTGATGATGCTTCTGGTGAAGCTTTTGATAAAATAGCAAAATTATTAGGGTTAGGTTATCCTGGTGGGCCAGCGCTTTCATTAGTGGCTAAAAAAGGAAAGTCTGGTCGTTTTTCTTTTCCTCGTCCAATGATAAATCATCCCGGATTAAATTTTAGTTTTTCAGGTTTAAAAACTTTTGCAGCTAATACAATTCGTAATAATGTTTTAGATGAACAAACAATTGCTGATATTGCTTATGAATTTGAAAATGCAATTGTAGATATATTAATAATAAAATCTAAACGAGCTTTAGAAGCTACTGGTTTTAAACGTTTGGTCATGGCTGGCGGCGTAAGTGCAAATGATACTTTACGGCTAAAAATGGCAGAATCTATAAAAAAAATTGGTGGAGAAGTTTTTTATTCTAGCCCAAAATTTTGTACTGATAATGGTGCAATGATAGCTTTAACTGGGATGTTACGTTTTAAAAATTCTATAACTAATGTTATGGATATTACTGTAAAATCTCGCTGGCCTCTTACAGAACTATCTCCATTAGTTTAAAAGATTGTTTGATGTATTTTATTTTCATTAGAAATACAAATATTTTTTTGTATCTCTTTTTTATGTTGTTATTATTAGTATTATTTTTATGTTTTTATTATAGTATTTTAAATAAAAAATTATTAAAATATGTTTATATATTTAATATTTAAAATTTTTGAAATTAAAGATTTTTAATTGATATAAATAAAATGTTCTTTTTATGTATCGTTATTAAAAATAAAAATATCAATATTAATTTTATTAAAAATAATTTTTTTTGACTTAAATTTTATAGATTGATTAAATACGATATTGATTATATAAAGATAAAGTTTTTTTATATAATTAAAATTTAAAAAACCTACTAATAAATATAATAACAAAAAATATTGTTGTAAATATTATTAATAATTAATTTTTATAAATTATATATTTAAATTATATAATGAATATTAAGTCTGATATTATTTTTATAATAATAAATTTTATGATTCTTAAGATGAGCAATAAATAATGGATATTATATTTATTAAAGAATTAACAGTATTTACAACGATTGGTGTTTATGATTGGGAACAAACTATTAAACAAAAATTATTAATAGATATTAAAATTGGATATGAAAATAATTTGTTCAGTAAAAGTGATGATATAAAATATTTTTTAGATTATGCTGAAATTTCTCAAATAGTTATTAAAAATATAGAAAAAAAACAATTCAAACTGATCGAGAGTGTTGCACAAGACGTTGCCGATATCATCTTAAATCAATTTGATATCTATTGGGTTTGCATTAAAGTAACAAAATTAACTGCAATACCGAGAGCTAAACAAGTTGGAGTAATTATTCAACGTAAAAAAAATAACTGTATTAGATCATAATTTTTAGTTTACATTATTAATTTTTTTGTTTTTCCACCAAATGTTTAATGTTTTAATACGTTGTCGAGTAAGTTGATCTTTGAATTCAGTACCTTTAATATTTTCTTTAATAATTTTTTGTACAGATGTTGCTTTTGCTACTCTAAATGCTTCAAAAAAAAATTTTTTTTGTAAATAAGTACAATTCTTTTTTTTTATTTTTTTATAAAAATCAGCTTCACATATAATGGCAAGTTGATTGATACGTTCTGGATTTTTCCAACTATTTATTTTGTTAAATAAATTAATAATATTTGCAGGTTCTAATTGATAAATGTGGTGAATATATTGATGAAATTCTGCAACCAATTTCGCTAATTTTTTCATTTTGTTTGGAATGCGTAGTCTGTTACACATAGTGTCTATAATAGGTATTCCTTTGATTCCATAATCAAAAGTTTTTGGCCAATGTTCTTTAATAAATATTTTTCCAAAATCATGACAAAGTGCAGCAAATCGAGTATCAATATTATCAGTTAATAATGCTGTTTTTTTTAAGGTATTCAGTGTGTGTATTCCAACATTTATTTTAGTAGATAAACTTTTTTCTTCTGGTATAGAAAAAAGTTGATTAATTTCTGGAAAAAGAATAGCTAAGGCACCGCAATTATATAAAACCTGAAAATAAATATCAGGAGAACATGTTTGCAATGCTTTTTTTGTTTCAGACCATACCCTTTCAGCGCTAAGTGTTTCTAATTCATGTTGCTTCACCATTTTTTTCATTAATTCTTCAGTTTCATATGCTATTTTAAATTTTTGTTTAGCAAGTTTAGCTGCAAAACGTGCTACTCGAAGTATCCGTAAAGGATCTTCTATAAAAGCATTAGATACATGCCGTAATAAACGATTTTTTATATCTTCTTCACCATGATATGGATCAATCAGTTTTCCATTTTTATTTTTAGCAATAGCATTAATGCTGAGATCTCTTCGTAATAAATCATCTTCTATACTAATATTAGGTTTTGTATAACAAGAAAAACCAGTATAGCCTATTCCTGTTTTTCTTTCTGTGCGAGCCAAGGCATATGCTTCATGTGTTTTTGGATGAAGAAAAACAGGAAAATTTTTTCCTACTTGTTGAAAACCTAATTTAATTAAATCATTTGGAGCAGCACCGACTACCACCCAATCACGATCAGAAACTGGTAATCCTAATAGTTCATCTCTAACAGCACCTCCAACAAGATAAATTTTCATAATTTTAAACTCCATATTGTTGGATTTGTAATATTTTTTATATTTTTTTATTTTAACATTATTGTCATCTATTTTCTTATAAAGAATTTGAAATAATTTTTGTGTATTTTTTTTGAAAAAATAAATAACATCTTTGATTTTTTTATTATCTACTAGTAATTAAATATTTTTTGATTCTTGTTTATGGGTATTTTTATTTATATTGCTATGATGTTTATTTTGAAAATCTTCAGAGTTAAAAT
Source organism: Arsenophonus sp. (assembly GCA_031446145.1). Taxonomy (GTDB): domain Bacteria; phylum Pseudomonadota; class Gammaproteobacteria; order Enterobacterales; family Enterobacteriaceae; genus Arsenophonus. The sequence goes on along the minus strand of CP132903.1, from coordinate 238,197 downwards.
ATTGTTATTTTGATTATGTATATTTTAAATATAATAAATATTACTTGTAATTTTAATATATTGGTTTGTGAGTCTTTTCTTTAAATTAAAGAAACTAGTGGATTGGATTGTATATTATATCGTATAACAATTATTAATACAGAGTTGTAATATAAATTAGAAGTGTTCTGTTTTTTATTTAACGATACGTTTTTGTTATTTTATTTTTATAGTTTTATTTTATGATAAATTTGCTATAAAGCTTAAAAATATATATCTTTATAGTACAAATTGTATTTATTTTGTTTGATCTTTCTTTTAATTTTTTATATAATTATAAATTATATTTTTACATAAAATATATTATAATTATATTTAGTAATATTTTTAAAATTTTTATATATAAAAGATATTATTTTTCGATTTAATATTTTTTATAAAATTATAAAAAAATCCGACATATAAATTCAAATTTTATTGGTATATGAGTTGATATAATAATGTATGATCGTTTTAAGTAAGGCGTATGATTTATAAAAAAATTGATCAGATATTAGTTATCATCACATATTAAAAAAAGTGAATATCTTATCAAGATAAGATATTCTTAAATTTATTTTTATAAACACATCAAATATTTATTTGCATGTATTTTTCTTTAATATTCTAGCTTCTTTTTAAAGAAGCATCTTTTGTATTACTTAAATTATATAATATGTATAACAAATATATTATAAATTTAACAATGTGATAAAAATTATATATTAAATATATTCAATAATTTTAACTTTTATTTTTTGATTTTGTGTTTGGTTATTTTTTTAATTTGATATTTTATTTTTAAAATAAAATATCGTTCATTTAAAAATATTATATAGTAATCACTAAAAATATATTCAAAATAATGCCAAAATATTTGATTTTTTAAAAGAATTATCTTTTTTTTCTTAAAAAAATCAGAAATTAATCAAATAATATTTGATACATAATTTTTACAGAAAAAAAGAAGAAATTTTTTGTTTTTTTATTTACTCATTTTTTTATTTACTCATTTTTTTATTTACTCATTTTTTTATTTACTCATTTTTTTATTTACTCATTTTTTTATTTACTCATTTTTTTATTTACTCATTTTTTTATTTACTCATAAAATTAAATTTATATTAAAAAACATTTAAGATTTGGTAGTATGTTTTAAAATATACTGCAATAATACATTAGAAATACTATTGATAATTTTTTATAAAATTGCTTTCTATAGCTCGATCATTTGATCTTTGTTGTTATCATTATGAAAAAACGATGAATAATTTTCAAAAAATTTAGATTTATTATTAATATTTTATTATATTACGTTTCAAAATATTTAAATACTGTTTTGTTTCATAAACATAATAGCAAAATTTACATATTTCTATAGTTAGAAATTATATTGATTGATAGGTAAAAAAAAATGCTATGGTAAAAAAGTATTCTGAAAAAACTGTATTTATTGGTCAAAATGACCATCAAATGGAAGGATTAAAAGTACCACCTTATTCTTTAGAAGCTGAGCAATCTGTGCTCGGTGGTCTCATGTTAGATAATGAACGTTGGGAAAATGTATCTGAGCGTTTAACAAATGCAGATTTTTTTAGTCGGTTACATCGTATTATTTTTTCTGAAATGCAATGTCTTTTAGAACACAATCAACCAATAGATTTGATTACTTTATCTGAATCTTTAGAACAAAAAGGGAAATTAGATGCAATAGGGGGATTTGGGTATTTAGCTGAATTGGCTAAAAATACCCCTAGTGTGGCTAATATTAACGCTTATGCTGATATTGTACGTGAGCGTGCTGTTGTTCGTGAGATGATTTCGGTAGCAAATGAAATAGCTGATGCAGGTTATAACTCTCAAGGTAAAAGTAGTGAAGAATTATTAGATTTAGCTGAATCATTGGTTTTTCAGATTGCTGAAAGTCGGGCTAGTAAAAATGATGGTCCTAAAGGGATTGAAAAAATTTTATCTGAAACTGTAGAGAAAATTGAGCAACTTTATCAACAGCCGCATGATGGTGTGACAGGTATATCCACTGGTTACCAAGATCTTGATAAAAAAACTGCAGGATTACAAAATTCTGATTTAATTATTGTTGCTGCACGTCCTTCAATGGGCAAAACTACTTTTGCTATGAATTTATGTGAACATGCTGCGATGACAGAAGAAAAACCAGTGTTAATTTTTAGTTTGGAAATGCCAGCTAATCAAATTATGATGCGTATGTTAGCTTCTCTTTCTCGGGTGGATCAAACTCGTATTCGCACTGGTCAACTTAACGATGAAGATTGGGCCCGCATATCTAGTACGATGAGTATTTTGATGGAAAAACGTAATGTGTACATTGATGATTCATCAGCATTAACGCCAACAGCGGTTCGTTCACGCGCTCGCCGTATTTATCGAGAACATGGTGGTTTAAGTTTGATTATGATTGATTATTTGCAGTTGATGCGTATTCCTTCTATGTCTGAACATCGCACTCTTGAAATTGCTGAGATTTCACGTTCGTTAAAATCATTAGCAAAAGAATTGCAAATACCTGTTATTGCATTATCACAACTTAATCGTGGTTTAGAACAACGAGCAGATAAAAAACCTGTTAATTCAGATTTACGAGAATCTGGTTCTATTGAACAAGATGCCGATTTAATTATGTTTATATATAGAGATGAGGTTTATAATAATAATTCAGATCTTAAAGGAATTGCAGAAATTATTATTGGGAAACAACGTAATGGACCAATCGGAACCATACGTCTTACTTTTAACGGACAATGGTCACGTTTTGATAATTATGCGGAATCATTTTATTATGATAAATAATTCATATATTATATTTAATTAAGATGCATTTAATGAAACTAGCAACTGCTATTATTGATCGTTCTTCTTTGTGTCATAATGTAAAAAGAGTGCGAGAAATTGTTCCAAAGAGTCGTTTTATTGCTATAGTTAAAGCTAATGCTTATGGACATGGTTTATTAGAAACTGCTGTTGCAATAGAAAATTTTGTAGATTGTTTTGGTGTTGCTCGTATTACTGAAGCAATAGCATTACGTGAATATGGGATAAAAAAACCTATTTTATTATTAGAAGGCTTTTTTGATCAATCAGAATTATTGATTATAATTAAACATAAAATTGATGTTGTCATACATAGTATTGAACAACTTCGTAATATGGAAAAACTTGAAATTTTTAAAGAATATGCAATTAAAAATACTGTAAAAGTTTGGATGAAATTAGATACTGGTATGCATCGATTAGGAATAAGGCCAGAAGAAGGAATAACATTTTATAATCGTTTAACGAGATGTCGTTATATCGAAAAACCTATTAATATTATCAGTCATTTTTATCAAGCAGATAATCCAGAATGTCCTATAGCTACAAATCAACAATTAGCATGCTTTAATTCTTTTATAAAAGATAAACCAGGTGAAAAATCTATTGCGGCTTCTGCTGGTATTTTATTTTGGCCTGAATCATATTTTGATTGGGTGCGGATTGGTATTATAATGTATGGATCTTCACCAAAAAAAGGAAAGAAAGGTAAAGATTTTGGTTTATTACCAGCTATGACACTAAAATCTAATTTGATTGCTATTCGTAAACATTACGCTGGAGAAACAGTGGGTTATAATGGTATATGGCTTAGTAGTTATGATACTACTCTTGGAGTAGTAGCTATTGGTTATGGTGATGGGTATCCAGGGAATGCCCCTGAAGGTACGCCAGTTTTGATTAATGGACGTAGAGTGCCTATTGTCGGTAAAGTTTCTATGGATATGATATTGGTAGATTTAGGAAGAAATGTTAGTGATAAAGTTGGTGATGAGGTTATTATATGGGGGAATTTATTGCCTGTTGAAGAAATAGCCTCATATGTTCATCTTAGTAATTATGAATTACTAACAAAATTAACTTCTCGTGTTAAAATAGAGTATTTAGATTAATAAATTAACATAAAAAAGTTTTTCAAATCTAATATTAGAGTAATATTAAACATATTTTTTAGTTTTTTAATATTTACAGTATGTAATATCAATAATATATTTTTATTAATGTATTTTATTAAATAATAAAAATCTATTTTTTTATAAAATTATAAAAAAATAGATATCGTGTAAAAAAGATATTCTTAATCGAGTAAATACAATTTATAATTGTGTACTTTTTGAGTATATAAATATTATGCGAGTATTTAAAATGGAATATCATCATCAAAATCTATTAATGTTTCCTTATTATTTTCTGTATTAGTCGATTCAGTTATTTCTTCAGATAGTACGATAGGTTTTTCTGATTTAGTACCATTTATTTCTTTAGATTTAGGTTCTTGAATTGCTTTCAGATGATCAATTTTATTATTTTGCGAGTTTTCTGCTGAATTTAGGTTGCGGGTACCTAGCATTTGAAGCGTACCTGTAACGTTTACTATTACTTCAGTATTATAGCGATCTTGTCCATTTTGATCTTGCCATTTGCGAGTTTGTAACGAGCCTTCTATATACACTTGTGAACCTTTGCGTAAATATTCGCTTGCTATTTCTGCAAGTTTGCCAAAAATGACTATACGGTGCCACTCTGTTTTTTCACGTATGTTGCCAGTTTGTTTATCACGCCAACTTTCGGAGGTGGCTAGTGTTAAATTTGCGACCGTACCTCCATTTGGCATATAACGAATTTCTGGATCTTGTCCTAAATTACCAATTAATATTACTTTATTAACACCTCTATTGCTCATTATGTATATACTCCTTAATAAATTTATGTTGTTTAAATTCTTTAATTTGATTACTAAAATATAAAAATATTATTCGGTATAAATATTAATTTTTTTAATTACTATGTTTCAAAATTTTTATTTGATTTTAGTTATTTTAAAATTTTATTTTTTTTATTAAAGATAGATAATAGTGTATAGTTTTTTCTATAAATTATATCTTTAATTTTTTAATTTGAAATTATATCATGATTTAAACATTCTATATAAATATTTTAATATATTTTTGTATTAAATCATTAAAAAAAATTTTTATGATAATTCTTTTTTCTTTTTTATGCAAAATTAGATTTTTTCTAAAATAAATATTAAAGAAACTTTATTATTGTGATAGTGCTTGTTTTGTGATTATTTTATAATGAATTAAAAATTGAATTAGAATAAATAAATATATTTTATAGAATAAATTAATTTTATGATAAAAGAAAAAAATTATGATTTTTATATGTAAATTAAAAAATTTTAATAATAAATTATATGAAAGAATTATTAAAAAAAAATTATTTAATGATTTTTTAATGCAGTAGCAATATTTTATATTATTTAAAACAAATTGTTATTTGAAGATATTATTTTATCTTGTGATATTATGTATATCTAAAAATCATACGATTTTATATAGTCATTATATTTTGATATTTTATATAAAGATTATGTATATAAATTACAATAATTATTTTTATAGTTCTTGTAAATTATTTGATATCAATTATTTTTATGCTCTTTTTATAGGATAAAAATATAATTTATTTTTTTGTCATTATAGTTTTTATCTACAATTAAATAAAATTCAGGGTTTTAGAAAAATATTAAAATATTTTTATTTTATTAATACCTTTTTTAAGGAATATGTTTTTAATATTATAAATACAGGATAATTACACAGATAATTAATTTCTGATTTTAATTAGAGAAATTCAAATGCATCTCCATAAAAATATTCAGCAATTGCTTCTTTTTCATTACAAAAATATTCTCTGGCAGTTTTAGCCATTTTAAATGGACCAGCAATATAAATTTCATATTTAGTAAGTTTATCAAAATCATTCATTACAGCATTTAATACTGTACCTCTGCGTCCTCTCCAATGTGATACGAATTCTTCAATTACGAAAATAATTTTTACAGTAGGATATTTTTTTGCAAGATATTTTAATTCATTTAAATAATATAAATTTTCTAATTTTCGACTACCCCAATAAAAAGTAATGTCTCTGTATGGGTTTTCCTTTAATGCAGCGTATAAAATAGATCTAGTATAAGAAAACCCCGTCCCTCCTGTAATAATAATCATAGGTTTTTGACTGCCTTCACGGAACCAAGCTTGTCCATATGGTATATCAATATTAATATTGTTTTTTTTATTAATTTGTTTCATGACTTGTATGTTATATAAATGACATTTAGATGCATTTATATGTAATTCAAGAATTTTTTTTTCTGAAGGAATTGAGACTATAGAAAATGGTCGTTTGTTATATTTATCTATAGTAAGCATCAAATATTGACCAGCGCGAAATGAAAATTGACCTTGAGGTAATAATAAAACTCTATAGATAGTAGTATTATTAATAGATTTTATAGATATAACTTTGCATTTTAATTTAGTCATCTATAGTCTCTTTAAATGTGAAAATATTTAACTCATTCCAGATTTTATCTATTCTTTTTTTTATTTTTTCTGTCATCACAATTGGACTTCCCCATGTTCTTTGTGTTTCTCCTAACCATTTATTAGTTGCATCAAATCCGATTTTTGAACCTAAACCTGAGATTGGTGATGCAAAGTCAAGATAATCTATAGGAGTATTTTCTATTATAATTGTATCTCTTGCAGGATCCATTCTAGTTGTGATTGCCCAAATGACATCGTGCCAATTGCGAGCGTTAATATCTGCATCACAAACAATAATAAATTTAGTATAGATAAATTGATGTAAATAAGACCAAATGCCCATCATAATATGTTTAGGATGTCCAATATATTTTTTGTTAATTGTTATTACGGCTAATCTATATGAACATGCTTCAGGAGGTAAATAAAAATCAATAATTTCTGGAAATTTTTTCTGTAATATAGGAATAAATATTTCATTTAGTGCAGCGCTTAATATACTAGGTTCATCAGGAGGGCGACCGGTATAAGTTGAATGATAAATTGGTTTAAAACGTTGTGTTATATGTGTAACCGTAAATACGGGGAATATATTTACTTCATTGTAGTAACCTGTATGATCACCATAAGGTCCCTCTGGTGCTAATTCTTTAGGATTTATGTATCCCTCCAGAATTATTTCTGCATTTGCTGGTACTTCAAGTTCATTAGAAATACATTTTACGACTGTTGAGCGACATCCGCGTAATAATCCGGCAAATGCATATTCAGAAAGTGCATCTGGAATTGGAGTAACTGCTGCTAAAATAGTTGCAGGGTCAGCACCTAAAGCAACTGCTACAGGAAAAAATTTTCCTGGATACTTTTTGCACCATTCCTGAAAATCTAATGCACCACCACGATTTGATAACCAACGCATAATTAGTTTATTTTTACTTAATAATTGTTGTCGATATATACCTAAGTTTTGACGTGGTTTATTAGGTCCTTTAGTAATAGTTAACCCGCATGTTATAAGTGGAGCTATATCATCTGGCCAACAATGCATGATTGGAATACGAAAGAGATCAACATCATTGCCTCTTAAGATTTGTTCTTGGCATCCCCCCCATCGTAATTTTTTGGTAGGCATATAAAAAATTTGTTTAAATCGAGATAATTGTTTGATAAAATCAATAATTTTTTTTGGAGGTTCTGGTTCTTTTAAGAAAGCTAATAAATTACCTATTTCATTTAATAATTTGATATTTTTTTTTCCCATCCCCATTGCTACTCGATGGGTAGTGCCAAATAAATTGCAAAGTACAGGCATATTAAAACCTTTTGGTTTTTCAAATAATAATGTAGGTCCACCTGCTCGTAAAGTTCGATCAGCTATTTCTGTCATTTCTAGATAGGGGTCGACAGTATAAGTAATACGTTTTAGTTCTTTTTTTTGTTCTAATATTAATAAAAAATGCCTTAGGTCATGGTATTTCATGATATTTTTTAGTTTTAAACTGATAAAATTTTTCTTAAAAAAATGATTTTTGTTGTGATTTAAAGTTTTTTGCATAATTGCATAATAATAATGTTTAATAATTTATAATATTTTTTTTAGTAAAAATATACAGTTTGATTGAGATTAATTACAGATTTTTTATATATTTTTATAAAGTATTATTTTTCTTATTATGCTTTTTCTTTGTAAGAAATAAAGCAATATGTTTTTTAAAAATTAATATATTTTAAAAAATAAAAATCAATTGTTATTTTTTGTTAATGATTTTTATGTAATAAATATACTGCAATTTTATAAATTAATAATATGATATCATATTATCTTAATTTTAATTTTTTAATTCTTTTTGCCTTTGTTATGATCTTTGCAAGATAAAAAATAAAACTTATTACTTGTAAATAATAATGTGTTTTTTATGTGAAATCATATAAAAATGATGTTTTATGTGCACTCATAATATAGTATCTTACTCTAATTTTATATATGATAATATTATAAAATAATTTTTAATGTACTTTTAAAAGATATTTTTGATATACTGTTATAATGTAAATATTTTTTGTTTTTTAATAATGATAAATATCTTTGATATACAGTAAGTTTTTAATTTTATAAAAATACATACTAGTTATAAATTTTAAATATAAAGATACACTTTAAATGTACGGATCACCTTTATTACGTATAATTTTAGTATTATTTTATAGAGATTTTATTTATATATTTTTTTGAAAACAGCAAATTTTTTATAATCTTTTTTTTAATATTTTTCTTGAAATTGTAGATTTTTTTTACAGTTTATAAATTAAAAATTATAATTATCAAATTATATAAAGCATTATAAGTTAATATATTGATTATTTTTTTTAAAATTAAGATATACGTTTTTTTTAAAAAAAATCTTTTTTTATTATTTTATACCACCCTATACTCCATGAGATTATACTGAAGAATATCAAAATAATAGCGCTGATTGTAAAATTAAAAATTTCTAATATAGTTCCACATAATAAAGAAGTTGCGCCCATACCAAATAAATAATATTTTTCTATTTTTTTATTATTCTGTTTTTTAAATTGAAAGTAATATTTTTCAAAAGTATCTTGTAAAGATTTATGTTGGTTAAGTACTTGATATAATAATTGAGGAATTTCTGTTATTTTATTTTTATAAAAACCAGGTGTTTGTTGTTTAAATGAATTAAGAATACCTATTAATCCTATTTCTTTTTGAATCCATTTCTTTAGAAATGGTTTTGCAGTATCCCAAAGATCTAAGTTTGGATATAGTTGTTTTCCTAAACCTTCAACATATAACAAAGTTTTTTGAAATAGGAGCAATTGAGGTTGCACTTGCATATTAAAATGACGTGCTGCATTAAATAAATGAAATAAAATATGACCAAATGAAATTTCTGCTAATGGTTTTTTAAAAATAGGTTCACAAACTTCTCTAATGGCAAATTCAAAATCATGAATATCAGTATTACGTGGAATCCATCCTGAATTAATATGTAATTGGGTTATTTTTTTGTAATCACGATTAAAAAAAGCGATAAGATTTTCTGCTAAATAAAATTTATCTTCTTGATTTAATGAACCTACAATGCCGTAATCAATTCCTATATATTGTGGATTTTCTGGATTTTTTTTGCTAATAAAAATATTTCCAGGGTGCATGTCAGCATGAAAAAAACTATCACGAAAAACTTGGGTAAAAAAAATATTAACTCCTCTTTCAGCTAATATTTTCATATTAATACCGTGTTTTTTTAATGCATGAATGTCAGAAATAGGAATACCGTAAATACGTTCCATGACCATAATGTTTTTGCTGCAAAAATTTAAATATACTTTTGGTACATAAAGTATCGAACTATTTTTAAAATTACGTTTTAATTGGATAGCATTAAAGGCTTCACGTAATAAATTTAATTCATTAATTAATGTTTTTTCATATTCTTTTACAACGTCTTTTACTCGTAGATTTTTGCTACCAGATACAAATGATATCCAACTAGATAATTTATACATTAAATTAATATCAGCTTTTATACTTAATAATATATCTGGTCTTATTACTTTTATGACAATTTGTTTATTGTTTTTTTTTAATTTTGCTGTGTGTACTTGAGCTATAGATGCTGAGGCTAATGGAATTTCATTAAAATCTTCAAACCAATTTTCAATGGAGCCCCCTAATGATTTTTCAATATGTTGACGTGCTAACCGACCATCAAAACTGACAACATTATTTTGTAAGAGTGCTAATTGATCAGAAATATGTGCTGAAAAAAGATCACGTCTGGTAGATAACATTTGACCAAATTTAATCCAAATTGGTCCTAAATCTTGCAAAGCTAAACGTAAACGTTCAGCGAATGATTTGTCTTTGTGCTTATTAGATAACCAAAATAAGCAATAAGATAGTAATTTTAATGGTACAGTAAATTTAATTTTTGGAATAATTTCGTCTAAACCATAATTTAAAAATATACGCATAATGAAATAAAACCGTTTAAGTTTTCCCGGTTTCATATTTTTTCTCCATTTTTAGAAAACTTTTTGTATTTATAATATTTTTAGTTAATTTTTTGAATTTATAATCATTTTTTAGGATATATTTTTGTTTTTTGTATTTACAAATCTTGTAATATGTTTTTATTTAAAAATTGATTTTCTACAATATTAATTGTATTGTTCAACTAGTTTATTTTCAGAAAAAATATCTTAAAAATCAAAAGAAAAATTCATAAAAATATTTTTTAATTAAAAGTTTTTTAAAAACTAAAAAAGATTTAAAAATAATAGATAATATTATATTTAATAAATTAAAAAGTGTTCAAAAAGTATTTAACATGTTATTTTATTACATAAAAATATATTAGAAAATTTGTTTTTCTTAATCTATATTATTTAAAATTCATTTTATTTGTATTTCTATTTTATTAAAAATATATTATTTTCAATTTTTAAAAGAAAATATGTTAATATAAAAAATATTTTTTTAGATTGATTGTAACTTTTAAGTTAATTTTCTTTTAATATATTTTATTATAGTTATACTCTCTTTATTCAAAAAAAATCATTATAAAGATATTGATCTTTTGAATTTAAATCCTCTATGTAACGCAACAATACCTCCAGTCATATTGATATATGACACTTTTTTAAATCCAACAAACTCCATCATTTTTTTTATTGTTTTTTGATCTGGATGCATGCGAATTGATTCTGCTAAATAACGATAGCTATCAGCATCTTTTGTAATTATTTCTCCTAGAGATGGTAAAATATTAAAAGAATAAAGATCAAAAATTTTTTGTAAAAATGGAGAAATCGGTTTTGAAAATTCTAGTATTAATAAGCGACCACCTGATTTTAATACTCTGAACATAGATTGCAGAGCTTTTTTTTTGTTAGTGATATTACGCAGACCAAAAGAAATACTGATACAATCAAAATAGTTATCAGGAAAAGGTAATTCTTCAGCATTAGCTTGAATATAATAAACATTACCAATGATACCTATATTACGAAGTTTTTTGCGTCCTATTTCTATCATAGAATTATTAATGTCTACTAAAATAATTTTACCTTTTTTGCCAATTATATGTGAAAATTTAGCTGTTAAATCTCCAGTTCCACCGGCAAGGTCTAAAATAATTTGTCCGCGACATGCTCCACTTGTTTTTATTGTAAAATTTTTCCAAATTCTATGTATACCAAATGACATTAAATCATTCATTAAATCATATTTGCTTGCTACGGAATGAAAAACGGATTCTACTATTTTTTTATGTTTATCTTTATAATTAAGATATTTTTTCTTCATTTTATTTTCTATATTATGAATTAATTTTTTATGATAATAATGATTAATATTTTTTATGAACAATTTTTGTTGTATATATTTAATTTATTCATGAAATGTTTTCTCAATTGGACGTTTAACTTTTATCCCTAATTCTTTTAAAGTTTCTGCTTGATGAATTAAATTACCCTTTCCTTCTGTTAATTTTTTAATAGCTGATTGATAATGAATTTGTGCTTTTGTTAAGCTTTGACCTATAATTTGCATATCACTAATAAATAATCTTATTTTGTCATATATTTTTGCAGCGCGATCTGCAATTAATTGAGCATTTTGACATTGTTTTTCATAGCGCCATAAATTATTAATAGTACGTATAGCTACTAATAAAGTTGAAGGACAGACGAGCAAAATATTATTTTTTAATCCTTCTTCAATTAATTCAGGTGCCTTACGTAAAGTTATTAAATAAGCAGGTTCTAATGGAATAAACATTAGGACATAATCTAGTGTTTTTAGTCCATTTAATTCATGGTATTCTTTTTTTCCTAGTGCTTTAATATGATTTTTAACTGAAAGGATATGTTCTTGCAATGCAATAGTTTTTTGTTCTTCATTTTCACTATTAAAGTAACGTTCGTAGGCAGTTAGTGACATTTTAGCATCTATAATAATATCTTTATTTTTTGGTAAATGAATAATTACATCTGGTTGATAATAATGATTATTTGCATTATTATTGATTCTGACTTGAGTTTGGAATTCATGCCCTTCTCTTAAACCTGAATCTTCTAATATGCGAGTAAGAATTGTTTCACCCCAACTGCCCTGAATTTTATTATCACCTTTAAGCGCTTTTGTAAGATTAGTGGTTTCTTTTGTGATTTCTATATTTAGTTTTTGAAGTCTATGAATTTCATCTATAAGTGTATAACGTTCTCTTTCTTCTTTGCTAAAATTATGATTTATCTGATTTTGAAAGTTTTCTAATTGTTCACGAAATGGTTTTAATAGTGTAATTAGATTTTGATGGTTTCGTTCAGAAACTCTACGTTCATTTTTTTCAAAAATACGATTTGCTAAATTTTCAAATTGAATATTTAAACGTTCTTCATTATTTAATAATAAACGTTGTTTTTCTGCAAAAGCTAATCGTGTTTCTTCGAGTCTAGTCATCACTTCTTGTAACTTTATTGCTTGATGTTGATTAATTTTTTGTTGTGTTTGTAATTCTTTAATGAGATCTTCACACTTAATTTTCCATTGTTCTGAATTAGCGAATTTTTCTTTATAATTATTTTTATACAGAGTATACAAATTTTGTAATTCTATTTTTTTTTTGTTTATTTTTTTTCTTGTGTAAAAGAGTAATAAAGTGCTACTAAAAAATATTCCTGTGAAAAATCCAATCATTGTGTATAATAAGTAAACATTCATTTAAATTTCCTATATTAATTTATTGATATATATCAAATATTTTAAAAATGAATATTTTTATGAGAAAATGATATTATTTGATCTCTTTTTATGGAATAGATATTATAAATTAAATTACTATCTTGTAATACTTATTTAATTAAATATAATATTTAATTATGATTTTAAAGAATTGATTCTTCTTACTTTTTGAAATAAAAAAATATATAATGCAAATAAGGTATTTTTATGTCATAAAAATATGGAATATGAAGATTATTTGCTAATAAATCATATATACTATTATTTTATTTCTTTTTATATTTTATATAAAAATTGAACAATATAATTAATATCAATATTAATAAGATCTTCTTTATAAAGTGTGTAATATAAATTACATCGTCTGATTATAAAATATTTTTTAAGTAAAAATTATTTTGTATATTTTTTTTGAATAACTATATGCTTTTTAAAATAAAAAAATCCTGATTGTTTCAGGTTACATCAGAATTATTTAAATATAAGATTATTTGATACAATAATTTGATGCAATAATTAAACTTTTCAAGTTTATTTTATTTATATATATAATCTAATTATTAACTGTATATTTTATAGTAATATCCTTTTTTTATGTTTTATTTATAGTTAATTATTTTTAATAAACAATTGATTTTAATAGTTTTCTTTGAGTTTTTAAAATATAAATGAAAAGTTTTTATTTTTTGCTGTTTTTTAAATTTTTGTAATTTTATATCTAAATATATATTTTAAATTTAAAGTATAAAGAATGTTGCTCTTTAAAAGTAGCATAAAAATGCTTTATGATGATACAGTTCCTCTATGAATATTAATGTTGGCAGTTTGAGAAACAGCATTGTGTAAATTTTGAAATACGTTTTACTATGATAGTAGTAAAAATTAAATATTAAAAATATACAAATTCCGTATAGACACTTTTTAAAAAAATTATCTGTCTATTTTGTGTATTTTTTATATTTTTCATTTATATCTAAGATCTTTTAAAACAGTTTTTTAAATAAATGATTTTTTGTAATTATAAATATGTATAAATCTCATTTAATAGTTAATTAATTCACTGTAAATAATAATAAATTTTTATAGTAATGTCATGATAATTTTTAATTTATTAATTTTTTATTAAAGGTTAATTTAATTATAAAAGATATAATTTCGTCATTCATATTTTAAATATACATTACTAAAAATTAATGTAATAAATTAAAAAATTTTCTATCTGATTAATTTAATAAATTAAAATTTATTATTGATAATAGTAATCATTTTTTAGTTATTTTTATTAAAAAAATATTCAGGATGATGAGATGAATATTAGAACTGAATTCTACAGGGATTCTTCTGATGCATTTTAGATCTATTATTAGAATTGTCGGACTATTAATTATCTTATTTTCTTTTACTATGATTATTCCCGGAATAGTGGCATTAATTTATCGAGATGGTGCAGGACGCGCTTTTGCTCAAACTTTTGTTTTAGCATTGAGTATAGGTATATTACTATGGATACCCAATAGAAATTGTAAATATGATTTAGAATCTAAAGAAGGTTTTTTAATTGTCGTATTATTTTGGACAGTATTAGGTAGTGTAGGTGCTTTACCTTTTATTTTTTCAGATCAACCCCATATTTCTATCACAGATGCTTTTTTTGAGTCTTTTTCTGGTTTAACAACAACTGGAGCAACAACATTAGTCGGATTAGATAGATTGCCAAAGGCAATACTTTTTTATAGACAAATGTTACAGTGGTTAGGAGGAATGGGAATCATTGTTTTAGCAGTAGCGGTACTACCTCTATTAGGCATAGGTGGTATGCAACTTTATCGGGCAGAAATGCCGGGTCCAGTAAAAGATCATAAAATGCGTCCTAGAATTGCAGAAACTGCTAAAACACTTTGGTTAATATATGTTTTATTAACCATAATATGTGCATTAGCATTATGGATTAGTGGAATGGATATTTTTGATGCTATTGCACATAGTTTTTCTACTATAGCTATTGGTGGATTTTCTACACATGATGAAAGTATTGGTTATTTTGATAACCCCTCCATTAATATAATTATTGCAATTTTTTTATTAATTTCAGGTTGTAATTTTGGTCTTCATTTTATTTTTTTATCTGGTCGTAATTTTAGAGTTTATTGGCATGATCCTGAATTTAGAGTATTTATAGGCTTTCAATTAGTTTTAATCATTATTTGTATTTTAGTGCTTGTATATTATTCAGTGTATGAATCATTTTTGGAAACATTTAATCAAGCTTTTTTTCAAGTTGTTTCTGTAACAACAACAGCAGGTTTTAGTACAGATGGTTTTGCAAATTGGCCAATTTTTTTGCCGATATTATTGCTTTATGCTTCTTTTGTTGGTGGGTGCGCTGGATCAACTGGAGGTGGTTTAAAAGTCATTAGAATTTTATTATTATTTTTACAAGGTTCACGTGAATTAAAACGTTTAGTTCACCCAAATGCTGTTTATAAAATTAAATTAGGTTTTAGAACATTGCCTGAATGTATTATTGAAGCAGTTTGGGGTTTTTTTTCTGCTTATGCCTTAGTTTTTGTGATTAGTTTATTATTATTGATAGCAACAGGAGTAGATGAATTTTCTGCTTTTTCAGCAATTGCTTCAACATTAAACAATTTAGGACCAGGATTAGGGATAGTGGCAGAAAATTTTACTAGTATGAATTCAATAGGAAAATGGATTTTAATTTTTACTATGTTATTTGGACGTTTAGAAGTTTTTACTGTACTGGTACTGTTTACTCCAACATTCTGGAGGGAATAGTTATTGCTTAAAATAAATATAGGTAATCTTATGAGTTATTTATTGCTATATTCTGGAAAATACGGCCAAACTAAAAAAATAATCTTTAAAATTTCTGAATATCTAAAGAAAGCAGATAAAGCATGTGATGTACAAAATTTAAATATTCTGAAAAAATATGATTTTTCTGGGTATTTGAAAGTATTAATTGGTGCTTCAGTATATTATGGTCGTTTTAATCCTGCTGTTATAAATTTTGTTAATAAGTATAAAAAACAGTTGAATATAATGCCAACTGCATTTTATGGAGTAAATTTAACAGCAAGAAAAAAAGGCAAAGATAAAACTGAAACAAATATTTATATGGTCAAATTTTTATCAAAAATTTCTTGGAAACCCACAATAACTAGTGTCTTTGCAGGCGCGTTGTGTTACTCTGATTATAAATGGTTTGATCGTATGATGATTCAATTTATTATGCGTATTACTAACAGAAAGGTTGATCTTAAAAAAAATATTGAATATACAAATTGGAAAAAAGTAGAAGATTTTGCAAATAAGTTTAATGGATTATAGTTAAAATATATTTTTTGTTCAAATTTTGTTTATATTATTATTATTTTAATATATCATTATTTTTTTATTTAGTAATTATTAGCAATTTAATAAATAACAATTATTAATCCATGTTTTATAATAAATAAATATAAATGTTTTGTTTCTAAATTTTTATTTATGCGATTAAATAATTATTAAAATAAATAGTTATTTGTTATAAAAAATTATAGGATCTTAAATATTTTATCTTATTTTAAAATAAGATCTAACTATTTGATTATAAAAATTATTCATGAGTATTTTGTAGGTTACTTAATTATAAATTTTCAGTTGGATAGTTTAAGATGATTTTTGTAGATAAAAAAGATTGTATGAAATCAACAATAGAGCAATTTTTGCTTTATAAATTCGTTTTCAAGCACCAAAAATTATAACTTCGAAAGTTTTTGATAATTAACGATAAAATGTAGAGTTTAATTCGTAAAATATATTTTTTGTATTCACCAGATTGATATTTTTTTGTTCATATATTTTTTTCTATTTTTATTTTTAATGTATTATTCATTTTATAAAAATTGATATGTAAAAGTAGTACTATTAAAAATAGTACATAAGTTGAGCAACTTTAATTGATAAAATTATTTTTATAATTATTTATATGTTTATTTTTTATTATTATAATACAGGGGTATAGTTCAATTGGTAGAGCGCCGGTCTCCAAAACCGGTGGTTGGGAGTTCAAGTCTCTCTGCCCCTGCCAAAAAATTTTTTTGATTTTCATATGGATAAAAATATATAAAATGAAATTTATATGTTAAGATAAATATATAAAAATAATTAGTATTACATATTTTGTGATTGTATAAATTTATATAAAATATGTAATAACGATTGTTTAAATAAAGTTATAATACATATAAAATTAGATATTTATAAAAATGTAATCAATTATTTGATCATTACTATTCGTTAAGATTAAATGATCTCGTTTTAGATCTTTTTTTTGTTTTACTTCGCAATTTTGCTATAAATTTTTATTTTATTTTTAAAATTAATCTTTATTGTTTCAATTTTTTTTTGAACAAATAATCTATAACTGTATTTATGATATAAAAATTAGATTTTTTTACATCAATCATTGAAAGTATTGTAATTTATTTTATAAGTATTTATTAAATGAATTTTATTACTAATAAATTATATTAAGTAATAATATTTGTTATATCATTTATTTTTTAGATTTTAAATTATAAAAAAATTAATAAGGAGTTATAATTTATGAGTTATATATTACCTGAATTGCCATATAAATATTCTGCGCTTGAACCATATTTTGACGAAAATACAATGAGGATTCATCATAAAAAACATCATCAAACTTATATTAATAATACAAATGATGTGTTAAAAAATTTTCCTGAATTAGCTAAGCTGGATATCGATGATTTAGTGCAAAATTTAAATAAAATATCAATAAATAAGCGTATTTTTTTAAGAAATAATGCTGGAGGGCATGCTAATCATAGCATGTTTTGGAAAGGATTAAAATTAGGCACTATACTTCAAGGAAAATTGAGACATGCAATTGAACGTGATTTTGGTAGTATACAAAATTTTCAAGATAGCTTTGAAAAATCTGCATTAAGTCTTTTCGGATCCGGTTGGGCATGGTTAATATTGAGATTAGATTCTAAATTAGAAGTTATTTCAACAGCCAATCAGGATAATCCATTAATGGATGATCCAGTTTCTGGTATTTTTGGTTTCCCAATTTTAGGTCTTGATGTGTGGGAACATGCTTATTATCTAAAATATCAAAATCGTCGTGCAGAGTATATTAAAGCTTTTTGGTCGGTAATTAATTGGGATGAAGCTGAAAAACGTTTTATAATAAACACAAATAAACTCTAATTTTTTTTAATAATTTATTTAGTAATTCAAATTAATTTTTTATAAAAAATAATTTTATTAATCACCTGAATCTAATAAAGAAGCCATAAAAATATATGATATTTGCAAAAAAAACTGATGATAATTTCAATAAATAAGTGAAAATTATTGTTTTGTAAAAAATGGTTTTTATTTTTTAGAACTTTGTTTGCTAAAAAATTTGTTATCAAGTATATAAGTTTTCAGTTATTTAAAGTTTCAAAGGTATTTTAATATTTTTAAATAGTTACTTATATATTTTTAATATTAAACATTGTCCTGTTAACTGTTAACAAAGTAACTATTGTGATACAGGTATATAAATCTGCATATGATTGATCTTTTTTTGTAAAAAAATTGCGATATATTTAAATTATTATATTTTTGAGTTCTTCTTATTAATATTCTTATATTAATATGTTTTTTACTTTTGCAAATTTATAAAACCAATTGCTTCATAAACCTTATTTAAGGTTATTTTCGCTTTATTTTGTGCTTTTATAGCTCCTTCTAATAAAATATTATTTAATTTTTTTTCATTATTTCGAAATTCATGAAAGCGATTTTGTATTTTGCATAATATATTATTAATAGCTATAGCTACATTATTTTTTAAATCCCCATAAAGTTTTCCCGTAAATTGTTTTTCTATATCTAGAATAGAAGTATTTGTAATTCCAGATAAAATTTCTATAAGATTAGAAATACCTGGTTTTTTTTCTAAGTTATGATAAATTTTTGGTGGTTGTTCAGAATCTGTAACAGCTCGTTTTATTTTTTTAATTGCACATTTAGGATTTTCTAATAAAATTATAATATTATTATGATTATAATCTGATTTTGACATCTTTTTTTTTGGTTCTTGTAGAGCTAAAATTTTAGCACCTGTTGTATGTATAAAAGGATCTGGTATGGTAAATATTGTACCATATATTTTATTAAAGCGTTTAGCAATATTACGACTTAACTCTAAATGTTGTTGTTGATCAATGCCAACTGGCACTTTGTTTGTTTGGTAAAGCAAAATATCTGCTGCCATTAATATTGGATAATTGAATAATCCAGAACTAATATTTTTAGAATAATGCATGGATTTATCTTTAAATTGTGTCATTCTTGTAAGTTCACCAAAATAAGTGTAGCAATTTAGTATCCAATTTAGTTGACTATGTTCAGGAACGTGAGATTGCAAGAAAATAATACTTTTTTTAGGATCTATACCACAAGCTAAATATAAAGCTAATGTATCTAATATATTTTTTCGCAGTTCTTTTGGATCTTGACGAATTGTAATTGCATGTTGATCAACGATGCAATAAATGCATTCACAATCATTTTGTACCTGAACCCATTGCTTTATTGCCCCAATATAATTACCAATAGTTAATTTTCCGGATGGTTGAGTTCCACTGAATATAATGGGTTTTTTAATATTAGAGTTTTTTTGTATAAATGATATAGGTTTCATATTAATTTTCTATAAAATATAATAAAAAATATAATGTAGTTTTAAAATATTTAATAAAAATTTAAACAAGTTTATTTTTTGTTTAAAAAGATATTAAAAAGATTACTGATTCTTGTTTTATTTTTTTTATTTAATTTTTTTATAATTGTATAAGAATTATTTTTTTATTTTTTGATATGTGATTTTTTTATTAATGTTGCTAGTTTATTACGCATAGCATCAATCACACATTTATAATTTGGTTGCTTGAAAATAGCAGAACCTGCAATAAAAGTATCAGCACCTGCATTTGCAACATGTAGAATATTATCAATATTTATTCCACCATCAACTCCTAGGAAAATATTAGAATTACTATTATCAATTATTTTGCGAACATGACGCAATTTATTTAAAGTTCCTGGAATAAAAGTTTGTCCACCAAAACCTGGATTGACCGACATAATTAAAATCATATCTAGTTTATCTATAACATAATCTAAATAATTTAATGGTGTTCCTGGATTAAAAGCTAAACCTGTTTTGCATCCATTATCTTTAATCAATTGTAATGTTCGATCAATATGATTAATAGCTTCGGCATGAAAAGTAATATAAGTTGCACCTGCTTTAGCAAAATCAGCAATAAGTCTATCTACTGATTTTGCCATTAAATGTACATCAATTGGGATTTTGATTCCATAATCTCGTAATGCTTTGCATATTATTGGTCCAAATGTTAAATTAGGAACATAATGATTATCCATTACATCGAAATGGAGAAAATCTGCTCCAGCTTTAACAACTTTTTTAGCATCTTCACCTAAACATGCAAAATTTGCAGATAGAATAGAAGGAGCAATTAGAAATTGTTTCATTATTATCTCCGATATTTTTTCGTTTTTTAAGTTTCTTATGACTTTAGATCACAGATTGCTAATGGTTTATTTATTTTTTGCAAGTAAGGCTGTTACTTTTGATCGCTTTTGTAATTAAAAAAATTTACTTTTGTCTGATGATACCATTTTCTTACTATGAGAGTACTATGATTTGATATAAATATAGGTATTTTTTTGATAAGATATAGAAAATTTTTACTAAATTATATTGTTATTTATTAGAAACATTTTGTTTGTGATGTTCTGTGAAAAAAGCTTGTTTTAAAGTGGTATATAAAAAGCTAGATCACAGTAAATAACAGCACTTTTATTAACTGATAATAATGTTTGTGATATAATAAATAAAAATAGTTTTTTTTGATTTTTTAGAAAATATGTATTTTTTCAGGCAATTAAAATATTTTATACATTTCAATGGAATGTTGAATGTTTCTTTAGAAAATTATAACGACAAAAATCATTATAACATAAATAATAATTAAGATATAAAAATAATTCACTATGACGTATTGATGGTTCTTTAATAAATTAAATGCAGCAAGTAAAAAATAAAAATCTTTAGCTATATTAAATTTGCTATTTAAAAGCATACTTGTATTTCGTACAAAGGTGTTAGTTCAATATTTTATTGGCATAAAATTTAAATTAATTAAATAATAAATAATAGCAGCAAATATATAAATATTATAATTTGTATTTAAAATATTAATTTTGCTAAATAAATATATTAGACAATGGCCTTTTTGTAAATATTTTTTGAATTTTTCTGTTATATAATATTTTTCTAGCAACCCATTTTAGAAAAGCACGTTTTTTCATGTTTTTTTTGAATTTGATTTAATTTTTAAATTTGCAGTATGTTTTTAAAAATATAATAAATTATTTTCTTTTATATTTTTTAAAAATATAATTTGTAGTTAAACTATATTTTTATAAGTAATAAACTAATTAAAATTTATAAGTAATAAACTAATTAAAATTTATAAGTAATAAACTAATTAAAATATTATTTGCATCGTTAAAAAAACAGAAAATAAAAAAAAGTTGTTTGCGGAAAGATCACACAATTTTTCATATGTTATTTGTTATGTGATATTTATAATGTGATAAATAATTATTTTAATTTTTTTTGAAGTTTTATTAATTAAATTATAAACTTGTGATATGTGATTGTTTATTAGATTAAAAATATTTTTTATTGGTCTTAATTGTAAATTATAAAGATGTTTATATAAAAATTTCTTTTATTTTTTGCATAATTTTTTATTATTTTTAAGATTTTTTCTAGCAGTTAAATTAGATTAATTTTTTGATAGATTTATTAGTTTATTAGTGTAAAAATAATTAACAATTGTTTTCTAGTTAAAGCAATTCTATATTTATTAAAAATAAATATAGAATTTAATAATACATATTAAATGTTCTTTTAATGATTTTTTTTGACGTTTATTTTTTTTCAAGACATGCTTTTATTGCTTCTAAAATAATTTTATTATTAATATGAGAATATAATTTTGCTTTACCGATATATTGAGGTAAAACTAAATTTATTTGATTATTTGATGTTTTTTTATCTTTCATCATATATTGTAAACAAGTTTTAGGATTTATTTTTGTAGGTCCTTTCGTAGGAAGATTAGCTTTTTGCAGCAACTTTATGATACGTTTAGTATCATGGTTATTTAGTTTACCAATTAATTCTGCAGTTTTTGCTGCCATAACAATGCCTACAGCAATTGCTTCACCGTGTAACCAAACCCCATAACCTAATGCAAATTCAATAGCATGACCAAAAGTGTGTCCTAAATTTAGTAATACACGGTTTCCGTTGATTTCTTTTTCATCTTTAGCAATAACTTTTGCTTTTAATTTACAGCAATGTTGTATACAATAAGTAATTTTTTCTGTATTTTTTTCTAAAATGCATTGTATATTTTTCTCTAACCAAGAAAAAAATATATTATCTAATATAATACCATATTTTATAATTTCGGCTAATCCTGAATAAAATTGCCGTTTCGGCAGTGTTTTCAAAGTATTTACATCAATAATAACTGATATAGGTTGATGAAAAGTACCAATAATATTTTTTCCTAAAGGATGATTGATAGCTGTTTTACCTCCAATTGATGCATCAACTTGGGATAAAAGTGTTGTCGGAATATGGATTAAACGAACACCTCTTTGATAGCAAGTTGCAGCAAATCCTGTGATATCACCAATAACTCCTCCACCTAAGGAAATTAGAGTGGTAGTTTTTGGATGGTTGTATTTTAATAAGGCTGTAAAAATAGTATTAACAGTACTTAATGACTTGTATTTTTCACCATCTGGTAAAATGACTTTATTAACTTTAACTCCTATTTTTATAAGAGTAGATTGTACACGTTTAGCATAAAGAGAATATAGTGTTTTATTTGTTACAATCAATGCATATTCACCACTATTAAGAGGTGAATATGCATTATATGAAGTAAGCAAATTGCAGGATATAAGAATTGGGTAACTGCGTTTACCAAGTAACACTCTTATTGTTTCCATATTAATTTTACCTTTAATATATTAATCAAAATTTAATATGTTCTAATAATTCGATAATTTTATTAGCAACTGCTTTTATGCTTTGGTCATCGGTATGAACAGTAATATCTGCAATTTCTTTGTAAAAAGGATTACGTTCGTGTGCAAGTTGTTCTAGAATTTTCTGCGTAGGTTCTTTAGATTTTAATAAAGGTCTTTTTTTATCATGTTTTGTTCTTGCCATTTGTTTTTCAATGGTAGTTTTAAGATAAATTACTACACCACGTGTATATAATCGATTACGTGTTTCTTTTGATTGTACTGATCCTCCTCCTGTTGCTAATACGATGCCTTGCTTTTTTGTAATTTCATTAATGATCTTTTCTTCACGATTTCGGAAACCCTTTTCGCCTTCTAGATCAAAAACCCAACTTACATCAGCACCAGTACGTTTTTCAATTTCTTGATCAGAATCAAAAAAAATCATATTAAGTTGCTGTGCTAGTTGCCGACCAATAGTACTTTTTCCAGCACCCATAGGTCCAACTAGAAAGATATTGCGTTTTTCTGCCATTTTTTGGTATTAATAAGATTATACGTTAATGATAACCCGCTTAACCAATAAAATCAGTAACGGGACCTAATTAAAACTATATGAGTATTAACATTTTTTCTGATATATACAATAGTAGAAATGTTATATATTTTCATTTTTTTGTATTAAATGGTCTCTAAGGACCTATTGATAAAAAGTATTTTTTAACAAATTAAAAGTTTTAAAATATTTTTTATCCATCAAATATATAATCTAATGAATATTAAATATTTTTTTATTTTAACTGTAATATTCATTTAATTTGAGATCAAATAAATGGATTTTTAATATATTTTTGTTATGTAAAAAAAATTGAAGAATATTAAATTAAAGATAAAAAAAATTACAAGAGATTTTTTAAAATATAACTTTTATAATCTACAAAATAAAATTGAGTTTATAGATTTTGTGTTTAAATGGTATAAAAAAATATATTTTTTGATACAAAAAAATATTTTTGTTGTTATTTTTATATTATAAGAAATAAGTATTATTTACTATATTTTATTTTAAATTTATTAAACTATTAAATAATTAATAATATTATGGTCATTTTTTACAAAATAAAAAAGTTAACGGTATTTTTTTAAAATTGATATGCATTTTTATAAAAAACTAAGTTTTTATGAGAATATTTTATATTTAAAATATAATTTATTAATATTTTTCTAGTTTTTTTATTTTTTTATGCATGCGTTTTATTTTTGTTTTTTATTAATTAAATTTTATTGATTCTATTACGTAGAAAGTATAATACTTAATATTGATTAAGTATATAAAATATTATAATTTGACAAATCATTTAAATATTTTTTGCATATAAGAATTCTAAATCAAGTAAAGTATTTTGAATAAAAAATCATATAAATATTTATTTTACAAGCTTTATAAATAAAGAATTTATTAATATTAATTAAATATTAAAGAATACACGTTATTGAGCTAAAGATAACATATTTGAAATATTAAATTTTATTAATTGTATTTATAAATATTATTGTTAGAGTTGTGTTATATACACAATATTTTTTATTTTTTATGATAAATTTATTATGAATAATAAAGTGATATTTTTTATTTATTTTAAATAATGTATACTGTTTTTTTAAATGATGTTTATGTAAATTTACAATATGATTAATAAAAATTGTTAAGTATTTTAATATGATGTTTTTTAATATGATGTTTTTAAATTATCATTTAATATTGAAGATTATAGAATATTTTATACTAAAAAAATTATTCTAACAAAATATTTTATAGAATATATAGTGATATATAATTTATAAGAATATAATTTTACAAAAAAAATCATAACTTATTAAAATAATAATTATAGTCATGATGTATTTAAAGTTTTTTAAAACAAAAGAGAGTTTTTTATTTTAAAATGATAGCATTAATCAGTAGTAAGATATTTTTAATACATATAAAAAACAATTTTTATTTTTTATATTATTATGTTTAGATAATCAGATAAAAAATAGATTTAATGTTAATATTCATTTTTAATGGTATATTAAAAATTGTTATATAAAATATTAACTAAATTGATATAGAAACATGTTTAAAATAGATACTTTCTTAATGTTATTTTTTTGTACAATTTTTATAAAGCGTAACAAAAAAAATATTATATCAATATATTATGTTAAAAATAGCGGAAACTTATGATTGTGTTTTATATTTTATAAAAAGATATTTTTTTGGTAAATGCAAATACTCTTATAACTAGTAGTTTAGAAGTATAATAGTACATCAATATTTTTTAAAATTAAATAAATAAGATAATACATATTATCTTTTCTTATTTTATCATTATTATTAAATAGGATATTTTTATTGTGAATAATCCATTACTAACACAATCCTCATTGCCACATTTTTTTGAAAAAATCCCCAAATATGTTTTACCAGCGATTACCTATATTATAAAAGAATATCGACATGCTATTCAGATAATTCTTGCAGAAAATAGTAATTTTAATTGGAATAATTTATGCAAACCGTTAGAAAATATAAACGATCAACTTGCGCGTGTTTGGTCATTAATTTCTCACTTACATGCAGTTAAAAATAATTTTGAATTACGTGAAGTTTACAATAGTTGTTTACCTATTTTATCAGAATTTGATACTTGGATAAATCATCATACAGGTCTTTATAAAGCGTTTCAAATATTAAAAAATAGTACTGAATTTAATATGCTTGATTTAGCAAAAAGAACATCTATTAACAATAGATTACGTGATTTTAAATTATCTGGTATTCATTTATCTGTTAATGAAAAGAAGCGATATGGAAAAATATCTGCTCGCATTTCTAAATTAAAAAATCAGTTTAGCAATAATGTTTTAGATGCAACAATGGGTTGGGAAAAATTAGTAAAAGATATTGATTTGCTTTCAGGTATACCAGAAAGTTTGCTCTTAATGGCAAAAAAATTAGCTGCATCTAAAGGTAAAAATGGATGGTTGTTTACATTGGATATACCAAATTATTTATCTGTGATGACATATGCTGATAATCATGAATTGCGTGAAGAAATATATTATGCCTATAATACTCGAGCTTCTGATCAGGGACCAAATGCAGGTAAATGGGATAATACTCACATTATGTATGAAATTTTATCTTTACGTCACGAATTAGCAAGATTATTGGGTTTCGATAATTTTTTTCAGAAATCTTTAGTAACTAAGATGGCACAATCACCTAAACAAGTTTTGGATTTTTTGATAGATCTCGGTAATAGAGTATACCATCATGGTAAAAAAGAATTTAGTGAATTAATGCAATTTGTTAAAGATCATTATGGTCTTAAAAAACTTGAACCGTGGGATATCAGTTATTATAGTGAGAAAGAAAAACAAAAAAAATTTGATATTAATAATGAAAAATTGCGTGCTTATTTTCCAGAATCAATTGTTCTTAAAGGGCTTTTTGAAATCATTCATAGAGTTTTTTCTGTAAGAATTCAAGAACGTTATGATATAGAAAAATGGCATTCTGATGTACGTTTTTTTGAATTGTATGATGAATCTTCTAATTTATGTGGTAGTTTTTATTTAGATTTATATGTTAGAGAGCATAAACAAAGTGGAGCTTGGATGAATACTTGTGTTGATAGATTAAAGCACATTGATGGAACTTATCAAAAACCTATAGCTTATTTAACCTGTAATTTTAATAAACCCACAGATGATACACCTGCTTTATTTACTCATGAAGAAGTAATAACTTTGTTTCATGAATTTGGTCATTGTTTACATCATTTATTAACAAAAATTGATGTAGTAGATGTTGCTGGAATTAATGGTGTTCCATGGGATGCCATTGAATTACCTAGTCAAATGATGGAATATTGGTGTTGGGAACCTGAAGCTCTTAAATTAATGTCGGGTCATTATGAAACTGGTCAACCATTATCAAGATGTATAATAGATAAAATGTTAGCAACCAAGAATTATCAAGCAGCTATGTGTGTTCTTCGTCAGTTAGAATTGGCATTATTTGATATTTATTTGCATCTTGACTATTTATCTCCAAAAAATGGACAAATTTTATCGATTTTAAAATCTGTAAAAGAGCAATTTTCTATAATATCATCACCTGAATGGTCGCGTATTCCACATACATTTAGTCACATTTTTTCAGGTGATTATGCTGCTGGGTATTATAGTTATTTATGGGCTGATGTATTAGCTGCTGATGCATTTTCACGATTTAGTAATGAAGGTATTTTTAATCGTAATACTGGTTTATCTTTTGTTGAAAATATTTTAAGTCGAGGTGGTTCAGAAGAACCAATCGTCCTTTTTCAGCGTTTTCGCGGTCGACTTCCTCAAACAGATGCAATATTAAAAAGTTATGGTATTAAATAAAATATAATTATGTCTGTTCAATTAATTTGTGAACCAGGAGTTTCTAAAAACTCTTTACACTTTATTGCTAATCAATGGAAAATTAAAGATACGCCAAATGCATTAATGGCTCTAGTGTTAACATCAGAATATTTGCAATTAAAAAAAATAAATGAACCTAAATTAGGTGGAGTGTATGTTGATTTTTTTTCACCCGAGTTGCAATTTCGTCGAAAAGCAGCTACTTTAAAAAGTGAAGCTCTTGCAAGAGCTATTGGTATAAAAAAAACTTATGTTCCGACTATTTTTGATGCTACTGCAGGTTTTGGAACTGATGCATTTATTCTTGCTTCACTGGGTTGTAAAGTATTTATGTTTGAAAGACACCCCGTAGTTGCTGCACTTCTTGAAAATGGATTGCAACGTGCTTATCTAAATTCTGAAATAGGATATATTTTAAGATATAGAATGATTTTGTTAGATGTTATAAGTGACTCTATATTGTCTAATCTTTCTCCTGTACCTGATGTGGTTTACCTTGATCCCATGTATCCATATAGAAAAAAAACATGTTTCAATAAAAAAAAAATGCGCTTATTACAATATCTTTTAGGTTCTGAGGAAGATTTTGCTGATCTGTTAATTTCTGCAATGAGAATTGCTAAATATCGCGTAGTGGTTAAACGACCTAATTATGCCGCTTCTTTAATCATAAAAGAAGGTCCTAAAGGAGCCATAAAAACAAAAAATCATCGTTTTGATATTTATTCATCTTACAAGAATTAATACTATATATTTAAAATAATAATGAGATTTTTATATCAATAAAGATATTTATTACATTAAAAAATTATGATAAAGAATACATTAAAAGTAATTAATGTTTTTTATTTTTTTATTAAAAAATTTATATTTATAAATATTCTAAATATAATTGGAATATAAATAAAAATCTTGGAAAACAAGAATCGTTTTAATGTATTGATTTATAAAATAAAGAATTTTTTAAATTAAATTAAATTTTTGATTCATTAAACTAAATATATTAAATACTATATTTATAGTTTTTAGATTATTGTTGATTAATATTTTTTGTATGAGTTTTGATATTAATTTAATTATTTTTTTAGTAAAATATTACATATTGCAAATAATTTATTTTTTTATAAAACATTTTGTCATTACAATTTATTTTTTTATTTAGTAGAGGCTTCATTATTTACTTTGTACTAAGTATGAAAGTATATTTTTTGTTTTTTAGTGATTAAAGGTTTATTTATTAAGCTTAAAATAATAAAAGTATTGTTTGATTTCAAGATTTTTATTATATTAATGTTTGTGTACTGGTAATACTTATGCTACTTAATTAAATTACATCAAATTAAACTTGAAGTATTTTTTAAAAGAAAGTGCAAAATTTATGTTTTTAAGTTTTATTGGATTTAAAAATATTTTTCTGTTTAATTTAAAGTTTTTATATAGTTTTTTAAAAAAAATAAAATAAAAGGTTAGGTATTTATCTGTAAAATAATAATTTTTAAATATAAAAAATATATAAATTATTTTTTTGAATATATTTTTATATATGTTTTATTTTTTACTGATAATTAAACTGATAATTAAAATCATTATTTTTTAGCGATGAATAATCAATATTTTTAAAATATATTTAAAGATATATCAATATTTTTTTGTGTGTTAAAATCTAAAATCAGATAAATAAATTAATATTAGTAAATTTTTGCAATAACTTTTATAATTTATAATAAAAACTGTTATTATAAACTTTGTTTTATTGTATTATTAAATAATTTTTAATAAAAATTTGCTAAAAAATTTTTTATGTTTAAGTTCATCGAAAGAATTTTTTATTTTTAAGTTCATCGTTTACAGAACAACTTTCTCAGTTATTATTAAATATAGATATCCTTCCGATAATATAGAAAGCATTTTATAAAAATAAAAAATTAATGTTTAAGTAATATTCAGTGATATAAAAAATTATTTAATAAATATAATTTTTAATGATATCCAATATAGAAAACCAGACAAAACAAGAGAAATAGGCAATGTAAATAACCAAGCTAATAATATATTTTTAATTGTTTTAGCTTGTACTCCAGCACCATCAATTATCATAGTTCCCGCTATAGCAGAAGAGAGAACTTGTGTTGTTGATACTGGCATACCCGTATAACTTGCGATACCAATAGAAAGAGTAGCAGTAATTTGAGCTGAAACACCCTGTGCATAAGTCATACCTTTTTTTCCAATTTTTTCACCTATTGTTATGGATACTCGTTTCCAGCCAATCATAGTACCCAAAGATAATGCTATAGCGACAGTAATGATAATCCATAGCGGAGCATATTCTACTGTGTTTAGTAAATCATGACTTAAATTACGTAAAAATCGTGCATCATCAACTTTTGTGTCAGGTAAGTTAGCTATATCTAATGCTGTATCAGATAAACACATTAATAATCTGCGTATTTGAGTACGTTTTTCAGGTTTTACTGTTGAGTAATTTTGAACGTCATTTAAAATTAATGAAGTATGTTTTAGTATATTAATAGGATGTGAATTATCACAGTGAAAATTTTTGTCCTGAATTTTTAATTTTGAGTTTTTTTGTGATTTATTGATAATGTGTTCAACCACAGATTGATATTCTTCATAATAATGCTGTAAATGTATGATGGCGTCATGGGTTCTCGTGATATCATAATCACTTGCATTTATATTAAGAACCCCTGCTGGTGAAATACTGATTAAGACCAGCATGATTAATCCAATACCTTTTTGACCATCATTAGCACCATGAAAAAAACTAACACCAACTGCAGATAAAATTAATGCAATTCTAGTCCAGAAAGGAGGTTTTTTCTTACCATCCTTTTTTTCCCTTTCTATTGGTGTTAAATGGATACGACGTCGTTTTTTTGTGTTGTTCCAAAAACGACGTAAAAATAAAATTAGGAATCCTGCTATAATAAAACCAATAATGGGTGAAAGAATCAGAGAAAGAAAAATTTCTATTACTTTTGAAATATTTAATGCTTCCATTATAGAAGTATCAGTTATTAATGCATTAATTATTGCAACACCAATAATTGCTCCTATTAATGTATGAGAACTAGAGGCTGGTAATCCAAAATACCATGTGCCTAAATTCCAAATTATTGCTGATAATAACATAGAAAAAATCATTGTTAGACCATGGTTAGTAGTAACATTTAATAATAATTCTGTCGGTAACAAATGCACAATAGCATAAGCAACACTTAACCCACCTAAAATAACCCCTAAAAAATTAAAAATACCAGCCATCACAACCGCAAATTGAGCGCGCATTGCTTTAGTGTAAATAATTGTTGTTACTGCGTTTGAAGTATCATGAAAACCATTAATTGCCTCATAAAATAAAACAAATAATAGTGCTAAAATTAATAGTAATGTTGTGTACAAATCTAAACCAGTAAATAAATATAGCATAAAAATTAAGCCCATTTGTTGGATATAAAATTGATATATTGTCCGTGACAAATGTTACCTATGACAGCAATTTTTTTTAATTGTAATAGCAGATCATTAACAAAATTTAAGATTCAGAATTGGTGCGTTTAAAATATCTTTTTTTTCATGTAAATTTATTAAAAATAAATAAATTTTTAAAAAACATTATAATTTTTTTGTTTTTAAATAAAAAATATGGATGAAAATTATTATGTATGATTTTGTAATAAAAAATATATTGGAAAAATATTATAATTTTTTATAATTTTATAGTGCATTTATGTACTACTTTAAGAAGTAGTTTTTAAGAAGTAGTACGATTTCCTCAAGAAATTTTAAAAATATCATACGAAAATATGAATTTTTTTATTATATAAACTATTTTATACTGATAAATAAAATAGTAATTTTATAAAATATTTTATATAAAGTAATTATTAATATTTTAAATGAAAAATTAAATTAAAAAATATTATGTTCAAGTTATATTTTAATTTAAAATCCTGCAAATAAAATTTTAATTAGTATTTTTCTGGATACGTTAGTATCTATTTTTTTTAAGAAAATTTTTTCGTAAATTTTATAATGTTTATTATGAGTTACTAAAAATAGAATGCAAGAAAAATTTTGTTTTTAATTTACCATACTAAAAAAGATTAACATTTTTATGTTATTTGGTTATTGATTTACGGAATTTTTAAAAGTTATTTGTATACTTTAAGTAATGTTTGATTTTTAAGAGTTTTATTATTGATAAATATTGTTTATGTATGATATTGATATATATCAGGGAGCATAATATCGAAAAAAATGATTTGAAAAATGTTTTATTATATCAGGCATTGTCAATCATTTTTTTATAAGGAAAAATAATTAAAGAAGTATATTTTTTATTATATATTAAGGATTTGTATATTAATAAGTCTTTATGCAAATGAAAATAATAGCATTCTTTAATTTTTATACATCTGATATGGTGCTTGTTTATTATTTATACAGAGTATCATTATTTTTGCGTATAATTTTTAAGTTTGCTATTTTAAAGTTGCATCATTTCTCTATGTGGATTATCAAGAATGTCGAGTTTTTTAAAAATATTCAGTTTATTAATATGATATTATCTATAGAATTTATAAAGTAAAAAATTAATTCTTTTTGTTTTATTTTTCTAGTTTTTTTATATTTGATTATTTTTAAAGTTTATGTAATTGCTATGTTTATTTTTTAAAAAAATGAGTATTTATATTAATAATTATAATATTATTTGTAAAAATATGTTTTTAATAATGGTAGTTTTTATATAAAATTATTTATTTTTATAAAATTGAAATAAAAGAAAACTGTATATATTAATTTTATAATGGATTTACTAAGTTAGTATTATAATTAATAATTAATCATGTCTTATTTTGAGGCATTTGTATTTAATAAAATATTGATACTTGTAATAAATAATATTTTATTGAATTTTAAAAGTAATTATTTTATAACTGATTATAATGTTAATTTTTATTAATTATTTTAAAAATACTGTATAAAAGCATATTTCTTAATAAAAATTATTACATTATATTTTATTAAAAAAATAATTTTATTCTTATGTAGATTTTAATGATTATAAAAAATATTAATTTTAACTTAATTATTTTTTGTAATACTCTTCTGTAATGCTAAGAAAAAAAAATTATAAATATGTGTTTGTATTATTTTTTATTAAAAATAGATTGATTATCTTAATATTTTAGACAAAAATAAGATTTTATTATAAATAGATAAAAAACATTTCTTTGCATTTTATTATTTTTATTTAATAAATTCTATGTATTTATTTATCTGAATATTTATGATAGTTAATGTTGTAATTAAAATTAAATTTTTAAACATCTTTTTATGATAAGTGTTTTGATAAAAAATATTTTTATATATTTAATTAGATTAGAAGAGCAAAAGTATATAATAGCAAAGATATAAAATTATATATTTAAATATCAAATTTTAAATTTTTAATCTATTATTCTTTTAATTTACAAGATTTAACATTTAAAGTTTATCATGCTGGTTTTTACTATTTTTAATATTTTGTATTAAAAATATTAATTATATGCAAATAAATTTTGTGTGCATGATAGTTGATTTATAAAATTGTTTTAAAAGTATCATTGATCTCTTATTATTTTTTATAAATTATATTTCTAAATAAAAAAAACTTAAAAAATAATACAATAAAAATATATAGATAAGGAAAATAGCCCATGTCAAATTTTTATACACATGATGTGGATCCGATTGAAACTCGTGATTGGTTACAGGCAATTCAATCAGTTATCCATGAAGAAGGTATTGATCGTGCTGAATATTTGATTAATAGGGTACTGCAAGAAGCACGAAATAGTGGAATTAGGATAGAAGATCAAAGAATAAGTACTGATTACATTAATACTATTTCTGCAGAAGATGAACCGCCTTATCCAGGTAATCTGGATTTAGAACGTCGAATTTGTGCTGTTGTTCGCTGGAATGCTGCAATGACAGTTTTAAGAGCCTCTCAAAAAAAATTAGATTTGGGGGGTCATATAGCTTCTTTTCAGTCTTCTGCTACATTATATGAAGTATGTTTTAATCATTTTTTTCATGCAAAAAATAATAAGCATTGCGGTGATTTAGTATATTTTCAAGGACATATTGCTCCAGGTATTTATTCTCGTGCATTTTTAGAAGGACGTCTTACTGAAGAACAATTAAATAATTTTCGACAAGAGATTGATGGTAAAGGTCTTTCTGCCTATCCACATCCTAAATTAATGCCTGAATTTTGGCAATTCCCCACAGTTTCTATGGGATTAGGTCCTATTAGTGCTATTTATCAAGCAAAATTTTTAAAATATTTATATCATAGAGGTTTAAAAGATACACGAAATCAAACTGTTTATGTTTTTCTTGGTGATGGTGAAATGGATGAACCGGAATCTAAAGGTGCTATTACAATTGCTGCTCGTGAAAAGTTAGATAATCTTATTTTTGTAATTAATTGCAATTTGCAGAGACTTGATGGACCTGTCGATGGTAATGGTAAAATTATTAATGAATTAGAAGGTATATTTCATGGTGCTAAATGGAAAGTCATTAAAGTTCTCTGGGGAGGAAGATGGGATGCATTATTTCGTAAAGATACTTCTGGTAAATTGATTAAATTAATGAATGAAACACTAGATGGTGATTATCAAACTTTTAAGTCAAAAGATGGTGCTTATATTCGAGCAAATTTTTTTAATCGTTATCCAGAAACTAGTGCTTTAGTGAAGGATATGAGTGACGATGAAATTTGGTCTTTAAATCGTGGTGGACATGATTCTAAAAAAATCTATGCTGCTTTTAAAGAAGCACAAAAAACTAAAGATAAACCAACAGTAATCTTGGCTCAAACAATTAAAGGTTATGGTTTAGGTAATTCTGCAGAAGGAAAAAATATTGCCCATCAAGTAAAAAAAATTGATTTAGAGGGAGTGCGATATTTTCGCAATCGTTTTAATATAAAAGTATCTGATGATAAATTATCATCATTACCTTTTATTAGTTTTAAAAAGAGTTCTGATGAATATCAGTATTTACACGAGTGTCGTAAAAGATTAGGAGGATATTTGCCTAAAAGAAATCCTGTTTTTGATGAAAAGTTAAATATTTCTACATTAACAGATTTTAGTCCATTATTCAAAGAACAGAATAAAAAAATATCGACTACAATTGCATTTATGCGTATTTTAAACATTATGTTAAAAAATAATTCACTTAAAGATCGTTTAGTTCCAATTATTGCTGATGAAGCTCGTACTTTTGGAATGGAAGGATTATTTCGTAAAATTGGAATTTATAATTCTAATGGACAACAATATATTCCTCAAGATCATGAACAAATTGCTTACTATAAAGAAGACAAAAAAGGTCAAATTCTTCAAGAGGGTATTAATGAATTAGGTGCTGGTGCTTCTTGGTTAGCTGCAGCCACATCATATAGTACTAATAATTTGCCTATGATCCCATTTTATATTTATTATTCCATGTTTGGTTTTCAGCGCATTGGTGATTTATTATGGGCTGCAGGAGATCAGCAGGCTCGTGGATTTTTGATAGGTGGAACATCTGGACGCACTACATTAAATGGTGAGGGTCTCCAGCATGAAGATGGACATAGTCATCTTTATTCACTAACAATTCCTAATTGTATTTCTTATGATCCGGCATATGCTTATGAAGTTGCTGTTATTATTCATGATGGCTTAGTACGTATGTATGGTGAAAAACAAGAAAATATTTACTATTATATTACTACATTAAATGAATCATATCATATGCCAGAAATGCCTGTTGGTGTAGAAAATGGTATTCGTAAAGGTATTTATAAAATTGAATCATTTGAAGGTAAAGTAAGTAAAGTTCAATTATTAGGCTCTGGTGCTATGATGCGTCATATCCGTGACGCGGCAAAAATTTTACTGATGGATTATGGTATTGGTTCTGATGTTTACAGTGTAACATCATTTACTGAATTAGCTCGTGACGGTCAAGATTGTAAGCGATGGAATATGTTAAATCCAAATGATATACCTCGTATACCCTATGTTAGTCAAATAATGAATGATGCCCCTGTAATAGCGTCTACAGATTATATTAAGTTATTTGCAGAACAAATTTCTTCTTATATCCCTACAAAAGATTATCATGTTTTAGGTACGGATGGGTTTGGTCGTTCTGATAGTCGTGAAAATCTTCGTAACCACTTTGAAGTTAATACTTCATATGTAGTGGTCGCAGCATTACATGAATTAGCTAAACGTGGTGAAATTGATTTAAAATGTGTAAAGGTGGCTATAAAAAAATATCATATTCATGCAGAAAAAATTAATCCACGTTTAGCATAAGAGGAAAAATCAATGTTTATTGAAATTAACGTTCCTGATATTGGTGAAAATGAAGTTGAAGTTACCGAAATTTTGGTGAAGGTTGGAGAACTGATTAACATTGATCAATCTTTAATTACTGTAGAAGATGAAAAAGCATTAATTGAAATTCCATCACCACAAGCTGGAATCGTTAAAGAAATTAAAGTTTCTGTAGGTGATAAGATTTCAACCGGTAAATTAATAATGATTTTTGATATACCTACACCCGTTAAAAAAAATAATTCTGAAGAAAAATTAAATCTTAAATCTTTGGATAACAAAAATAAAAATTTACTAAATAATAAATTAAAAAACGTTTTTATACCAGACATTGGTGATAAAAATTTTGAAGTGAAGTATGTAATGGTGAATAAAGGTGATACTGTTTTTATGCAACAATTAATTATGATTGTAAAAAATAAAAATACATTAATGGAAATATTTGCACCTTTTTCTGGAGAAGTTTCCGAGATCAAAATTACTAAAGGTGCTACAGTTTCAACTGGTTCATTGATTATGGTTTTTAAAGTAACAGATAATTCTTTTGATAAAAAAAATAAAAATAATAATTCTAAAAAATTGGAATCTCGATCTTTTTTATTAGATGTAATACCACCCAGTAAAAAAATAGATCTTACTGCTCAGGATGAAAACACGTTTATTGAAAATAAAAACTATGTATATGCATCACCACTTATTCGTCGTGTGGCACGTAAATTTGGTGTGAAACTTACTAATGTAAAAGGGACAGGGCGTAAAAATCGTATTTTATATGAAGATATTCAGAATTATGTAAAAGAAATAATGGACGCTGTAGAAGTTAAAACATTTAGTGAGAAAAAAATACTGAACATACAACCTTTGCCAAAAATAGATTTCAGTAAGTTTGGTGCAGTAGAAGAAGTAGAACTTACTCGAGTGCAAAAGATATCTAGCGCTAATTTAAGTCGAAATTGGGTAATGATTCCTCATGTAACAATAATGGAAGATGCTGATATTACTGATATGGATGGATTTCGTAAACAACAAAATAAAGCAATAGAAAAATTATCAGTAAAAATTACTCCATTAGTTTTTGTTATGAAAGCAGTTGCGCGCACATTAGAAGAAATGCCGCGATTTAATAGCTCTATCTCTGAAGATGGTCAACGATTAATTTTAAAAAAATACATTCATATAGGTATTGCTGTTGATACATTAAACGGTTTAGTAGTTCCTGTTATTCGTAATGTTAACAAAAAAGGAATTATAGAACTTTCAAAAGAACTGATAGAAATATCTGATAAAGCACGGAAAAATCATTTGAATGCTTATGATATGCAAGGTGGTAGCTTCACAATTTCTAGTTTAGGCTCCCTTGGCACAAAAAATTTTACACCAATTATTAATGCACCTGAAGTTGCTATTATTGGTTTATCACGTGCATTTATGAAGCCGATTTGGAATGGTAGTACTTTTATTGCGCGTTTAATTTTACCTATGTCACTTTCTTTTGATCATCGTGTTTTAGATGGTGCAGATGGAGTACGTTTTATAAATCGTATTTCACAATTAATAAGTGATATTCGTCTTTTGATAATGTAATTTTTATACTGATAAAATCTTATTTATTTTATTAAATACTTTTATATTTTTGATAAAAAAATATTTGTTACATAATCATTTAATAGATGAAAATAATTATTAAAAATTATATCATAACTATTCTAATTTAGATTCTGCGCACAAGATAAGTAAGAGGTTTTATATAATGAGCATTCAAGTAAAAACACAGGTAGTAGTTCTAGGTGCAGGCCCTGCAGGATATTCAGCAGCTTTTCGTTGTGCAGATTTGGGTTTACAAACAATTTTAGTGGAACGTTATTCGAATTTAGGAGGTGTTTGTCTTAATGTTGGATGCATTCCTTCTAAAGCATTATTACATGTTGCAAAAATTATTCAAGAAGTGAATTTTTTATCTAAACAAGAAATTACATCTTCTAATCTAAATATAGATATTGATAAATTAAAAAAATGGAAAGAAAAAGTTATAAGCGAATTAACTATTGGTTTAACAGAAATGGCAAAAAGACGTGAAATTAAAGTTTTACATGGAATAGGTGCATTTTCTAGTAGCCATACATTAGTAGTTAATAATAAAGAAAAAATAACAGAAATAAGTTTTGATAATGCGATCATTTCAGCTGGTTCATCTACAATGCGGCTTCCATTTATTCCTAATGAAGATCCGCGTGTGTGGGATTCTACTGATGCATTACAATTAAAAGAAATACCTAAACGTATGTTGATATTAGGTGGGGGTATTATTGGATTAGAAATGGGCACATTGTACCATGCATTAGGATCAACCATTGATGTTGTAGAAATGTTTGATCAAGTTATTCCAACAGCAGATAAAGATATTATTAATTTTTTCACTAAACAGATACGCAATAAATTTAATTTGATGTTAAATACTAAAGTAACGCAAGTAGAAGCTAAAAAGGATGCCATATATGTCACAATGGAAGAGGGAGAGGAAGTAAAAAATATACGTCAGTATGATGTAATTTTGGTAGCAATTGGTCGCTCACCAAATGGTAAATCTCTTGCTGCTGATAAAGCGGGCGTTAAAGTTAATGATTTAGGTTTTATTCAAACAAACAAACAGATGTGTACTAATGTGCCGCATATTTATGCAATTGGTGATATTGTTGGACAACCAATGTTAGCTCATAAAGGTATTTATGAAGGACATATTGCTGCAGAAGTGATTTCCGGTTTAAAACATTATTTTGACCCACAAGTGATACCTTCAATTGCTTACACCGATCCTGAGGTTGCCTGGACAGGATTAACAGAAAAAGAAGCTGCAAAAAAATTAATTAACTATGAAGTGTCAATTTTTCCATGGATTGCATCTGGTAGAGCTGTTGCTTCTAATTGTGCACAAGGTATAACAAAGCTTATTTTTGATAAAAAAACACATCGTATTATTGGTGGCTCTGTTGTTGGTGCTAATGCCGGTGAATTGCTTGGAGAGATTAGTTTAGCAATTGAAATGGGATCAGATGCAGAAGATATAGCATTAACTGTTCATGCTCATCCAACATTATATGAATCCATTGGTAATGCAGCAAAAATATTTTCAGGTTCTATTACTGATTTAATTAATACAAAAGTAACTAAAAATTAATTATATTGCAATCATTATTTAAATGATTTTATATTTTTTATAAGCATTTTTATATAATTTTAAATAAATGTACTAAAATTTGAAATTTGTTTTTTTTGGATTATTTACAGTAATAACAAGCAAGATATAACTGAATCATAAAATGATAATACGAGGTAAAAGTTTTTTATTGAGAATTTTATATGCTAAATTATCATCAAATAATAAGAATTTTGTAAAAAGGATTTATAAAAATATGACCGCTAATATTTTAGCAATAGATTCAGCTACTAAAGCTTGTTCCGTTGCACTTATGTATGATAAAAAGCTTTTTACTAAATTTGTAATTTCGCCACAGGAACATACAAAAAAAATATTATTAATGGTAAATCAATGTCTTTCAGAGGCCAATCTTAATTTAAAAAATTTGAATGTTTTAGCTTTTGGACGTGGCCCAGGTAGTTTTACTGGTGTTCGAATTGGAGTCGGTATTGCTCAAGGATTAGCATTTGCTTGTAATTTGCCAATGATAGGTATTTCCTCTCTTTTAACAATTGCTCAAGGAGCTTATCATCAATTAGGAAGAAAAAAAATATTAGTAGCCATAAATGCCGGTATAGGAAAAATTTATTCTGCTTGTTATCAACTTAAATTCAATGGTTTTTGGGAAGGTGAAGAGACTGAAGCAATACTTAAACCTCAGCAATTTTTATCCAAAATTGATAGATTGCATGGTAAGTGGACTATCGCCGGAAGTGGTTGGTTTACTGATCCTATATTAAAAATGGCTAATATAAATTTAGTAGAAAGTAGTATTTATTTACCTGATGCTCAGTACATGTTACCTTTAGCATTAAAAAAATTGGAGAAAGGCACAATGATTTATCCAGAAGAGGCGCAACCTATTTACTTGTACAATAAATTTTATTGGAAAAAAAATACTTGATAATTAATATTTTAATAAAATTTTTTTATTTTTCAATACAAGGTTCTGTTATTAAAAATTAAATTCTTGCATATTTTTTTATAAGAAATTTTTAATTCGTATAAGTTTTTCGTATAGAATATAATGATTTATTTTTTCTGAATACATGACAGAAATCAAGCATTTGATTGTTTAATATAGTTTTTTTATTTGCTTGTTATCTAAATCCGGCAGAGTAACATTTAATTCTAAAACAGAAATATCATCATCTTTTTGTTCAAATTGGATAGAAAGCATTTCTGGACTAATTTTTACATATTTGCAAATTACGTTTAATATATCACGTTTCATTTCATCTAAGTAAGCAGGTCTGTAATCATTGCGTTTTCTTTCGGCAATAATAATTTGTAATCGCTCTTTAGCAATATTGGCTGTTGATTTTTTTTTCGAAAGAAAAAAATCTAATAAAGCCATGTTTTATCCTCCAAACCAACGCTTAAGAAAGCTTTTTTTTTCTTCTTCAATAAAACGAATAGGACAGTTTTTACCTAAAATTCGATTAACACAATCACTGTATGCTTTTCCTGCATCAGATTTTACATCAAGAATAATTGGTTCTCCTTGGTTAGATGCACGTAAAACAGCTTGATCTTCTGGAATTACACCAATTAATGGAATACATAAAATTTCAAGTACATCTTTAGTGCTTAACATTTCACCATGAATAACACGGATAGGATTATATCTAGTAAGCAATAAGTGTTCTTTAATGGGTTCTAATCCTCTTTCTGCACGAAATGATTTTGCAGCTATAATTCCTAGAATGCGATCTGAATCACGTACAGAAGAGACTTCTGGGTTAGTAGTAATAATAGCTTCATCTGCATAATAAAGTGCCATTAAGGCCCCACTTTCTATACCTGCTGGTGAATCACAAATAATAAATTTAAAATCCAATTTTTTTAATCCATTTAGTACTTTTTCAACTCCATCTTTTGTTAATGCATCTTTATCACGTGTTTGTGAAGCAGGAAGTATATATAGATTTTTAGTTTTTTTATCTTTAATTAATGCTTGATTTATCGTAGCTTCACCTTGAATTACGTTGACAAAGTCATATACTACACGGCGTTCGCATCCCATAATTAAATCAAGGTTACGTAAACCAATATCAAAGTCGATAACAACAGTTTTTTCTCCTCTTTGAGCTAGGCCGGTCGCAATAGAAGCGCTAGAAGTGGTTTTGCCTACCCCACCTTTACCTGAAGTGATTACTATAATGCGCGCCACGAAGTTATTCCTTTACTTAAAAATTAAATGATATTATCAATTGTTAATGTATTATTTATCAAACACATTCGAGCTGCTTTTCCAATAAAATTTGCGGGAATTTGTTCACTTATCCAAAATTGACCAGCGATAGAAATTAGTTCTGCTTTTAAGTGTGTGCAATAAATTTGAGATTCATGATCTCCAGATGCACCAGCGAGTACTCTCCCGCGCATCATGCCATAAATATGCACATTTCCATCAGCGATTAATTCAGCACCAGCACTTACATTGGCATTAACAATTAAATCACAATTAGTTACATAGATGCATTGTCCTGAACGAACATGGTTTGTAATAATACGAGTTTTTCCATGTTGATGATTAACGATGTTGGTTTTTTTTTTGTTATGATTTTTTTTCTTTTGACCTTCAGTAAGCAAAGGTAAACCGGCATTAGAAATAGCTTGACGTAATTTAATATTAGTACATCCAGTAATGCCAACTATTTTTAAACCTGTTTCACTAATTATTTTGTAATATGATAAAATTGTGCTAGCTTTTAGTAAACTAGTAATGTTAAAAACAACAGGAGCATTTTTAAAAAACTCTGGTGCTTGATTAATTTTTTCTTGGATGGCTTCTTTAATAGTTATAGGGTCTTCTTCATAAATATAAAGTACACTAAGTGTAAAACTGCTACCTTTGAGTTCTATTGGTGACTGTGCCATTTTGTATTTAACTCAGTATATTTAATTAATCCATAAAAAATTTTAATCATTATTTTAAAAAATAAAATAAAATAATATGTTATAATCACTTACTTTTTCAAGCAAGTAAAAGTGTTAATAAAAAATATTAAATAAAATGTTTTTTATTTTTATACGAGTATGAAATATAATTTTCTTATCTTTTTTAGATAAAAAACTTTTTAAAAGTTTTTAAATTTTTATTAAAAAATCGAATATATAAGTGTATTGTGATGTTTTTTATAAAACGCAAAACATTAGTAAATTCTTATTTTTAAATAAAAAATAAAAAATAAAAAAGTTCCGTTATTATTTTTTAATCATTTTCTGATCTTTAAAGAATCAATATTCTTC
This sequence comes from Arsenophonus sp., assembly GCA_031446145.1. Classification (GTDB taxonomy): domain Bacteria; phylum Pseudomonadota; class Gammaproteobacteria; order Enterobacterales; family Enterobacteriaceae; genus Arsenophonus. The sequence continues at coordinate 195,510 of CP132903.1, read as the reverse complement.
ATAAATTTTCAATGAAACATTTTTGTTTGCTTAAAAAAAGAAAAGTATTCTAATTCTTAAATTAGAATCGTATCAAAAATACAACTTTTTTAAAATGTATAAAACTCTTTTTGAAGAAAAAGAATCCTTTTCATTTTTTATAATAATTTTTATTATACAATTTTTTTATGCACTAAAAGTTTTTTATGTTACAGTTTTTTGTTGTTTTTTTGTGAGTTTATTTTTTATTTTTGGTGATAAAAATAGTTAAATATTTATTTAATATATTTTGAAATCTAATCAATAATTTTTTTATGAAAAATATCAATTATTGTTTCGATTTTATCGCATATCAGTAAAATAAATAATATTTAAATTATATGTTGTGATATGTATTCAAATGAATATATAATTTTTTTTTTATTTTTATGTTTGTTGTGATTTTTATAAACTGTTGTATGTTGTTAAATATTTATACAGAAAATGATCTTTGCTTGAAAGATAATGATAAATTTTGTTTTTTTATATTTTTAAGATAAAAATCTATGTATTTTTCGGCAAAAATAATACATACTATAAGAATTGATATTTAGATATATTGAGGAAAACATCGTGTATTTTTATAATTTTTTATAATATCGATTGTGAATTAAAAGCAAAAATTAAATGAAGTATATATTATTTATAGTAATAATTTTTTTTTGTTTTTTAAAAGTGATAATTTTTAAAAAATTAAATATTTATATAAAATTGCATAAAGTATGTTATATCTTTTGATATTTAAATATTAAAATCAATAATAAAAAGTTATATTATTCATGAGTACTCAGGTAATTTAATAAAATTTTATGATGTTCATTTATTTTAAATTTTTTAAATATATGTTCAATAAAGCCTTGTTTGTTAATAATAAAAGTAATTCTATGCATACCTCGAAAAGGTTTTCCCATAATTTTTTTTTCTCCCCATGCTCCAAATTTTTCTGCTACTTCATGATTTTTATCTGACAGTAATGTAAAATTTAGTAATTGATTTTCTGTAAAATGTAATAGTTTTTTTGGTGTATCTGTGCTAATTCCAAATACTTCAATATTTTTCTCTGTAAAAAAAATCATCTTGTCACGTAATCCACAAGCTTGAAGTGTACAGCCTGGTGTCATAGCTTTTGGATAAAAATAAAGTACAATACGTTTTCCAATATAATCAGATGAATTAATTATTTGTGCATGTTGATTTGGAAGATTAAATAGAGGAGCTTTATCACCAGTTTTTAATGGCACCATGAGTTTTTCCATTTTTATAATGCTTAATTTGTAATTGATTTTATATTTTTGCTAAAAAAAATTCAAGTAAAGAATTGTCTAATATTTTATTAAGTTTATTTTTGTATATAACATGCAGAACGCATTTATATTTGATATAATATGTTATATAATTTCATTAATAACCATGTACTTAAATAAGTGCACTAAATAATCTAATTTTTTGATAATTTTTAGATATTTTTCAAATTATTAATATTAATATTAAAATCAAGCAAAATTTTAATTTTAACTTAGTGCATTATAATCATATTTTTTTTCTTTTTTAAAATAATTTTGTATGGTCATTTAACTTTAATTTATTATCCGTTTTGATATCGGTTTTAATTATAAAAAAAATATGATTTTTATATCAAAAATTTTAATACACGTAGTGACAAAAAAATATTTTATATGTATGGACTAATTTTTATTAATGGTTATGATTTTTTACTAGATATCTTTATTGTATGCATATCATATATGAGACATATAAATTTCAATGTATTCTATGTGTTATTTTAAGTACTATAGTTCTATAAAAAATAAAAATTATGATATTTTTTTATTTTTTTTGTGCAAATTTGATATATTAAAATATATTTTTTATGATTTTTTGTAACAAATTTTATTTTAATATTTGACAATACTGATATTTCTTTATCAATATAATTTTAATTTTCTTGCTTTATGTATGTTTATGTATGTTATTCAAATAAAAAGTTTATATGTTCTACCTTACTTTTTTTAGTTAGGCCTTTTTATTTTTGTCCATTTAAAGTAATATAGTATGATTAAAGCTTCATAAAATACTATAATATAATTTAAATTTAAAAGTATATTTTATAAAATTATTATTGTATTATAAATAAAATATTGTAAAAAATTAATTTATTTTATTTTTATTTTTTAAATAAGTTAAATAAAATAAATTAAATCATAAATTGCATTTATTTATTTTGTATTTTTAAAAATGAAAAAATTAAATTTGGTTTTTGCAAAAAAATTTAGATAGTTGTAATAGTATCACCGTAATTAAGTAGTTATTAGATATTTGAATAGAGATATTAGATAGTTAAATTAGAAATAAATTTTAGATTTTCACGATATATTATTTGAATACCAAAAAAGAAATTTAAAAAATAAAATGTATAATTAATATTTTTTTTTGAGCACAAGTTATGATATTTCAAAAATTGTTGATTTGTAGATTTTTCATATATATTTTAATAAAAATAAACAAGTATGGATTTTTTTATTAAACAATCTCAACAGAAAATTATATTTTTTTGAAAAATTATTTACAACTTTATTATAGATAAGATCAGGGTTACATAATAAAATATTTTATTGCATGAAATTAAAAATATTGCAATATAGTTTGAAAAATATAAATAATTTTATTATTTGCAATAAATGCTATATATATTAGATTATTTAGGAAAAGATTAATGCATAGTTTTTTATAAAATATAAAATAATTGATTAGCTTAAAAAATAATTTTATGATATAAAAATATTAGAATATTTGTATTTTGAATCAATTAATATTAATACATCAATGAGTTTTATATGTGCAAAGTGCAAATAAACATAAAATAAATATTAAAATAAATTATATAATTTTTGATTTTTTATAATATTATAAGAGAATTTTATGAAAAAAACGACTATACTAGAAGTAGTCAAAGGTCGTCTGAAAATAGGGGACATAGTGGTTGTTTGTGGATGGGTTCGGACAAGAAGAGATTCAAAAGGAGGATTTTCATTTCTTGCTATCTATGATGGTTCTTGTTTTGATTCATTACAAGTAATTATTACAAATCAATTATATAATTATAAGAATGAAGTTTTAAATTTAACAACTGGTTGTTCCGTTAAAATAATAGGTGTCGTAAAACAATCTATAGGCAAAAAACAAAATTATGAATTAATAGCAACTCAGGTTATCGTAATAGGTTTCGTAGAAAATCCACACAAATACCCATTGGCTGCTAAACGTCATAGTTTTGAGTATTTGCGGGAAATTGCACATTTGCGCCCGCGTAGTAATTTTATCGGTGCAATGGCGCGTATTCGAAATACATTAACTCATGCAATTCATGATTTTTTTTACAATGAAGGATATATTTGGCTATCAACACCAATTATTACTACTGCAAATACAGAAGGGGTAGGTGAAATGTTCCGTGTTTCTACGTTGGACTTTCATAATATCCCAAAAACTGATAATGCAGTTGATTTTTCTAAAGATTTTTTTGGTAGTGAAGCATTTTTAACTGTATCTGGACAATTGAATGCAGAAGCCTATGCTTGTGCATTAAGTAAAATTTATACATTTGGTCCAATTTTTCGGGCAGAAAACTCTAATACTAGTAGACATTTGGCAGAATTTTGGATGATAGAACCTGAGGTTGCTTTTGCTGATTTAAATGATATTTTAGTGCTTGCTGAAAAAATGTTGAAGTATATTTTTAGAAAAGTTTTAAAAGAAAGCAATGATGATCTAATGTTTTTTGTTGAACGAATAGATAAAGAAGTTATAAATCGATTAGAAAATATTATTATTTCTGATTTTCAAAAAATTGATTATACTGACGCTATTCAAGTGCTACAAAAATGTAATAAAAAATTTAAAAATCCAGTAGTGTGGGGCATAGATTTTTCTTCTGAACATGAAAGATATTTAGCTGAAGAGTATTTCAAAATGCCGGTGATAGTTAAGCATTACCCAAAAGATATTAAAGCATTCTATATGCGTATGAATGATGATAATAAAACAGTTGCTGCTATGGATGTACTTGTGCCCGGCGTTGGAGAAATTATTGGTGGTTCTCAACGCGAAGAACGTCTTGACAAACTCGATTTGCGCATGAAAGAAACTGGATTAAAGCAAGAGGATTATTATTGGTATCGCGATTTACGTCGTTATGGAACTGTACCTCATTCCGGATTTGGGCTCGGATTAGAACGTTTAATTGCTTATGTTACTGGTGTAAATAATATTCGTGATACTATCGCGTTTCCACGTATACCCCGTAATGCAAGTTTTTAATTTTGGTATATTAAAGATTTTTAATTAAAGATTTTTAGATGTTCCTAAATAATACAGTATCATAAAGTAATAATTTTTTTATTTTTGATTTTTTAACGAAAAAGCTAAAAAAATTATTTTGAAAATTTGAAATATGTTACTTCTTTTTATTTAAAAAACTACATTTTTATATCATTTTTATAATAGGTATTTTTTTGATGGAAAACTATAATAAAATATTATAATATAACATTAATTTAGATATTTTCAATTTAATAGTAATTTTTGAATTAATAAGAATGTATTTATCTTAGTAATACATGTCTAAATAACACCAGTGAGGGTAATCATGATGAAGCGCAATATTCTTGCAATAGTAATTCCAGTGTTATTGGCTGGAACAGTACACGCAGCTGAAATCTATAATAAAGATGGAGATACACTAGATATATATGGTAAAGTAGACGTCCATCACTTATTTTCAAAAAATAGTAGCAGTGAAGAAGGTGATGATTCACGTGTTCATATTGGTATAAAAGGTGAAACTCAAATCTCTGATAAATTATCTGGTTTTGGTCGTTTTGAATGGGATGCAAAAACAAATAAAAGTGAAGATGATAATAAAAATAGAAATCTCATAGCTTATGCTGGTTTAAAGTTTTCTGATTTTGGTTCATTAGATTATGGTCGTAATTACGGTTTATTGCATGATATAAAAGCATGGACTGAAGTACTTCCTTTATATGGCGGAAATGCTATGTATCAGGTTGATAGTTATATGACTAGTCGTAATCGTAATTTATTAACTTACCGTAGTAATGATTTTTTTGGTTTGTTTGATGGATTAAATTTTGCTTTACAGTATCAGGGAAAAAATACCGAAAATAATAAATCAGGTGTTGAGAATGCTTTAAAAAACAATGGTGATGGTTTTGGTATATCAGCTAATTATGATATTGGATGGGGCGTTATGTTAGGTGGTGGTTATACTAAATCTAACTCAGGAATTCATTATAATAAATCTAATGCAATAATAGAAACCGCTAATTTTGATGCATTAAAGACTAATAAATCTAATGAATCATCTAATCAATCTAATGAAATGAAAGATACCACTAATGTTAATGTATTAAACGCCAATGAAGATGCACTCAAGAATAATTCAGAAGATGATGTTAAAAAAACTGAAAATTCTGTTAATAAAGATGTTGAAGCTTGGAATATTGGTTTAAAATATGATGCCAATAATCTTTATGTAGCAGCACTTTATGGTGAAACCCATCATAATATGAGTAATCTTGCTGGAAAATTAGATACTGTCAATATAACGCAAAGAGCTAATGCAACCGAAAATATTGAAGTTGTTGCTCAATATTTATTTGATGACATTTCTTTAAAACCATCAATTGCTTATGTGCAATCTAAAGGAAAAGATTTTATTAATGTTAATGATGCTGAAAAAGAAGATTTAACAAAATATATTTCTTTAGGTGCTTTTTATTATTTCAATAAACATTTGACAGCAGTTGTTGATTATAAAATTAACTTAATGCACAGTAATGATTTTACAAAAAAATATGGTATTAACAAAGATAACGTCGTTGGTCTAGGTTTAGTTTATAAGTTTTAGTTTAAGTATTATAACGAAATATATATAATAATGGTATTAATAAAGCAGCGCTTTTGCGCTGCTTTATTATTAATAATAAAATAAAATGTATGGTGGTTTAATTGTGATATTAATATATTTATATTTAATATACTATAAATGGTAAAAATATTTTTTAATAAATTTATTTAAGATTTTTTGTTTTTAAAAACAATTGAATAATTTATAGTTGCATGGCTGGAATTATTATATGTTAGAAAATATTACAAGTGCTCCTAAAGATCCTATTTTAGGATTAGTAGAAAGTTTTAATGCTGATTTACGCAAACAAAAACTTAATTTAAGTGTTGGTGTTTATAAAGATCAAACTGGAAAAACTCCTATACTTCGTTCTGTTAAAAAAGCAGAAGAATATTTATTAGAAAAAGAAGTTACTAAAGATTATTTGCCTATGAGTGGAAGTAAAAATTTTGCAATTCTTACTCAAGCGTTATTATTTGCAAGTAATCATCCTATTATTATTGAAAATAGAGCTCGCACTATACAAGCAGTAGGTGGAACAGGTGCATTACATCTTTCTGCTGAATTTCTTGCAAAAAAAACATTGTGTAAAAGAATTTGGTTAAGTAAGCCTACTTGGCAGAATCATAATAATATATTTAAAAATGTTGGTCTAAAAATATGTTATTATAATTATTATGATAGTTATAAAAATAAGCTTGATTTTTCTGGAATGTTAAGTAGTTTAGATGATTTAAAACCCAGTGATGCTTTATTACTACATGGTTGTTGTCATAATCCTACTGGTATTGATCCAAGTACAGATCAATGGGAAATTTTGTCACAACTTATCTCAGAAAAAAAAGTTTTGCCTATTTTTGATTTTGCATATCAAGGTTTTGCTAAAAGTTTGGAAAAAGATGTAGAAGGTTTACAAATTTTTAGTAATAAAAATCCTGAAATTATTGTTGCTACATCTTATTCTAAAAATTTTAGTTTATATAATGAACGTATCGGTGCTTGTACTATTATTGCTAGTGATAGTAATCAAGCAGATTGCATTTTTAGTCAAATGCAATCAATTATTAGAGCTAATTATTCAAATCCTCCTTTTCATGGAGCTGCTATTGTGACAACTATTTTGTCAGATGAACTTTTAAAAAAAGAATGGATTGAAGAGTTAACAATTATGCGGCAAAGAATTCAACGCATGAGGCAATTATTAGTAAATACATTATTTGAAAAAGGTGCTAAAAAAGATTTTAGTTTTATTGCCAAACAAAACGGAATGTTTTCATTTAGTGGTCTTACTGAATCTCAAGTTATCAAGTTGCGTGAAAAATATGCGATTTATATAGTTAATTCAGGACGCATTAATGTTGCTGGATTAATGTTAGAAAACATGGTTCCCTTATGTAAAGCAATCATTGATGTGTTATAAAAATTTTTAATTATTAATATTAAGAAAGACAAATAACTAATAATTTTGATGCAATAATTATATTTTTTTTGGATGATAAAATAAGTTTTAAAAAAATAGTTATACAAGTAAAATAAATAATTTTTAATTTTTGATATTTATGTTTTAAAATAGTATTTTTAGCATATAAATATTATATTACAATGTATATTTTTTTATATTAATGTATTAAAAAAATATTTTTAATAGATACTATTATCTGTTTGATAAAAAAAATATGTTTAAAAAAATTTTTTATTATAATTTTGAATATTTTCAGAATATTATCTGTAATTTTTTTATAAAAAAATACAATTTTTCAGAGATGTTAAAATATTCATAAATAAATCGATGTTTTTTATATAAATAAAAATGTTAAAATTTGCATTTTTTAGCAGTGTTTAATAAAAAATATGTATTACTTATCTTGTAATTTTTTCTTTATTTACAATATTATATATTTTTGTTAAAAAATATTTAAAAATATTATGTAATATTTTTAAATTATAAAAAATTATTATAAAAGATCACTTATTATTTATATTTTTCAATAAAATATCATGTAAAATTAATATTTTTTTTATTAGTTCGCTGATATTAAAAATGCTTAAAATATTTTTTGTTTAATATTAATTTTTAATACAGTAAAGTAATGAAATAGATTTTTAAAAATATTATATTGTTTATGATTTATTTTGATGTATATTAATGATAAGATATATTTCAGATTTTTAAAAAATATAAATAATTCTAATTTTTTAGTAAAAAATTATTATGATCTTTTAATAAAATTTTTATATATTTGGAATAAATTTTATTTTTATAATGTTCAGTTGTTATATGTTATTTATTTTGCTTATTTTTTTTGTAACTAAATAAAGTAATTTTATAAAAAATCTAGATAATTATGCATATGATATTATCAAAAAATTTAACGACCAGATTTTAATTTTTGAAAATAACTTTCATATAATACATTAGCATTGCCTACATCATCCTGCCATTCCCCATTTTTTAATATTTCCTCATCAGGATATAAAGTATTATCTTTAATAACTTCTATTGGCAATTGTTTTTTTGCCAGTAAATTTGGTGTAGGATAACCGATTTTTTGAGAAACTTGAGCGGCAATATCAGGTCTTAATAAAAAATCAATTAATTTGATTGCACCTTCGACATTTTTTGCATTAGATGGAATAGCTAAACTATCCATCCAAAAAATTCCACCCTCTTTGCTCCAAATAAATTGTATCGGGGCACCGGATTTGCGTGCTACATAAGCAGAACCATTCCATAGCATCCCTAAATCAATTTCACCTTGAAGAAAAGGATTCGCAGGATTATCTGAATTAAATGCCATAATGTTTGGCATCAACTTTTTTAATTCTTCATATGCTGCTTTTATTAATTTTGGGTCCGTGGTATTACCTGAATAACCTAATTTCAGTAATGCCATTTGAAATACTTCTCGTGCATCATCAGTTAATAATATTTTATTTTTGTATTCTGGTTTCCATAAATCGGACCAAGATGAAATTTTTTTTGGATCAATGACATTACTGTTTATACCAATCCCCGTTGCCCCCCAAATATAAGGAATTGAATAATCATTGTTAGGATCAAATGATTTATATAATAAATTTGGATCAAGATTTTTAAATTGAGTTAATTTTGTTTTATCAATTTTTTGGAGCATACCTTCTTTGCTCATTTTTGCTACAAAATAAGTTGAAGGTACTATTAAATCATATGCATTATCAGTGTAAGTTTTTAACTTGATATACATACTTTCATTAGATTCATAAGTAGAGTAAATTACTTTTATTCCAGTTTCTTTAGTGAACTGGTTTAGTAAACCAGAAGGAACATATTCTGACCAATTATAAAAATATAGTGTTTTGTTATTTATAGCTATTGCTGAGGTAATAAACATGGCTATAAGCCATGTTTGAATCCATAATAAATATTTTTTCATGTATTATTTCTTTGTAAAATTATTAATTTGGCTCTAATTGTTTTGATTGTTTGCTTTAAGTAAATATTATATGCAGCAATTAAGATTGGGTAAAGAATATCAATTAGTATATTTTGTTTTTTCAAGACATTTTTAGTTTAATTATTTTTTAAGAGATAAAATTTTATATAAGAAAAAATGATATTTTAATAAAATTTTACAGAAATATTCTGATAATTTATTTTTTACTGCTATGAAGTTGATTGAATAAATATATTTTTGTTTATGTTTTTTAAAATCCACTTGCTAAAAAAAACAAGTAGTAAAGAAAATAATAGCAAAATTGTTGCCAAAGCGTTAATTTCTGGTGAAATGCCTATTTTTACCATTGAATAAATTTTTAAAGGTAAAATTTCATAATTTGGTCCAGTAACAAAAGAAGATATGATTACATCATCCATAGAAAGCGTGAAACTTAATAACCAAGCAGAAATAACAGCAGGTAATACTAATGGTAAAATAACATTTTTTAGAATTGTGATTTCATTAGCTCCTAAATCCCTAGCAGCTTCTAACATTTTTACATCGAAATCTTTTAATCTTGCATAAATGTTAATTACAACAAAAGGTAAAGAAAATGTAATATGAGCAAAAAGTAGAGATAAAAAACCTAAAGAAATGCCAAGTGAGATAAATAGTAATAACAATGAGATTGCCATAACGATATCTGGAGACATCATAACAACAAATAACATACCTCCAACAAATGATTTTCCTTTAAATTGATAACGAAATAAAGCTACTGCTGTTAATGAACCAATAAAAGTAGCTGAAGTTGCAGAAATCATTGCTATAGTTAATGAGTGCCATGCGGCTTGTAATAAGCTATCATTGTTCCATAATATATTATACCAATCTATTGTAAAGCCCTGCCATACATTACCAAATCGTGAAATATTAAAAGAATTTATGATTAAAATTATGATTGAAATATATAAATAGGCATAAATAATGATTAGAAAGCTTATTTGTAAAAACCATTTAATCATGCCAAATCCAACTTTTTGTTTAGTAAATTTACTACACGATAATAAATATAAAGTAATAGCCCCATTAGTATTGTCAACACAATACTAATTGCTGCCCCAAAAGGCCAGTCACGTAAATTCAAAATTTGACTTTTAATAACATTTCCAATTAATAAATTTTTTGCACCGCCCATTAGATCAGCGACATAAAATAAACCCATGGCTGGCAATAAAACTAATAAAGAGCCAACTATAATGCCAGGCATAGTTAATGGTATGATGATACGTAAAAATGTTTGATATTTGTTCGCTCCAAGATCTCTAGCTGCTTCAAGACAAGATTTATCTAATTTTTCAATACTTGAATAAAGAGGCATTATCATAAATGGCAATAATATATATATCAATCCAATTATAACAGCTTTTTCTGTATACATGATACGAATTGGTGTGTCTATTAGACCTACCCATAATAAAAAATCATTTAGATAACCGCGAGGACTTAAAAAAATTTTTAAGCCATAAATGCGAATAAGGGAATTAGTCCAAAAAGGTAAAATTAATAAAAATAGCATTAATGATTGTATTTTTTGTGATAATTTTGTTAAAATAAATGCAAATGGATAGCCAATAGCCAAACAAAATAAAGTTGCAATAATTGCCATTTTTATCGAATGCAACATTAATTTTGCATATAAAGAATCAAAAAGTTGCATATAATTATTAAACGTAAAAATTATATTAATAAAATTTTTATCATCACGGGTTAAAAAACTGGTAATAATAATCATAACATTTGGTAAAAAACTAAATAAAAAAAGCCATGAAACGACTCCTATTATAATGATATTTTGAAAAATTATACGTTTATTTTTCATCGTATAAAACAATCTCCCAACTTTCTACCCATGTTACTGCAATTTTTTGTGCTAATGAGTGGTCAACATCCGGATCATTTTCATTAAAAAATTCACTGACCATAATCTGTTTTCCATTATGCATTTCTACTTCAATATCAAGCATCATACCTTTGTAGTTTCGTTCACGTACATATCCAATAAGTCCGATTTGATATTTTTCGTTTTCTATTTCTTTGACACGTAAATCTTCTGGACGTAATAAAACTTTTAATGGTTGTCCTTGAGATATCGATAAGTGGGTATAAAGATCACATTCATAACCTTCAACGTTAGCTCTAATGCGCTGTTCATTAATTCGATATAAAGCAATTGCATCAAAAATGTTAATTTTTCCAATAAAACTTGCTACAAATAAATTTTTAGGATCTTCATATATTTCACGAGGAGATGCATCTTGTTCAATTCGCCCATCCCTCATCACTAAAATACGATCTGACATTGCTAATGCTTCTTCTTGATCATGTGTTACATAAATAAAAGTAATCCCTAATTTCCTTTGTAAAGCTTTTAATTCATTTTGCATTTTTTTGCGTAAATTATAATCTAAAGCTGATAAGGATTCATCTAATAAAAGAACTTTAGGTTGATTAATAATTGCTCTTGCAATTGCTACTCTTTGTTGTTGCCCACCTGATAATTGATGAGGTTTTCGTTGAGAAAAATCTTCTAATTGTACCATTTTTAACATTTCTACCACTCTTTTTTGTATTTCTTTATAGCTTTTTTTTTGCATACGCAAACCAAATGCAACATTATCAAATACAGACATATGTGGAAATAAGGCATAACTTTGAAAAACAGTATTTACATGACGATTTTCAGCGGGAATATTTGTAATATCTGTTCCTGCAAGAAAAATACGTCCATCATCAGCATGTTCTAATCCAGCAATTAATCTTAAAATAGTTGTTTTACCACAACCTGATGGCCCTAATATTGTTAGAAATTCACCATCATTAATTTTAAGATTTAATTTTGAAATGATATTTTTTCCATAAAATTTTTTTGTCAATGATTTTAATTCAATTATTGATGTTAAAAATCTGTTATCAGTCATTTTTAAAGTATCACTCTATCTTTTTATGTTAATTTAGCCAGAATTGTAACAGATACAAGACTCCATAAAGAGTAATTAAGTTAATAAAAAAATAAAATAAAGATGTAAAGCTATTTATGCAATGGATATAATGAATCTAAATAATAAATTTAGTGTAATAAAATTTATTGGTCATAGTCCAATTTCAACATTAAAATTATAAATATATGTTTCTTGAATATTTTAAAGTTGTTTTTATTTTTAATATAACTTTAAATTTGATTATTTTACTAAAATAATGAATAATTAAAATTATGACTTTTAATAAATTATATAAATATTTTTATTATATTATATAAAATATAATTTTTCTAAAATTGATAAACCTTTTCATTTTAAATAAGTATGATATAAAAATAATATGAATTTTAATAATATATTCGTGTTAAAATTAAAAAATTTTTTAGTATTTGAATAACATATAATACATATTATTAAAAGTTTTTATTTAAAAAATATATTTTAAAGTTATTAAGCAGTGATTTTAGTATAAAATTATATACTTTTTATTAATAATATTTTTTTATATTTTTTAAATATTAATAATTTAGTTTTTTATAAAAATTTTATTTTATTTGTCTTGTATAATAATACATATAAATACTTTAGAATTAAAAGTATAAATTTAAAAATTAGATAATAGTTATTATTGTATTTTTTGTCTTTTATATTTTGTTTTTATTTTGATTCATGATTATCATCATTGTTATATAAATATTTTTTGTTTTATTATTTCAGTATATGAAAATATATAAAATAATATTTTTTTGATTTAATATTTTTTAAAATATTTTATAAAATCATAATTATTAAAAAATATTGTGATAAATCTATTAAAAATAGAAGGTTTTTTTATAGTACATATTAATTTTAAATTTATTTTTTATGTTCTTTGCATAAAGTTATATATACCTTTTGCAAGATTTAAATTAAAGTATAAAGTTTTATAACATAAGTGATTTAATAGACATATAAATTAAATCAATATTAAATCATAAAATTATTTAAATGTACTTTTTTCTAAATATTTATCTAATTTATTGAAAAATTTATTTGATGGTAATTTTATTTTCGTATAGAAATGTTCCTACTTTTTATTATAAGTAGTAATATATATTAAACAATGACAATACCAGTTATTATTTTTTAAATGTAATAGTATCTATTTAAAATTATTTAGATTTTATTTTGGAGGAGTAATATTTATTTTTTTATCTGTTATTCTATTTTTGTATATTAATGGAATACGATATTCGTCGTCTGGTACAGGTAATAATATATTTTTTGGAGTATTTAATATTTTTGATGATGTCATTGTTAAATATTGCAAATCATTATTAATATTATGTTTTTGAGTTTGATTATTATTGCAAGCTACCAAAAAAATACATAATAAAAATGTTATGATCTTTTTAAGATTTTTTTTGTATAAAAACAGCATAAGATATTTCCTATTGTTTTTTTAAGTTTGCTATACGTAATGCTTTTTTTAGCATTTTTTGATTAGATAATGTTAATGGCGTCATTGGTAATCGCAAGGTATGAGAATTAATAAGACCTAAATAGTGACATGCCCATTTTATTGGAATTGGATTAGTCTCTCTAAATAACTGATATTGTAATTTATACAAGCGATAGTTAAGTTTTTCTGCTTCATTGTACTTACCAGCTAATGCTAAGTTGCATATTTCAGCCATTAACTTAGGCGCTATATTTGCTGTAACAGAAATTACTCCGTTTCCACCTAATTTTATAAAATTTAATGCAGTTATATCATCTCCACTTAATAAAATAAATTTTCTTTTTTTTATTAATCTAAGGATATGAGTAACGCGATTTAAATCTCCACTTGCTTCTTTGATAGCAACAATGTTATTTAATTTTGCTAATTTAGCAATTGTTATTGGTAATAAATCACATCCAGTGCGCGAAGGAATATTGTATAAAATTTGAGGTAATGATGTTTGGTCAGCAATAGCATAAAAATGTTGATAAATTCCTTCTTGTGAAGGTTTATTGTAGTAAGGTGTTACACTTAAACATGCAACAACACCACTGTTTTCAAAAGATTTATTTAATTTAATAACTGCTTTAGTAGAATTATTACCAGTACCAACAATAATAGGAATTTTGCCATCAGCATATTCTAATGTTCTTAAGACAATATTTAATTTTTCTTTATCATTAAGTGTTGCTGATTCTCCGGTTGTACCGATTGATACAATTGCTTTTGTTTTATTATTAATTTGGTGATTAATTAATTTTTTTAAACTGTTTTTATCTATTTTTCCCTTTGTATCCATTGGAGTTATCATTGCTACAAGACTACCGTACAAAAAAAAATAATCTTGATTAAAATTATTTTTCATAAATATTTTCCTGAACAAAATATTTCATATATTATTCTAATGATAATATAAAATATATGTAAAAATATTAGCGATTAATTTATCTTTAATTTTTTAAAATATTATTAAAAATATTGCATTTTTTATATGATAAATATATTAAAATTTTTAATTTTTTAGTGTGTTTGTTTTTGATAATATTCACTAAAATCATTTTTAGAAATATAGTTAATTTAGTATACAAAATTTACAATTAAAATTGTTTTGATAAAAATTTTTTTTCTCATTTTTCTGAAATATTTAATTTAATAAATATTTTTTTGATTATTGCAATTCTATATGAAATTATAAATATTTTTATTATTTTCTTATACAAAATATTTAAAATATTTCAACATAAAAATTATATTTATTAAATAATATATTTAACAAATATAAATCTTTCCTCTTAAAAAGAGAAAAGATTTATGATTTTAGGTACATAATCTTTATATATTTATAATCTTCATATTCCTTACATTTATATAAGAATCTTCTTTGATTGTAATATATATTTTTTAAGTAATGAGATGTAATAAAATATTAGATTATAAAAAAATTTTTTCATTTTTTTGAGATTTTTATATATATTTATAGTTTATTGTAATTTATATTTTATAAATTATTAAATATAAATTTTTCATGACTATATTAGAAAGTAGATATAGATGTTTTTTAAATTTTAGTATTGAGTACATTATTTGTTATTCGCATAAAATATTTTTAAACTATAGACTTTTTTTATAATTGTAAATAAAAGTTATATATAATTTTACATATTATAAGTTTAATTTTTATGTTATTTTTTTATGAAGTCAGTGTTTTCAGTTTTTTACAAAATGTTGTTAAAAAAATATTTTCTTAAAAATTATAAAAAAATTAAATAAAAAATATATCTAATATATTAGATCGAAAGATCATTGTTTTAATAATTTTTAATAAATAAGGATAATAAAGATTATCTAAAATATGCACAGTAAATAATTTTATATCTTTATAAATAAAATTATTTTTATCATTTTTGTGACTAATAGTTTTATTTTAATTTCTAAATAAGTATAAAAAATATATTTAATGTATGGATATAAGTAAAAAAAGTAATGTCATATTTGATTTACTTTTTTAATAATAAAAGACAATTTATATCTTAAATTTGATGATATATCAATATTTTCATATATCTAATAAATAATAATATAAGGGTTATTTATAGAAATTTATAGATAATTATATTACTAATATGCACTTAAATAAGCTGTTTTATAAAAAATTTAAAAAATTATATAAATAAAAAAATGGAGAATTAATAATTGTATCGTTTTTTTATGAAAATTTATTTTTATCTTTTTTAGCATTTTTAATTAATTATTATAAGTAATCACTTTTAATGTATGTATTGTGTTAATATAAATTTAATATTTTAAAAAACATTAATTCACTCATTTATATCGCTTATTTTTATGGCAAAAATAAATTTTTCATATTTTCTTCAAAATTTAAATAATAAACAACTTGAAGCAGTTGTTGCACCCAGATCTAATATGTTAATACTTGCTGGTGCCGGTAGTGGTAAAACAAGAGTTCTTGTTTATCGAATAGCATGGTTAATATCTATTAATAAGGTTTCTCCTAGTTCCATTATGGCAGTAACGTTTACAAATAAAGCAGCTCTTGAAATGCGTAATCGTATTAATGTAATACTTGGTTGTAGCATTAAAAATAATATATGGGTAGGTACTTTTCATAGTTTAGCATATCAGTTTTTAAAAATTCATTACTTGGATGCTAATTTACCAAAAAATTTTCGGATTCTAAATATTGATGATCAATATCGTTTATTACGTAGAATTATTAAATCAATTAGTTTAGATGAAAGTATGTGGTCAGTAAATCAAGCAATGTGGTATATTAATGCTAAAAAAAATATAGGATTACGCCCACAATGTATAAATTATTATGATAATCTCAGAGAAAAAACTTGGTTGCGCATTTATGATTCTTATCATCAAGTATGTGAGCGAAGTGGATTAGTTGATTTCTCTGAACTTTTATTACGGGTTTATGAATTATTTTTATATAAGTCCAATATATTGCAATATTATCGTAATCGATTTAGAAATATTTTAGTTGATGAGTTTCAAGATACAAATAATATTCAGTATGCTTGGATACGTTTGTTAGCAGGTAATACTGGTAAAGTTATAACAGTTGGTGATGATGATCAATCAATTTATGGATGGCGTGGAGCAAAAGTTGAAAATATTCAACGATTTTTGAAAGATTTTTCTGCAGTGAAAACTATTAGATTAGAACAAAATTATCGTTCTAGCAACAATATATTAAAGTCAGCTAATATGTTAATTTCAAATAATAATGATCGATTAGGTAAAAAATTATGGACAAATGGAGCGGATGGTTATCGAGTTTCATTGTACTGTGCTCGTAATGAATTAGATGAAGCAAGGTATGTTGTAAATGATATTCATAAATGGAATAAAAAAGGTTGCGCTTTAAAAGAATGTGCTATTCTTTATCGTAGTAAAGCTCAATTACATGTATTTGAAAAAGAATTATTACAGTCTTCAATGTCCTATAATGTTTTTGGTGGGCAAAATTTTTTTGAACGACAGGAAATAAAAAATGCACTTTCTTATTTATCTTTAGTAATTAATCGTAACGATGATACATCTTTTGAACGCATAATTAATATCCCCCGGCGTGGTATAGGAAAAAAAACATTAAATGTTATTCATAAAATTGCACATACAGAAAAAACAACCTTATGGAAAAGTTGTGAATATTTATTATCTAGAAAAATTCTTCCTATTCGTGAATCAAAAAATATTAAATTTTTTTTAACATTAATTAATACATTGTCGGATGAAATATTTGGCAGACCATTACATATTCAAATACGCAAAATAATTTATGATTCAGGTTTATGGTCAATGTATCAAAAAGAAAATAATAAAACATTAAAAATCTGCATTGATAATCTTCAAGAACTAATAAACTTCAGTCGTAAATGGATCGATATAAAGGATCCAGATGAAATGTTACTGCAGTCATTTTTATCAAAAATTACCTTAGATTTTCATGAAAAATATTTAGACATGAATCATGATGCAGTACAATTAATGACACTACATGCAGCAAAAGGTTTAGAATTTCCAATTGTATTTATTGTTGGTATGGAGGAAGGTATATTTCCAACACAGATGAGTATAAAAGAAGAAATTGAAGAAAGAGGATTATCTGAAGAACGTCGGCTAGCGTATGTGGGATTGACTAGAGCGATGAAAAAGTTAACTTTAACTTATGCAAAAAGTCGTCGGATATATGGTAAAGAGGTATATCATCGTCCTTCTCGTTTTATCAAGGAATTGCCAATAGAATGTATTGAAAAAGTATGTATAAAGAAAATAATTCATCCAATCGAATATCAAGAATTAAATACAAGTGATATCACTTATAATAATATTTTTCATGTTATAGGGCAACGTGTTTACCATATAAAATTTGGAGAAGGAATTATTATTGATATAGAAAATCATAATTTTAAGTGTTCTCGCTTAAAAATTTCTTTTAAAACAATAGGAATAAAATGGTTGTTTGCAGCTTATGCTAGATTAGAGTTTTTATGATAAAACTTTTTTATGAGTTGTTTTTGTTTTTTTTGCAGAAGGAGGCAGAAAAATTATGCTATTAGCATTTAAATTAGAAAATTATTGTTTATCTCGTCTTGAATTTGATAAAGGCGAACAACTTAAAAATGCTGTATGGATTGATTTGATGGAACCTACTTATAAAGAGCGTGAAAGAGTACAAATGGAATTGCAACAATTATTAGTTACTCCTGCTGAACTAACTGATATTGAAGCTTCAGCACGATTTTTTGAAGATGAAAATGGTTTGCATATTCATTCTTTTTTTTATTATGAAGATATTAATGAACATATTGGAAATTCTACAGTTGCTTTCACTTTTCGTGATGATCGTTTGTATACATTAAGGGAACGTGATTTGCCTGCTTTTCGTTTATATCGTATGCGTTTAAGAAATAGAAAGCTTGTTACAGTAAATGCTTACGAGTTATTTTTAGATTTATTTGAAACTAAAATTGAACAATTAGCTGATATAATAGAAAATATTTATAATGTTCTAGAATCACTTAGTCGCATTATTTTAGAAGGAAAACAGGGTGATGCTCTCGATGATGCACTTTCTTCTTTGGCGGAGCAAGAAGATATCGGATGGAAAGTGCGATTATGTTTGATGGATAGTCAAAGAGCATTAAATTTTTTGATTCGTCGATCAAAATTGCCTTCAAAGCAGTTACAACAAGCAAAGGATGTTTTACGTGATGTAGAATCATTATTACCTCATAATGAGTCCTTGTTTCAAAAAGTTAATTTTCTTATGCAAGCAGCAATAGGTTTTATTAATATTGAACAGAGCAGAATTATTAAAATATTTTCTGTTGTTTCTGTAGTATTTTTGCCTCCTACTCTAGTGGCATCCAGTTACGGGATGAATTTTGAATTTATGCCAGAGTTGAAGTGGCATTTTAGTTATCCGGTAGTAATTATATTGATGATTATCGCTGGTTTAGCACCATATATTTATTTTAAACGCAAGAATTGGCTGTAAGAATGTTTTAATAACATATTTATTTGCTATAGTAAAAATTATGTGTACTACAAATATACTATTACAGTATGATACCTATTTATAACACTTTACTTGATAAAAAATATCATATATTTTTTATGTTAAATTTTTTTACTTTTTTTAAATATTTTTTTCTCCTAATAGTGATCCTACTCGACTGATAGAACCTTTTTTAAGTATAGGATTAAGTTGAACACCACTGGTAGATTCAAATAAATTAATCACAGTAGATCCTAATTTGAATTTACCCATTTCTTCTCCTTTTTTTAAAAAAATTGAACCTGTATGATTTTTTTTTGGATAAGTCCAACGTTTAAGAATGCCTTCACGCTTATTATTTATGCAACCGTGCCAAGTAGTTTCTATGCTTCCTATAATTGTAGCACCTATAAGAATTTGAATCATGTTACCAAATTCTGTTTCAAAAATACAAATTAAACGTTCATTACGTGCAAAAAGATGTGGAATATTTTTTTCACTGGTTTTATTAACAGCAAAAAGAGTACCGGGTACATAAATCATTTCAGTTAGCAAAGCATCACAAGGAATATGTACACGATGATAATCACCTGGAGACAAATAAATTGTTATAAATAATCCGTTAAGAAATTTTTTAACTAATACGTCATTACCTGCTAATAGTGCTGTTAAATTATAAGAATGGCCTTTTGCTTGTATGATTTGTTCTTCTACAATTGATCCGAGCTGGCTTACAATGCCGTCTGCTGGAAGAGAAAGTTGATTGGTGCCAGACACAATAGGTCGTATATTTTCTTTTAATTCACGAGTAAAAAAATCATTAAAAGAAGCATAAGCAGAAAATTTATTGTTTTTTGCTTCCGCCATGTTAATTTTATAAATTTTTACAAATATTTTAATCATAAATTGTGTAAGACCAGTAGTTTTTTTGTTGGCCATCCAACCAGCTAATTCTGTTAATTTTTGTTGTGGTAATAAATATTGTAATTTTGTTTTTATTTTTTCTATCACATTACACCCCTAATTTTTTTATTTTGTTCAATTCTGATTTCAGATTATAAAAAATTTTATTATACCTATGATTTTTATAAATTCCAGAGTTATATTTTTACACCATAAAAATCTGTAATGTTATTTTTTAGATTTTTGAAAAGTATTTTTGTAAAATTTATTCTTTTTGTAAAAAAAGATAATTAAAATGTCTTAGTTTATTTAATAAAATATATTGATCGTGTTAAAAAAATAATATTTTGATTATAATTATTAATTTTAATTAATAATTATAATATTTTGTAAAGATAAAATCAACTATTAATTTTTATTGATCGGTAAAGTTGTTTAGTTATCATTGCATAATATTCATAAATATTATGCGATTTAGTGGTATTTAAATTTTTAAAAATATTGATAAAATAAAGATATTTAGTAATTTTAATTATTTCTGAGATTTTAATTATTTCTGAGATATAATTTTTAATATCTAAAATCAATATATAAATAAATAAGAATTTAGTTTTATTGCAATATAATTATTTATCACATTGAAAATAATATATTTTTTGCTTTTTCTAATATTTTTTTGATATGATTTTGTTTTTTTTAAGAATTTATAAAATGTTGAATATTATTAAAATAAAAATATTATGTTAAACAAAAATAATTTAATTTGGATAGATTTAGAAATGACTGGTTTGGATCCCGAAAAAAATCGCATTATAGAGATTGCAACAGTTGTAACTAATTCTACATTAAATATCTTAGCGGAAGGTCCTGTAATTAGTATTAAACAGTCAGAAAAACAATTATTATTTATGAACGAATGGAATCAGAAAATTCATAATAAAAGTGGATTAATTAAGAAAGTTCAAGTTAGTCAATATGATGAAAAAAAAGCTGAATTAGCTACAATTTCTTTTTTAAAAAAGTGGGTACCTATAGGTGTGTCACCAATTTGTGGTAATAGTGTTGCTCAAGATCGTCGTTTTTTGTTTAAATATATGCCAACTTTAGAAAAATATTTTCATTATCGTTATTTAGATGTTAGCAGTTTAAAAGAATTAGTTTTTCGTTGGAAACCTAATATATTAATTGGGTTTACGAAGCAACAAACTCATCGAGCTTTAGAAGATATAAAAGAATCTATTGCAGAATTAGCTTATTATCGTAAACATTTTATTAATCTTTAAAATATTGATATATTTTTTGATCTTTATATGTTTGATCTTTATAAAGATTAAACCTTTCAGTATTTTTAAAATATAATTATAGTTTTTTATTTTATTTTTGATATCAATGAATATTTTTTATTATCTTAAATTTAGATTCATAATATCTTCATAATTAAGAAAAGAATTAATAAAATAAATATATTGTTCATTTTTTTTAAAATTATTAAAATATATATCTATTAATTATTTTTTTTTGTTTTTTTATGTGCAGTTCTTAATGATAAAATGAATTTTGTTAAGAACGCATAAATAATCGATATTTATCGATACAAATGTATATTTAATTGCATATTAAAACATATAATATTCTTAATTTATAAAATATCATTGCTATCATTGCTTAATTTTGAATTATTTTTATATTTAAAATAAAAAATGAAAATTGATAAATTAGCAGTCGTATTAGATTAGATATAAATAATATTCTTCTAGTAAGAAATATTTTATATAATTTCTACTATCATCTCATTAATTTATTTTGTTTTTTTATAAATGTTATATATTCTGAGGAGATAATTCATTGTTTTTTGTCAAAAGAAACAGAATTTAAAAGAAATTATAGAGCAGATTTTTTTTAAAATTGGTAATGTTTAATTTTAGTAATTTTTTGTAACTATAATTAATTTTAATTAAAAATATAATTTTTTAATTTTTATAATTTTGTTTAAAATAAGAGTTTAAATATATGCATATCAATTTAGCTGATATAAACAATATATTTGCATATATATTAAGTTTTAAAGTTACCAAATTTATAAGTAAAATTTACATTAAAAAACAATATAATGCATTTTAGAATAAATATACTTTTTTTGTATAATAAAAAAGAAAAAATAAAGTTAGAATATCGGGTAGTATATTTTTTCTAAACAGCATTTTATTTTTTATTTGTATGGCGAAGTTGGTATTAAAAAAACATTTTTTGTTTGTGATATAAGATTTTTAGATTATGAAATATATGCAAAAAGTCCAACTTATAGTTTAGTTAAAACTTATATATCATCATCTGATGCAATGTATTATTTTTTATTTATACCGTTTAATTAATCCTAAAAAAGCTTGAAATAATGATATTTATGATTATTTTAATTTTGAAAAGTGTATGTTTGCTAAAATGACCTGAAATAGCAAGTTAAGATTATCATGTGCTGATTTTAAAAATTATTTATATCATTTAAAAACAGTAATGCAAGACGGTCATAATTTATAGGATTAACTAAACTATATAAAAAAATATTTTATAAAAAAAATAGTTTCTTAAAAAAATAATAATAATTATAATATTTAAATCAGGAATTAATATCATAAAAATATTAAATTTATATTTATTTAATTTGTGTTATTTTTATTGCTTCATAATTTAGATATGCCGTTTTTTATGGATGTATTTTATTATTTTTTATGATTTTTTTAGAAATCTTTTTCTATTATGAGAAATAAATTTTATGGTAAGTATATTAAAAATTTATCATTATGATCTTTTTTAAAGAAAGTAGTCATATTAGAATTTTAATAATTTTAGAACGATCAATTAATAATAAAAAATTATATTAAAAAATAACAAAATTTATAAAATATATTAATAATATAAATATAGTAAATAAATTTTTTAAAAAAAAGCAAATAATTAAAGATGAACAATAAATCTTACAAGATTTATACACCAGTTAGAAAAAATATTTTTTATTTTATGTGATCTGTAATATATAATATTAAAATTAATTATTCATTAGACTATTTTTAGATATGAAAATTTTAATAAAAATAACTGATAATTTATTTTAATCTTTAATTATAAAAATATATTAAATAAAAAAATACTAAAATTTTATTTATAAAACATCACCTAAAATACGTATTCTGATAAATTTTTTGATTTTTTTAAAATAAATTTAATATGTAAATTCTTGATAATTAATTATTTTAAATATTATTTTTTGCTGAACGTTCAGCATTCATATCTTAAAATATTTTTAATATGCTAATTTAGGGTGATCAAGTAGGTGAAAAAGTAGTATAATGATTATTTTTGTTGTTTTTTGCAGATTAAACCAGTAAATAATTCAGATCATTTTTTTAACATTATAAAATACTAAACTCATATATAGTTACGTGATATTTATTAAATAAATAGTGGATATATTTTTGGTAAGTTATTTCAGATTTACAATTTTTTTATTTTTAATGTTCGAGTTTCAGTTTAGTAAAATTATTGTAGGTTTTAAATAAAATTAGTAAAATATATAAATAATTTTTGAAATACCGGTTTTTTGTTTTTTTAAAAGTTTTTATTGAGATAAGTTTTTTAAGTAATGCTTTTAAAGCATTACTTTTTATTTTTAACAATTATAAAGTAATACAGAAATTATAAAGGAAAAGTTTAATAATATTTTATTGATAAAGATTACATTTTTTTTCAGTGGTATTTTTATAGGTAGATCAGAATAAAAAATTAGGTCAGTATTTATTTTATGTCAGCAATACATTTTCTTTCTCCTAAAATAATTAATCAAATTGCTGCTGGTGAAATTGTTGAACGACCATCATCGGTCGTAAAAGAGTTAATTGAAAACAGTCTCGATGCAGGTGCAAATTGTATTGATATATCAATTGAACGTGGTGGTTTAAAGCGTATTTGTATTCATGATAATGGGGTTGGTATTGCTAAAGAAGATCTTCTATTAGCATTAGAACGGTATACCACTAGTAAAATATCTGTTTTAGAAGACTTAGAAGCTATTTTAAGTTTAGGATTTAGAGGAGAAGCTTTATCAAGTATTAGTGCTGTTTCGCGTTTAATATTAACTTCACGTATTGAAGGCCAAACAGAAGCTTGGCAAGTATATACTGAGGGGGGGTATAATATGAAAAGTGCTATTAAACCTGCTGCTCATCCAATAGGGACGACAGTTGAAGTTATGGACCTTTTTTATAATACTCCAGCTCGTCGTAAATTTTTGCGTACAGAAAAAACAGAATTTTGTCATATTGATGAGGTTATTCGCAGAATTTCTTTAGTGCATTTTAATATTGCCATTAAAGTTCATCATAATGGTAAATTAATACGTCAATATCATGCAATAAATATTGAAAATGAAAAGGAAAAACGTTTAGTTGCTATTTTTAGTAATATTTTTTTAAACAATCTTCTTAGATTATTTTCTCAATCGAATGATTTAGTAATTAAAGGTTGGATTAGTGATGCACTTTTTTGTAACGTATCAGGAATACAATATTTTTATGTTAATAAACGTATTGTTCGCAATCGATTAATTAATCATGCAATTCGTCAAGCTTATTTTGATGAATTACAAAAAGAACATCAAATATTTTATGTGCTTTATTTAGATATTAATCCTTATCAGATCGATGTTAACGTTCATCCATCTAAATACGAAGTGCGATTTCATCAAATGAGATTAGTGCATGATTTTATTTATCAGGCAATCAGGAATGTATTAACACGAGAAAAAAATAAAAAATTATTTAATAATACAGAAATTGCAGTAAAGAAGAATGCTACCTGTGCTTTTAAATTTAAAAATCATTCAATTGTCGATCATAATAATTTTTTTTCATATGGTAAAGAAACACCTTTAATAATCAAGAAAGAACATAATGTAAGATTAATAAATAATAATCAAGATATTTCGATATATAAAAAAGAAAATTATTTTACCAATAGTTTTGATGAAAATGTTCATCAAAAAAAGAATATATTATATCAGAACTATTTTCAAGATAAAAAAAATGAAATAGAAAAAATTGTACTTTTTTCAAAAATGAAATTTTTAACGTCTAAAAGAATATTAGCAAAAAAATCTTTTATAGAAAACACAAATACATTTGGTAAATTATTAACAATTTATTCTGATAATTTTGCATTAATTGAATCATCTTTAGGTATATATTTGTTATCATTGATGGAAGCTAATAGATATTTGCAAATCATTCAATTAATTCCTAGTGATGGGAGATTGCAATCGGAGTCTTTACTTGTACCCATACATGTAAATTTATCAGAAAATAATCTAGAAATTTTTAATAAAAAAAAAGTATTATTTAGTACATTAGGTTTTAAAATTAATATTTTTAATAGAAAAGCAACTATTGTAGCTGTATCTTATCCATTAAAATCACAAGATTTATCTAAATTGTTTTTAAAGTTATTGGAATATGTTTCTAATAATATTTCATGCGAGATATATGAATTAGTTTTTTGGTTAGTGGATAATTGCTTATATTTACAAAATATTTGGAGTATCCCAGAAGGGATACAATTGTTAAATGATTTAGAATTAATTTGTCCAGAATTACTGAAAACACCTCCGAAAAAATTATTACAGATAATTGATTTGAAATCGGTAATTAACACATTAACAAATGATTAAAAAAAAATCACAAGAGCCCAAAGTCATTTTTGTCATGGGTCCAACAGCATCAGGAAAAACAGAATTGGTGATAGCATTACGCAAAAAATTGCCAGTTGAAATAATTAGTGTAGATTCTGTTTTGATTTATCGCGGTATGGATATCGGCAGTGCTAAACCAACACAAGAAGAACAGATATTGGCCCCACATCGGTTAATTGACATTGTAGAACCAAATCAATTTTATTCTGTATCAGATTTTAGACGTGATGCATTATTAGAAATACAAAAAATTATTACATTAGGGCGTATTCCTTTATGCGTTGGAGGCGCAATGTTTTACTTTAAAAGTTTATTATATGGGTTATCACCTTTACCACCAGCAAATATAAGTATTCGAAGAGAAATTGCAGCTCAAGCTAAATTATTTGGATGGCAAGCAATACATGAACGTTTAGAAAAAGTTGATTCCCTATCAGCAAAAAAAATTCATCCTCATGATTACCAACGATTATCTAGAGCTTTAGAAGTGTTTTTGATTTCTGGAAAAAGTTTTACAGAATTGAAAAAAATTACAGCAACAGAATTACCTTATAATGTGTTACAATTTGCACTTGTATTAGAAGATCGAAGAATTCTTAATGAAAGAATTAAAGATCGTTTTTTTCGAATGTTAACCTTAGGTTTTGAAGATGAAGTCAGATTATTATATAAAAGAAATGATTTATATAAAGATTTGCCAGCTTTGCGTTCTGTTGGTTATCATGAGATGTGGTTATATTTATCTGGTGACATCGATTATAATGAAATGGTTAATCGCAGTATATCTGCAACACGTCAATTAGCTAAAAATCAAATAACATGGTTAAAAAAATGGAAAAATTTGCACATAATTGAAAGCAATAATATTCATGGAGCGCTTAATAAAATATTAAATGTTGTGCGTGAAAATTCTGTTTATGGAAAATAAAATGCATAAATGTTATTTTTCTGATTAATCTTTTTTGATTAATAAAAATTTTAAACATATATTATAAATAAAATTAAAATTATAAATAAAAAAATAAGGAAAATAAAGAAAATGAGTAAGGGGCAATCTTTGCAAGATCCGTTCCTGAACGCGTTACGTCGTGAAAAGGTTTCGGTTTCTATATATTTGATAAATGGTATTAAATTACAAGGTTATATTGAATCATTTGATCAATTTGTTATTTTATTAAAAAATACAGTAAGTCAAATGATATATAAACATGCGATTTCTACTGTAGTACCTTCACGCCCTGTTTTTCATCAAAATCATCCAGGTGGAAGTACAGGTGTACCTTATAATATCGGAAATATAACAGTTGTTCCAGAAGATAAAGATATAATTAAATAAATATTATAGAAAGATAGTTAATAGGTTTTTTGCTTATTTTATTTTGTAAATAAAATATAATTTATAAAATATAAAAATATAAAAAAATTAAATTAAAAGAATTTTCTGAAAAAACAAAAAATATTTTTTTATTTTTTGTATGAAAATATTTTTTAATTTTAGATCAAAAGTATATGTATACTTCAAAAAAGTATTGCGTAATTTTGAATTCTAAAATATTGTTTTAAAGTTTGTGTATTAAGAATAATAATATTTTTAGAAAAACATTATGATTTTAAGTATCAGTTATTAATTTAAAAAATTTGATATATTTCTTTTTTTATAAAAAATGATAATAAAATTTAGTGTTTTGATAAATAATTAATTTATTAAAAAAATAATTTTGTGTTTTTGTAGTTTTATAACTTTAATTGACAAAAAATAGTTATTAGCTTACGTTATTTTTAATAAAACTTTTTAAGTTTGTTTTTTAATGTGATATTTATATTTGTTTTATTTAATGAATAAATCACAAAAAATTGAGAACAGATAATTTATTTAATGATAATAATTAAAATTAATTATTTGCTTTTTAAATAATTTAATTAATCAGTAAACTAATCAAAAGTACAAAAATATTTTTTCTGGTTATATAATTTATAAAAATGTTTTATTTTTTTTGACTAACATATAAAAATATTATTATTTTTTCTTTTTTAATATTATTGGTAATTATTATAATTTTTATTGGTAATTATTATAATTATTGGTCTGATAAATAATGATTAGCTTAGATATTTTTTTATTAGATAGAAAATTATACTTATTTCTAATTAGCATCATTTTTTAGTTAGTTATATTTAATTAAAATAACTATCATTCTTATACTTTATAAAAGTATATTAGTAATCTGATAATAATATTAGTGATGTAATAATTAAAAATGTGGCGATTCACTAAAAAATTTTCTAAATTAAAAAAATGAGGAGTTATAAAATGCCGTGGAGGCTTAGTAATAATAGACAGGAAAGTGATCCATGGGGGAGCAGTAAAAGCAACTCTAATGGCAATAAAAGCAATTCTAAAAAAGAAAAAGTTCATTTTAATAATCTATTTTACAAATATATTCGTAGAATTGGCGGATTAGGTAATAATATGAACAATAAAAATAATATGAATATAAATTTTATTTTTATTGGATGCATCATTACAACAATTCTTATTGTTTGGATTGCAAGTGGTTTTTATACAATTAAAGAAAGCGATCGTGGGGTAGTGTGTCGTTTTGGTAAATATAGTCATACAGTAAAACCTGGTTTAAATTGGAAGTTTACTTTTATAGAAAAAGTAATCCCGGTTAATATTGAAACTATTCGTGAACAGGCGACTAATGGTATGATGTTAACTTCAGATGAAAATGTAATTCAAGTAGAAATGAATGTTCAATATAGAATCATAAATCCTGCTCAATATTTATTTAATGTAACTAATCCTGATAATAGTTTAAGGCAGGCAACAGATAGTGCTGTAAGAGGCATTATTGGTCAATCAGAAATGGAACAGGTATTAACTACAAAACGTGCATTAATTCGTGATGAAACACAAAAAGAATTAGAAAATACTATAAGACCATATAAGATGGGGATCTTGATATTAGACGTTAACTTTCAAGTAGCTCGCCCACCAGAAGCCGTTAAAGCTGCATTTGATGATGTTATTGCAGCACGTGAAGAAGAACAGAAAACAATTCGTGAAGCACATGCTTATCGTAATGAAGTGTTGCCTTTAGCTAAAGGTAATGCACAAAAATTGATTGAAGAAGGAAGGGCTTATAAATCAAGCATTGTTTTCAAAGCTGAAGGTGAAGTAGCTGGTTTCGAGAAAATTTTGCCTGAATATCGTTCTGCACCTAAAATTACAAGAGAACGTTTATACATTGAAATGATGGAGCGTGTCTTAAGTAACACACGTAAAATTATTATGCATGAAAAAGGTAATAATGTATTGATGCTTCAATTAGAAAAAAATTTAAGAAATGATATGAAAAATACGAAGACAGGTATCAAAAAGATCAAATCTCCGCCTATTTCACAAGAACAAGATGTTTCTGCTGAAGTTTCAGCACCTTATGTATATAATTATGGTTCGCGAGATAATATGACAGATAACAGTTCAAATCGTGTGGGGAGATAATAAATATGAATAAATCATTTTTTATTATTATTTTTTCTATATTGTTTGGGCTTTATATGTCGTTTTTCATAGTTCAGGAAACAGAAAGAGGTATTATTTTGCGATTTGATAAGGTTGTACGTAATCGTGAGAATAAAGCTGTTGTTTATAAAGCCGGATTGCATTTTAAAATACCATTAATTGAAACTGTAAAAATATTAGATGCTCGCATTCAAACATTAGATATTCAAGCAGACCGTTATTTGACTAGAGAAAACAAAGATTTAATGGTAGATTCTTATTTAAAATGGCGCATTGCTGATTTTAGTGCTTACTATGTTGCTACAGGTGGAGGTGATTTGTATCAAGCTGAAATTTTGTTAAAACGTAAATTTAGTGATCGATTACGTTCAGAATTTGGACGTTTAAATGTAAAAGATATTATTACAGATTCTCGTGGTCGTTTAACAGTAGATGTGCGTGATACATTAAATAAAGGCACTGTATCAGATATTGAAAGCAGTAAGAACACTACAGAATCTATTTTAATGAACAATTTTTATATCGCAAAAGAAACAGAAAACGGAAATACAGATGTTATCAATACAAATAGTATGGCGGCTTTGGGAATTGAAGTTGTAGATGTAAGGATTAAACGTATTGAATTACCCAGTGAAGTTTCAGAAGCTATTTATCAACGCATGCGTGCTGAACGAGAAGCCGTAGCTCGTCAACACCGTTCACAAGGTCAAGAAGAAGCAGTTAAAATTCGTGCGTCAGCAGATAAAACAGTTACTGAAACATTAGCTGAAGCAGAACGTACTGCACTTAGATTGCGTGGTGAAGGAGATGCTATAGCAATGAAAATATTTGCTAATGTTTTTAATCAAGATCCAGGTTTTTATGCCTTTTTACGTAGTTTGAAAGCATATGAGAAAAGTTTCAGTAAAAATAATGATGATATTATGGTTTTAAGTCCTAATATTGATTTCTTTCGTTATATGCAAGCACCTAGTAACAAAAAAGATATTCAATAAATAAAAGAAAAAAATGATAAGTATTAGATAAGTGATAATAAAATATATTCTAAATGATTTTATATTAGATATGTTTTAAATTATCACTTTGATATAATCATTAATATATTAAATTTTTGAACATATGAGTTTATAAGATGGCTAAAAATGTTGTAGTTTTGGGCACACAATGGGGTGATGAAGGTAAAGGGAAAATAGTTGATTTATTAAGTAAGTGTGTTAAATATGTTGTTCGTTATCAAGGTGGACATAACGCAGGACATACACTTGTAGTTAATAAAAAAAAAACTGTTCTCCATCTAATTCCATCAGGTATTTTACATAAAAATGTAATTAACATTATTGGTAATGGTGTAGTATTAGCACCTAATGCTTTGATAAATGAAATAAAAGCATTAGAAACATGTGGAATAGAAATCAATCAACGTTTAAAAATTTCAGCTTATTGTCCCTTAATTTTGCCACATCATATTGTTTTAGATAATTTGCGTGAGAAAGCCAGAGGCGAAAAAGCTATAGGAACAACAGGACGCGGGATTGGTCCTGCTTATGAAGATAAAATTGCTCGTCGTGGTTTGCGCGTTAGTGATTTGTTTAATAAAAAAAAATTTGCAATTAAACTACAAGAAATTACTGATTATCATAACTTTCAATTAATGCATTATTATAATGTACCTGCAATAGCTTATCAAAAAACATTAGATGATATTATGATGTTTGCTGATATTTTAACATCTATGACAATCGATGTAGCTAATTTATTATATCAGTCGTATAAAAAAGGTATATCAATAATATTTGAAGGTGCACAAGGAACATTATTAGATATTGATCATGGTACTTATCCTTATGTTACCTCATCCAATACAATAGCAGGAGGAGTCTCTACTGGTACTGGTATAGGTCTTCGCTATATCGATTATGTTTTGGGCATTTTAAAATCTTATTCTACACGTGTTGGTGCTGGTTTTTTTCCTACTGAATTATCAGATGAAATCGGTGAATATTTACGAAATAAAGGACATGAATTTGGCACGACTACTGGTCGTTGTCGTCGTACTGGGTGGTTAGATATTGTTGCTGTTAATCGTGCTGTTCAGATCAATTCTCTTTCTGGTTTTTGTTTAACTAAATTAGATGTATTAGATGGTTTAAAAGAAATTAAAATTTGTGTAGCTTATCGTAAATTAGATGGAACAGAATTGAATATCACACCTTTAGTAATAGAAGATTGGGAATATTTAGAACCAATATATGAAACTTTACCAGGTTGGTACGAAAATACATGTGGAATAAAAGAATATGATCAGTTGCCTAAAGCAGCCATTAATTATATTAAACGAATTGAAACATTAACCGGAATCCCCATAAATATTATTTCCACAGGTCCAGAGCGTGATGAAACAATTATATTGTTTCATCCATTTAATTAATAATTCTGTTCTTAAAAAATATTTCCTTTGAGAATTATAACAAATAACGCCTGAACATTCAGGCGTTATTTATATTCTTGTATAGTTAAGATATTTATGTTTTATAATTTAACTAATATACTAAAGTTTTATTTTATTTTTTTGTTAGTAGAAAATTATAAGATTTATTTATTGCTAATATGATTAAGAAAATTTATATCAATAAATTTATTTAGTGCTCATAATTAATAAAAATTATAATTTTTATATTATTTGTTCACTAAATTTATTTTTAAATATAATGTTCCATTGTTAAAAAAAATGTATATAAATTGTTATAGAAAATAATAAATATTTTTCTAAATTATTAGATTAATGCTTAAGCAAGAAATACAGATCATATTCATTTGAGATATTATATGAATCATAAGGTAATTGGTGGAGGACTTTGATGGTGAAAAAAGATCCTTATAAAGAACGAGAAGCAAAGAAATATTATTCACCAATTGCAAGTCGTGAATATATTTTAGAAATTTTATCACAATTTATTAATCCAGTAAGTCGCCATGAAATTGCTAAAATATTGAAATTAACAAAAGAAAAGGAATTACATGCTTTAAATCGTCGGTTACGTGCAATGGAACGTGATGGACAATTAATATTTGATCATCAATGCTATATTTTGCCTGAAAATGTTAATTTAATTAAAGGTACAGTTATTGGTCATCGTGATGGTTTTGGTTTTTTGCGGGTGGATGGTCAAAAAAATGATTTCTATCTTTCTTTGGGAGAAATGAAAAAAACTTTACATGGAGACGTAGTACTTGTTCACCCACTAAAAAAAAACAGAAGAGGACGTACAAAAGTTCGCATTGTTAAAATTCTTGTTCCAAGAAATAAAAATATTGTAGGACGTTATTTTTTAGAAGGCAATACTGGATATATTGTGCCAGACGATAGTCGGCTATCTTTTGAAATTTTAAATATTAAAAAACATATTAATAGCACTGGTGTAAAAATAGGTAATATAGTTGTAGTGGAAATGCTAAAAAGACCTGTTCATCATCTTCAAGCAGTAGGAAATATTATTGAAGTATTAGGTGATAACATGGGTATGAATATGGCAATAGAAATTGCATTAAGAACCTACGATATTCCTTATGTTTGGCCAAAAGAAGTTGAACAGCAAATAACTAAGTTTTCAAAACATATTCCTCTTTCAGAAAAAAAAAGACGTATTAATTTATCTCATCTTCCTTTAGTTACTATTGATGGTGAAGATGCTAGAGATTTTGATGATGCTGTTTATTGTATGAAAAAAAAAGGAGGAGGATGGTTTTTATGGGTTGCAGTTGCTGATGTAAGTTATTATGTACAACCAAATACAGCATTAGATGATGAAGCTTTAAATCGAGGCAATTCTATCTATTTTCCGTTACGTGTAATTCCTATGTTGCCTGAGGTGCTTTCTAACGAATTGTGTTCTTTAATTCCCAAGGTTGAGCGTTTATGTATGGTATGTGAAATAGAGTTGTCAAATGCAGGAGAAATTATTTCTTCAAAATTTTATGAAGGAGTGATGTGTTCTCATGCTAGATTAACTTATGCAACAGTATGGAAAATTTTACAGGGAGATGAAGAGTTACGTCAGTTGTATAAAAATATAGTACCACATCTAGATCAACTGTATCAATTATATAAAGCATTAGATATAGCAAGAATAAATAGAGGTGCTATTTCTTTCGAATCAGAAGAAGCAAAATTCATTTTTAATGAAGATCAAAGAATTCAAGATATTCAATCTCTTGAACGTAATGATGCTCATAAATTGATTGAAGAATGCATGATTTTAGCAAATATAGCAGCAGCCAATTTTATTGAGAAACATAAAGAACCGTCTTTATATCGTATCCATGATATGCCAAAACAGGAAAATGTGGTGAATTTGCGTACTATTTTTAGTGAATTTGGTTTGACATTATCTGGAGGCAATAAACCTAAATCAGTTGATTATGCTAATATTATGAATATTATTGCTGAACGTCCAGATCATGAATTGTTAAAAAAAATGATTTTACGTTCTATGAACCAGGCTTGTTATCATTTTGAAAATAAAGGACATTTTGGTTTAGCATTAAAATCTTATACACATTTTACTTCACCTATTCGAAGGTACCCTGATTTGCTTTTGCATCGTTCCATTAAATATATTTTATCTAAAAAATATCAAAATAATCAATATCACCAAATTACAACCGGTGGTTGGCATTTTGATATGCATGAAATGTTAGCATTAGGTCAACATTGTTCAATGACAGAAAGACGTGCTGAAGAAGCAATTAGAGATGTTTCTGATTGGTTAAAATGTGACTTTATGAAAAACAAAGTTGGAAATATATTTACTGGTATTATTACAAACGTCACTAGTTTTGGTTTCTTTGTTCGTTTAAGTTATCTTTTTATTGATGGGCTTGTTCATATTTCTTCATTAAAAAATGATTATTATCATTTTGATAATGTAGGACAACGGCTTGTTGGTCGATCTTCTGGAATTATATATCGTCTTGGTGATAAAGTGGAAATCAAAGTTGAATCTGTAAATGTAGATGATCGTAAGATTACTCTTACGTTAATTTCTTCTCAAGAAGTTTCTAATAAGAAATTTAAACAATATAAAAAATATACTAATAATTAAAGAAATATGTAACTTATTATACATTTGGTTATAAAAAATTATTTAAAAGAATAGAATATTCATTCTATGAAAAAAATTTAATAAGTGTAATTTGCATTATTAGTTATATTTATTTAATATGATTTTTTATTTTTTATATTTATTAAGTAATGAATAAATTTATGAATAAAATGATTTATGGCATTCATTCAGTGCAAAAAATATTAGAAATAGATTATTCACGTTTTCAAAAAGTATATATTATTAAAGAAAATAAAAATAAACGTTTATTATCACTAATTCATCAGTTTAATAATTTAGGTATTATTATACATATAGTGAGTCGAAAATGGATGGATCGTATAACAGAAAACGCTGTACATCAAGGCATTGTTGCATTTATTAAATCTAGTAGAGACTATAAAGATAGTGATTTAGCAATGATCCTTTCTTATATAAAAATCCCTTTTATACTTATACTAGATTGCATCACAGATCCATATAATTTAGGTGCTTGTTTGCGTAGTGCAGATGCAGCGGGTGTTGATATGGTGATTGCACCTAAAGATAAATCTGCTAATCTTAATTCTATAGCTAAAAAAGTTGCTTGTGGTGCTGATGAAAGTGTACCATTTATTAGAGTTACTAATCTTGCTCAAACATTACGTCAATTACAGCAAAATCATATTCGGATTATTGGTACAGTAACTGAAAGCAATTATACGCTATATAATAAAAAATTAACTGGAGCTATTGCTTTAGTGATGGGTTCTGAGAATAAAGGTATCCGACGTTTAACAAGAAAAAACTGTGATGATTTGATTAGAATTCCAATGTTAGGTAAAGTAAATTCTTTAAATGTTTCTGTTGCAACAGGAATATGTTTATTTGAAATAGTTCGTCAGCGATTTATTAATGCTTAGCTTTTTTATAAAATATATTTAGTATAGAGAAGATCTATAATCTATTATTTGAACTTTAATTGTAAAATCAGTATAATAAAAATATATTTTTTTGAATTGCAATACACTAAGAAGTTCCTTACCTCCAATTTTTATATAATGTGGTTGATTTTAATAACGAGGAGGTTGATATAATAATCCATAAGGAGCAAAAACTATGCGTCATTACGAAATTATTTTCATGGTTCATCCAGATCAGAGCGAAACTGTATCAAATATGATTGAACGTTATACTAAATTAATTATTGATGCAAAGGGGAAAGTTCATCGTTTAGAAGATTGGGGAAGACGTCAATTAGCCTATATGATAAAAAAATTGCATAAAGCACATTATGTTCTCATGAATGTAGAAGCTCCACAAGTAGTAATTGATGAATTAGAGACGATTTTTCGATTTAACGATGCTATTATTCGTAGTATGATTATAAAAATTAAACATGCAATTACGGAATCATCCCCCATGATGATTAAAACTAAAGAAAATCGTTTTTCTTACGATTCTTTTGGTGAAAATCAAGAAAAATTAAAAAATAAAGTAATAAAACATTAAAAAAGGTAATTTTTTTAATACTAATTGTAATATAATATATATTTTTAGTATATAATTTAAAGTTCTATTATATAGATCCCGTGTAATCTTTATTTCAGAAATAAAAATAAATATTTATAATATATTAATAAATTATAAAAATAATTATTGTTTAGTTTCAAAAAAAATGTTTTTATCGTATATGTTATTTCATTACTTGCAAATAAATTATTGGAGAATATAAAAAAATGCCACGTTATTTTCGACGTCGTAAGTTCTGCCGATTTACAGCAGAAGGTGTTCAAGAAATTGATTATAAAGATATCACAACATTAAAAAATTATATTACTGAAAGTGGTAAAATTGTACCTAGTCGCATTACTGGCACTAGTGCAAAATATCAACGACAGCTTGCTAAAGCAATTAAGCGAGCACGTTATTTGTCTTTATTACCATATACGGATCATCATCAGTGATTTTTTTTATAAATTTATGATGAGTTAAGGATAAAATAATGCAAATAATTTTATTAGATAAAGTAGACAATTTAGGTAAATTAGGTGATACAGTTAATGTTAAAGCCGGTTATGCACGTAATTATTTAATTCCTTATGGGAAAGCAGTTCCTGCAACTAAAAAAAATATTTCTTTTTTTAAAATGCGTTGTGCTGAAATACAAGCTAAATTAGAAAAAAATTTATCTATTGCTAAAAAACGTGCTGAAAAAATTAATGAATTAAAAATCATAACTATTGCTTCTAAAGCAGGGAATGAGGGTAAATTATTTGGTTCAATAAGTGGTCGTGATATTGCAGAAGTGGTTACTGAAAAAGGTGTTACAATTACAAAAAATGAAGTGTGTTTACCAGATGGGGTATTACGTACTGTTGGTCAGCATGAAGTTATTTTAAAATTCCATAATGATGTTTTAGTAAAACTAAATATAAATATTATTCCTAAATAATTTATTTTATATTATTTTATTTTTTAAAAAAAATTGGAGATAAGTAAAAAATGTACATATATTAATAATATAGTAAATTTCTATTATTTTTAAAATAATTATTTTTTAAAAAAAATATACTAATCAGCTGTTTTTTGTGTAATTTATAGTGGATAATAATAGTATAGCGTATAAAAATTGATCATTATTTTTTGTTATTAATGATAATTATAACATTAATAATTATTCCATATTAAATTAATAAAAAAATTATTTGATATTTATCATTCCTTTAGATTGCAACTCTGCATGATAAGATGAACGTACTAATGGGCCACATGCTACGTGTGTAAAACCCATTGCTATGGCATCTTTTTTTATGTTTTGAAATTCTGAAGGACTGACATATCGTTCTACAGATAAATGATCAGGGCTTGGTTGAAGATATTGCCCTACAGTAAGCATAGTAACGCCATGTTGTCTTAAATCATACATAACATCTTTTATTTCTTGATTTGTTTCACCTAATCCAACCATTAATCCTGATTTTGTTGGTATTTTAGGATGTATTATTTTAAATTTTTCCAGTAATTTTAACGATCCATGATAATTTGCTCCAGGACGAATTTTTTTGTATATACGAGGTACATTTTCGATATTATGATTAAAAACATCTGGTGGTATTTTAGATAAAATTTTGAGAGCTTGGTTGGTTCTTCCACGAAAGTCAGGAACCAGTATTTCTATTTTTATATGTGGATTTTTTTTTCTAATAGAAATGATGCAATCAGCAAAATGTTTTGCCCCACCATCATGTAGATCATCACGATTGACAGAAGTAATAACAATATAATTTAAACGCATATCTTTTATGGTTTTTGCTAACTTGATAGGTTCATTTGGATCGGGCATATTAGGGCGTCCTTTAGTGACATTGCAAAATGGACAATGTCGAGTGCAAATGGCACCTAAAATCATGAAAGTAGCCGTACCTCTGTTAAAACACTCAGGGAGATTAGGACAAGCAGCCTCTTCGCATACTGAATGTAAGCCATTTTTTCGCATCGCATTTTTAATTTTTTCTATGCGAGTAAAATCGTTAGGTATTTTTATTTTAAGCCATGTAGGTTTATTTGATACTTTTTTATAACTTGTTGCAATAATTTTTATAGGGATTGATGATATTTTATCAGAATTAGGATATTGCTTCTTGTTTTTTTTTTTAATATTTTCATTCATAATACTTTTATAATCCATCTTATTATCTTGTATATAAGATAATATATTTTATTTTGTTATCGATAATTATTCTTAAATATTTTTTTATTGTTTGTAAATAATGATTAAAATTAATTTTTTACATTGGATCCATAGTTGTTAATTGCAATAAATGACAAAAATTTTTTATAACTAAAGGTTCTATGTCTTTAATTTGAATATGGGGGATAAATTCATTTATTTGAGTCATTTGCATACCGATATTACCGCAAGGATTAATTTGTTTGAATGGTGTTAGGTCCATATTAACATTTAATGCTAAACCGTGCATAGTACAACCTTTATTAATACGTAATCCTAAAGAGCAAATTTTTTTTTTGCTAACATAAACACCAGGAAATGCATCTTGTGAATAACTTTTAATTCCCAATTCATTTAAAGTATAAATAACCGTATTTTCTAGTATATGAATTATTTTTTTTATGCTAATTTCATAACGTTTTAAGTTCAATAAAATATACATTATTAACTGTCCCGGACCATGATAGGTTATTTGTCCACCGCGGTCTGATTGAATTACCGGAATATTATTTGATACTAATAAGTGTTCCTTTTTTCCGGTTTGCCCTTGTGTAAAAACGGGGTAATGCTCAAGAAGCCAAATTTCATCTGGTGTATCGA
The DNA here is from genome assembly GCA_031446145.1 of Arsenophonus sp. Classification (GTDB taxonomy): domain Bacteria; phylum Pseudomonadota; class Gammaproteobacteria; order Enterobacterales; family Enterobacteriaceae; genus Arsenophonus. The sequence continues at coordinate 156,510 of CP132903.1, read as the reverse complement.
TAGCTCTTTTTTTTGTAAATTCATGCATGGCCTCTAAAATAAATTGGTAAGCATGGAGCCCTAAATGACGGAATATAATGTTATTTTTAATATTTTTAATAATATAATAAAGATGATATAATTATATGTTGTAATTAGTGAAAATTATTTAAACAATTATACTATATAGTTTTACTATAATGAAAGTAAAATTATATTTTTTATTTTAAATGATGATATATTATTTTAAGTATGTATTTAAGAATTTTTATTTATTGGTTTTTAATATTGGTCTGTAATAAAATAAAATTTTTAATCTTGAATATTTTAAATATCAGGTTAAATGATTATAGTGAAACAAGCAGATTTTTAACAAAAATATCATTTATAAATTTTTATATTAAAAATATTGATTAATCTGTATTGTTGTAATTATTGTTTTGTTTTTTAACATATTAAATAATTTTAAAGCATTTTTTAAAAATTTATTTTTTGCATGGTTTTTTAATTTATGTAAAATTACTAATAACTATAATTATTTATTGGTATTCTAAAAAAAACTTTAAATAAGATATTACAAATAATATTAAATATTATAATTAAATAAGTAATAAAACAATAATTTAAAATAATCGATTATTTTAAATAAAAAATTACCTTTATTTACTTCTGTTAATGAAACTAAAGGTTGTTGTTCAATATTTTTTTTGTCTAATTCTACTGTAATATATCCGACAATTGTGTTTTTTTTTAAAGGTGCTTGTAAGACATTATTGAATGTATAATAAATTTTTATATCCTTTATACGTCTACGTGGAATTGTTATATAAAGATTTTTATTAATTCCTAATGATACTTGATGTTTATCACCAAAAAAAATAGCTTGAGAAAGCAATTGTTTTTTTTTCTCTAATAATTTTATGGTTTCAAAAAAATTAAATCCCCAGTTTAGTAATTTTTTGCTTTCTATATTGCGTATATCTTTGCTATGAGCACCCAATATAACTGATATTAATCGCATATTTCCTTTCGTAGCAGAAGCAACCAGATTATATCCTGCAGCTGTGGTATATCCTGTTTTAATACCATCAACATTAAAATTTTTATTCCATAATAAAGTGTTGCGGTTTAATTGACGAATGTTATTAAAAGTAAATTCTTTTTCTTTATAAATAGAATATTCTGGAATATCACGAATTAAAGCTTGTGCAATTAATGCTATATCACGTGCTGAACTATATTGTCCATCAAAATCTAATCCGTGCACAGTAAGAAAGTGAGTATTTTTTAATCCCATTTTTTTTACATTATAATTCATTAGTTTAATAAAATTAGTTTCATCACCAGCAATGTATTTTGCTATGACTACACAGGCATCATTACCAGATTGTAAAATAATACCTCTCATTAATTGGGATATAGAAACTTGATCACCATGTTTTAAAAACATAAGTGAAGAGCCTTTAAAAATTGGGTTATGTATCCACGAATTATTATCTATAATAACTTTATCATTCATACTGATTTTGCCGGTTTTAATTTTTTGACCAATTGTATAAGTTGTCATTAATTTAGTTAAACTAGCTGGGTTACGACGGTGATCAGCATTTTTTTCAGATAAAACCTTTCCTGAATAATAATCAATAAGAATGTAAGATGCAGCATTAATATCTGGATGTTTTAAGTAGATAAAATTATTTGGCGATTGAGTTTTTATGTCAGCAAATGTTATCACTGAAAATATAAGAGTAATATTTAATATTATTATGCGTATAAATTGTAAAAAAAATAGATATTTCATAATGAATAATATTCTGGGTTTTTTTGTTAATATTTTGATACAATTGTTCTTAATTTTATTTAAAATAAAGTAATATTATAAAATTTGTAAAGCATTGATATTTAAATTATTTTTTTAAATGATTTTTTATATAATAAAATTTATATTTTATATCATGAAAATATTTTTTATATGTGAAATGATCACACTCTTTATATATTATAGTTTAATTTAAAAAACAAAATAATCGATTATTCTTTTTATATTACATAATAAAGTAATTCGATATTTTTTTATGTATGTTAAAATTTATTTATACAATAATATATTTTATCTTTATATAAGATAAAATATAGTTTCCAAGATATTAATTTAGTTACTTTTTAAGTAACTAATAACATATAATTATTCTATAAAATATACCACATGCTTTTTGTTATTCCCATTAAAAATTAATTTAATCAAAATATATGAATAATATTGTTAATATCCTAATGATTTTAATAAGATACGTTTTTTGTTGTCTTTTTAAATAATAAAGATTAAAAACAAGATTTTTTTTTAATCAAAAAATATCTCTGTGATTTTATGATATTATAGAGCGGATATATTTTATGTAATAAAACTTACATATTTTACATTTTTTTAATACTTTGAATATATTTATATTCTTTCATTATTTCAGATATGATTTTATTTAAACAGTTATAATATATTTTATAAAATTTTTAATTTATAAATTATTTGACAACAATTTTCTATGTGTATGTATAGACATAATAATACCAAATCCTGCCATCAAAACAATAAATGAAGATCCACCATAACTGATTAATGGTAAAGGTACACCTACTACAGGTAAAATACCACTAACCATTCCTATATTGACAAAGATATAGATAAATAAAATTAACATGAGCCCACCAACCATAATTCTGCCAAAAGTGTTTTGTGCGTTTGTTGCAATTATTAAACCACGTATTATTAATAGCAAGTATAATATAAGTAAAATAATAACTCCTATTAATCCAAGTTCTTCGGCGATCACTGCAAAAATAAAATCAGTATGACGTTCTGGTAGAAACTCCAATTGTGATTGTGTCCCATGTAACCAGTTTTTTCCAAATAAACCTCCAGAACCGATAGCAATTTTTGATTGGATAATATGATATCCAGCACCTAGTGGATCCATTTCTGGATTTAGTAACATCATAATACGATTACGTTGATAATCGTGCATTAAAAAAAACCATAAAATAGGAACAAAGAAAAGGATACCAGTAATAGCTATAGTCATGAATTTCCAATTTATGCCAGCTAAAAAAAGAATAAATAATCCAGAAGCGGCGATTAAAATAGATGTGCCAAGATCTGGCTGTGCTGCAACAAGTAAAGTTGGTAGTAATATAAGTATTAAGGCAAGTATTGTATTTTTAAATGTTAAAGGGAAAAAATTTCTGTTTAAAAAACGATCTATCATTAATGGAACTGCAATTTTAGCTATTTCTGATGGTTGAAAACGAATAAATCCAAGATCTAACCATCTTTGTGCTCCTTTGCTTATTTGTCCAAATATATCTACAAAAATTAGTAATATTAAACACAATATATATAAAGAAGGAGCTAATTTTTCATATATACGTGGTGATACTTGTGCCATAAAAATCATGATAATCAATCCAATTATAATTTGAATTAATTTATGTTGCATGATATTAATATCTTGTCCGCTGGCACTCCACATAATTATAACACTATATATTATTAAGGTAAGAATAATTAAAAACATTAAAAGATCAATATGTAAACGTGTAAAGATAGATAATTGTTGTAAGTTATCATTCATATATTTTTTGTTATTCTTCTACAGAGATATCATTAGATGTTATTTGATGAGTATATTTATTAAGTAATGCGTAATCAAAGATGTTGCGTACCAGATCTCCAATATTTGATCCGGTGCCGCCATTTTCAAGAATTATCGCAATAGAAATTATCGGATTTTGATAAGGAGCAAAACCAATCATTAATTTATGATCACGTAAATGTTCAGCAAGTTTATTTCTGTTATATGTTTCATAGCTAAATATTTGTGCTGTTCCTGATTTAATGGCAGCTTTATAACTGGTATTTATAAAGTGTTTGTGAGCTGTACCATTTGATGCATTAGCAACACCATACATTCCTTCTTTTGCTAATTCCCAAAATGACGTATGAACATTATTAATTTTTAGACATTTTTTTTGTTTGTATGGTATCATTGTATTGCCTAATTTAGTTCCATATAAAAGGTGTGGAATTTTAATAATCCCATTATTAATTAAAATCATCAATGCTTTTGCCATTTGAATTGGTGTTGTTATCCAATAACCTTGACCAATGCCAATAGGAATTGTATCTCCATGATACCAAGGTTTTTTGTATTTTTTTTGTTTCCATTCACGTGTAGGCATAATTCCTGAACGTTCTTCTGCAAGATCAATTCCAGTATAGTTTCCATAACCAAATTTTTGCATCCATTTTGATATACGATCAATACCCATATCATAAGAAATTTGATAAAAAAAAGTATCTGCTGATTCAATTATAGCCCTAATAACATTTAACTTGCCGTGTCCTAATTTTTTCCAATCTCTATAACGTTTTTCAGAATTGGGTAGTTGCCACCAGCCAGGATCGATAATAGTATAATTTGTAGTGATAATGTTTTCACTTAATGCGGCAACGGCTATAAATGGTTTTACAGTTGAGGCAGGCGGATAAAGTCCTTGTGTAGTTCTATTAATTAACGGATGATCTGGATTTTTTAATAAAGCTTGATAATCTTTGTAAGAAATACCATTAACAAACAAATTAGGATCGTAACTTGGTTTTGATATAAGAGCTAATATTTCTGCATTACGTGGATCTGTAACAACAACAGCAGCACGGCTATCGGTTAGTAATTGTTCTATCTTCATTTGTAAATCAAGATCAATTGTTAAATAAATATCTTTGCCAGCATGTGGAGTTTGTTCATGAAGTTGACGTATTATTTTCCCGTGGCTATTTACTTCAACTTCTTCGTAACCTGTTTTTCCATGTAAAATATTTTCGTAATAACGTTCTACACCTAGTTTACCAATATCATGAGTGGCAGTATAATTTTTTATTAGACCATTATTTTCTAAACGTGCTATATCTTTATTATTAATTTTAGCAACATAACCAATAATGTGGCTAAGAGTGGCACCATAAGGATAGTAACGACGTTGGTAACTTTTTATTTCAACGCCAGGAAATCGATATTGATTTACTGAAAAACGTGCTACCTGTATTTCATTAAGTGAAGTTTTTAAAGGTATATAGGTGAAGGCTCGCGAGTGTTTGCGTTCTTTTTTAAAGTTTTCAATATCTTCATCTGTCAGATTAATTAGAGCACGTAATTCACTAAATATTTCTTCTATATTAATTATTTTTTCAGGCATCAATTCTAATTGATAAACAGTACGATTTAATGCAATAGGGATACCATTTCTATCATAAATAATTCCTCGAGTTGGTGGAATAGGTACTATTTTTATACGATTTTCATTAGAAAGAGTTTTGTAGTCGTCATGTTTTATGACTTGTAAATTATATAAATTAGTGATTAAAATCATTACTAATATTATAATAATACTAAAAGATATAAATGCCCTGCGCATAAACAATGTAGATTCAGCTGTATAATCACGCAAATGGTTACGTTTTTTTTTATTCGTATTCAAAGTAATAACCTATATGAATATCTTATTTTTATTTAGAAAAAATGATTTATTACCGTTATTGTAATTTTTTGTGTTTTTTATAACATATATATTGTATGAATTATCGAAATTTTGAAAAAAAGTAAAAATATTATGTAACTATTTTAGTTATTAAAATTTTATATAACATAAATTTATAATTTATATGTTATTTATTTTAAATTTGTGATTGTTTATTTAAAAAAGTTAATATTTTTAGTATATTTTTTTATAAAATATTTTTTTGATTCTTTTTATTATAATAATAAAAAAAAGTTTTAAAATATATTTTTCTATATTTTAGCTATGTATCTTAGATAAGAAAATTATTATGATAATTTGATTTATATGATTTTTGTATTTTTTAGATTATCATAATTTATGATAATTAATAATTTTTAAGGTAATATTAAAGATGTCTAAATTTATAGATTTTATAACTATTTTTTTATGAAATAAATTTTTAAATTCCTTAAATCTATAATAATTTTTTAAAAAATTGTTTCCTTCAATAATACATGCTATTGATTTATTTTTTATATTTCTATTCATTACTTTGAATTGAAATAAATAAAAAGTGACGATCAATTTTTTCTTTAGAAATGATTATATGAGTACTAAGATTTAATTTTTTAAGTAAATTAATAAAAAGATATTTTTTATATTATTATCCAAACGTATTTTTATAAAAAACAATGTGAGTTTATTTTTTAAAAGTTTTAATATTTATAATATTCATATTATATTTTATTTTATTATGCTTATAAAATTAACAAAAATAGATAAAATTTTCGTAAAAAAAATAAGAGTATAATGTTGATAGTATGTTGTATTACCAGTAATGAGCGATGATATTTAGATTTATAATTATAAAAAAATTAATAAATTATTAGGATTGGTTATCAACCTATAGCTTTTATTTTAAAAAGTTTTTTGTTTTCCTTAATTTATTATAATTAATTTTGATAAAGATTATTTTTATCAATATAGTTTGAAACTGATTTTGGTAGCATATGTTGACAACTGGTTTTGTTATTTTTTCGTTGACGGATTTTTGTTGCAGAGATATTTAATAAGGGATTTTTAAATAAATAAATTGTATTAGAAGCTTGATATTTTAGCATTGTTGGATTATGTATTTGATGATCCTCTAGCCATTTCTGCATTATTTTATTTGAAAAATAAATTTTATTTTTTGAGCGAGTAAAAACTATTAAATGGCATAAATTTAAAATTTCTCTCCAATTAAACCAAGTATGTATTGATAATAAAGAGTCTTGACCGATAATACATGCTAATGGTTTTTTCCAGCCGATTTCTTGTCTAAAAGAAATGAGTGTTTTGATAGTATATGATGGTATTTGATATTGTATTTCACGAAAATCTATAGTAAATAATGGTTTATTTTCAATTGCTAATTTTAGCATTTCAATTCTTTGTTGAATGTTTGCTACTGGTTTTGGACGATATAGTGGTAAATTATTAGGTACTAAAATAATTTTTTTTAATCCAATTTCTTTTGCAAGTTGTGTAGCAGGTATCAAATGACCATAATGAATTGGATCAAAGGTACCACCAAATATAGTTGTAATATTTTGAATATCACGTATTTTTTTATTTTGTAAAATCATTAATAAAACTCTCTGAGATTGCTTCTCCACATAATAAGATAGATAAAATTTCTAATTTTGGCCATATAGATATGTTATTATTTTTTTTGAAATATAATTCAGCTTTGGCAATTAAGTTTATTGCTACTTGTAATTGCCGTAATGATAAACGGTTGATTACAGAAAGTATCAGAGGGTGATACATTTTAAAAAAAGCTTTGTTATCAGATGATTTTATACATTCTTTATTTTTTGTTTTTTCTTTTAATTTTAACAAAAATATTAATTCACGTTGAATTGTTCGTAAAAGTATTGTTTCTTCATATTTTTCTCTTTGCAATTGTTTTAGAATATACCAACTTTTTTTAGTTTTACCTAAAAACATTGCATTAATCCAATGATAAGCTGTGAAATGAACAGCGTTATTTATTACTTTTTTAACATGTGATACTGTAAGATTACCATTAGGATATAAAATTGACAATTGTTTAAGTGTTTGAGAAATAGTTAATAAATTACCATCATAATAATAACAAAGTATTTGATTTGCTTCTGTATTTAAAGTTAGTGAGATTTTTTTTGCTCGTCTTGTTATCCATTGAGGTAGTGTTTTTTGTGTAGGTGTAAGGCAATTAATATAAATACTATTTTGATTTATTTTTTTGAACCATTGACTGTTTTTTTGTTGCTTAGTCAATTTATTGCCACATAATATAAGTAATACATCAGAGTGTAATAATTCAGTTAGTTTTGATAATTTATGAGATGTACTTACATTAGAACAATTTTTGGATAATGTTAAAATAAGAATTTTTTTTTGTCTGAATAAGTTTAGTGATTGAACAAAATAATAAATATTATTCCAATCACTGTTTTGTTCAAGAAGATGAGCGTAGCGTTCAGTAAAACCGTATAACTCTGCAATTTTATAAATTTCATCTAAGCTTTCTTGTAATAAAAAATGATCATTACCAAAAACAAAAAAACAAGATGGAAAATTCTGCATTGAGTATAAGTCTAGTTCTTCTGGATAAATATTGATCATTTAAATTTTAATACTCTTATTTATGTGCATTATTTGTAATATCATTTTGAATGATTAATAATTTATGAATTAATTGACGGGCTGTTTTTGCATATAGTTCTTTTTGTATTATGGTATTTTTTATATCTTTAGGAAATATTTCTAACGGTATATCAAAAAAAATATGTTCTACATTTATATTGATAGGGTATACAACACCATTTTGCAAAATAATTTCTGCATCAGTCGAAAAAAAAATTGTTTTTCTGCGTTTTGACCATTTTGATATACAGATATAGTTTTAGTATTTTCAGATGTATTTATAATTTTTAGAGTAATAATATTTTTTGAGTTTTTGTTGATGTATTGTATATTATTCAAATATAATTCTTTTTTTATTTCTAATCCTAAAGGTCCATATGGATCATTCATTATTAAAGTTACTTGATTTTTAGGTATTTGATTGAGCGTTTGTAAATGAAATCCACAACCAGTCATGATAAATAAAGTTAAATTTATAAAAAATACAATATAATAATGCATATTTTTTCCTAAATATTAATTTTAATAAACGATAATATTTAATAATTTATTTTTTACGTAAATTTTTTTATATATATTCATATTTTTGATATATTTCTTTATACCATGTTTTTGAATTGCTATTTTAAAAGTATCTTCTTCTGAACTGTTAATAGGAATTGTAATACGACTACGAGTTTTGCCATTTATTTGAATAATAATTAATTTGGTATTTTCTTTTTTTGCTGCTTCGTCAGCAACAGGCCATGGTGTATGATCAATATCATCGAGATGACCAAGTTTTTTCCACATAATAAAACATGCATGTGGAATTATAGGAGCTAGCATGCGTATTATTGCATCTAAAGATTCTTGCATTAATGCTCTATCTTGTTCACTTTTTTGAGGTGATTTATTAAGTTGATTCATGAATTGCATAATTGCAGCAATGGCAGTATTAAATGCATAACGTCGACCAATATCATCTGTTACTTTAGTAATTGTTTTATGTAAAGCGTATCTCAGATTTTTTTGTTCTTCTGTTAAGTTATTTTTTTTTAATGGGATAGTTTTTCCTTTTTGGATATGTTTTAAAACAGTACGCCAAAGACGATGAATGAACCGATTTGCACCTTCTATATTTGATTCTTTCCATTTTAAAGTAATTTCTGGTGGAGCGGCAAACATTAAAAATAGGCGTACTGTATCTGCTCCATATTTTTCTACCATGGCTTTTGGATCGATACCATTATTTTTTGATTTAGACATTTTGCTCATTCCATTATAAAAAAGTGTATTTCCATTATTATCAGTAGCTTTAATAATTTTTCCTGTTTTATCTCTTATTACTTTTGTATAAATGGGTGGTACCCAAACACGTTGTCCATTTTTATTTAAATAATAAAAAGAATCTGCTAATACCATTCCTTGGCATAGAAGACTTTTTGCTGGTTCATTAGAATTTATTAAATTTTCATCACGCATAAGTTTATGAAAAAAGCGAAAATATAATAGATGCATAATAGCATGTTCTATGCCTCCTATGTATTGATCAACCGGTAACCAATAATTAGCTGCAGATGGATCAAGCATTCCTTTATCATAGTGAGGGCAAGTATAACGTGCATAATACCAAGATGATTCGATGAATGTATCAAATGTATCAGTTTCTCTCATTGCTGGCAGCCCATTGATGGTGGTTTTTATCCAATTTAGATTTTTGCTAAGTGGATTATGCCTTCCATCTATTATTATTTTTTCAGGTAAAATAACTGGCAATTCTTCTTTAGGAACTGGAACAATAGAACCATCTTCCATATTTACCATAGGAATTGGTGTGCCCCAGTAACGTTGTCTAGAAATACTCCAATCACGAAGTCGATAATTTACTTTGCGTTTTGCTTGTCCTTGAAGGATTAATTTATTAATAAGAGCATCTCCAGTAATTTTGTTTTTTGTGTCATTAAATTCATCTGAATTTATTAATAAATTTTTATCAACAAAAGGACCTATTTTTAAATCAGGAATTTTATTTTTTTTATTAGCTATAACTTCTTTAATAGGTAAGTGATATTTAGTAGCAAATTTCCAATCATTTTTGTTGTGTCCTGGAACCCCCATTATGACACCTGTACCATTTTCCATTGATATAAAGTTAACTATCCAAATAGGAATTTTTTCATTGTTTAGAGGATGAATTGCGTAATAACCAGTGTTTATACCTTTTTTTTCTATGTTTTCTGTTGTTATTTCTGTAACTTTTGTGTTTTTATATTTATTAATAAAAAAATGTAATTTGGCATTTTTTTTTGCTATAGATTTTGATAGTGGATGATTAGGTGAAATAGTAAGATAAGTTACATCCATAAAAATATCAGTCTGAGTGGTATATGTAATTAATTTTTGATCACTGTTTATCACATGAAATGTAATTTCGATTCCTTCAGAACGAGAAATCCAATTACGTTGCATGGTTTTAACTTTTTCTGGCCAGCCATCTAATTTATTTAAATCATTTAATAGTTCTTCGGCATAACTAGTAATTTTTATAAACCACTGAGGTATTTCTTTGTATTGTACTATGGTATCACAACGCCAACAACGACCATTAACAACTTGTTCGTTAGCTAATACTGTTAAATCATTTGGGCACCAATTAACACCAGATAGTTTTTTGTAAATTAACCCCTTTTCATAAAGTTTTGTAAAAAACCATTGTTCCCATTTGTAATATTCTGGTTTACAAGTTGTTAACTCTCGACTCCAATCATAAGAAAATCCAAAAATTTTTAATTGTTTTTTCATATAATGTATATTTTTATAAGTCCAAGATGCTGGATCAATATTATTTTGAATTGCTGCGTTTTCAGCAGGTAAACCAAAGGCATCCCAACCTATAGGTTGTAAAACATTTTTTCCTAACATGCGCTGGTAACGTGATATAACGTCACCAATTGTATAATTTCTAACATGTCCCATGTGAAGTTTACCAGATGGATAAGGCAACATTGACAAACAATAATATTTTTCTTTATTATAATCTTCTGTAACTTTAAACGCTTGTTTTTTTTCCCAATAACGTTGTACGTATTTCTCTATTTTTTTTGGTTGATATTCTTCGTGCATAACAAGTTCTTTTTCCTATATAACAATTTAAAAATATCCGTTATGTTATAAAAAAGATTACTGAATGAAAAAACGGATATTGTTTTCATGGAATAATTAAATAGATATTTTATAAATACAGTTTATATTTTTTATCAATTATTTTTTTATCAAAAATGTATTATATGAAATTTATCTTAAAGATGGATTAAAATTATTAAAAATAGTCAATTTTTAAAAATATTCTTTTTTCTTTCTTTATAAGATGATATCATGCGTTTTTACAGGAAATCAGTATATTATTTTATCCAGAAATTTTCTAGCTTGTGCTGATTTTGGTGCAGAAAAAAAGTCTTTTTTATAGCTATCTTCGATAATTTCTCCTTTGTTCATGAAAATTATTCGGTTAGCAACTTTTTTAGCAAATCTCATTTCGTGGGTGACAACTATCATAGTCATACCTTCTTTGGCAAGATTGGTCATTACATCAAGAACTTCATTAATCATTTCTGGGTCTAATGCTGAAGTTGGTTCATCAAATAACATTGCAATTGGATTCATGGCAAGCGCTCTAATAATAGCAACTCTTTGTTGTTGACCACCAGATAATTGAGCAGGATATTTATGAATATGTTTCGTCAAACCAACACGCTCTAATAATTTTAATGCTATTTCTTTAGCAAATTTTTTATTTCGATGCAACACTTTTATTTGTGCTAACGTTAAGTTATCAATAATAGATAAATGAGGAAATAATTCAAAATGTTGGAATACCATGCCTACTTTTAAACGTAATGCAGATAAATTGGTTTTTTTGTTATTAACATGAATGTCATTAATAAATATGTCACCATTTTGAATCGGTTCTAAACCATTTATGGTTTTTATTAATGTTGATTTTCCTGAACCAGATGGACCACATATTACTATAACTTCTCCTTTCTGAATTGAAATTGAGCAATTTATTAATACTTGAAATTTTCCATACCATTTAGAAACATTATTTAAATAAATCAAAAGATATCCTTTTTATAATTTTTTTATAAATATGAATTTTTAAAAACATAATAAAATATTATTATATAAAATAAATAATTAATTTTAATAATCAATATAATTTAATTAATACAATATGTTATAGATTTGTTGTTATACAGAAATTTTAAATTGTTTTTTGCTAATAAATGCTAATATGATAAATAAAATAACAAATCCCCACATAGGCCAATTACTCCAAAGTGCATAAGGTGTTATACCTTTCATTGGTGTTACTGTAGTGCGTAATACTGAACGAGTGAATTGTGGGAGTTGTGATTGAATATTTCCATAAGGTGTAATAACTGCTGTAACTCCATTATTTGTTGCATTTAATAATGGTCTTCCAAGTTCAAGTGCACGCATGCGTGCCATTTGTAAATGTTGCCATGGACCAATAGAATTCCCAAACCAGGCATCATTTGCAATACTTAATAAAAAATCTACATCTGGTTGAAAATTATCTCGTATTTGCTTTCCTAAAATAACTTCATAGCAAATAGCTGCATTCAGATGAATATTACCGACAATTAATGGTTTTTGGTAATAATTTCCGGAACTGAAATTTGACATGGGTAAATTAAATAAAGGTGCAATTGGACGTAATATTTTTTCTAGTGGCACGAATTCACCAAAAGGTACTAAATGGTGTTTTTGGTAACGATTTTTTGTTGGATATTGATAAGTTTTCTTTTCTCCTAAAACAATAATAGTATTAAAATATTTTTTTATATTTTCTGTATTTTTTTTTGTGTCAACAATACCAGTAATTAAGTGAGTTTTTTTTGAACGTAATAGATCGTCTAATGAGGTTAGCCAAATTGTGTTATGTGATTCTAAGGATGGAATTGCGGATTCAGGCCAAATTATAATATCTGTATTTCCAATGTAAGGTTTAGATAACGAAAGATAAATACTCATAATATTTTTTAAAAATTCTGTTTTCCATTTTAAGTTTTGGGTTATATTTCCTTGAATTAAAACAATTTGTGTTTTCTTTTGCATAACTGGTGTAATCCAATGATATTTTTTTATTAAAATTGGTGAATATAATATAAGAATACCAAAAAACAATGGAATAAATTTTCGTTTAATAACACTAAATACAAAAAAATTACTGATAAGCATTAATAAAAAAGTGATCATTTCAACACCAAAGATTGGTGCAATGTTTTTGAGTGGTCCATTTATTTGTGTGTATCCAAATTGTAACCAAGGAAAACCTGTTAATATTGAGCAGCGCAAAGATTCTATTAATTGCCATATTGATGGTGCAGCAAAAATAAAACGGAAAATATTTATATCTGGGAAGCATTGATTTAATATATAAGAAAATAATGCAGGATAAAATGCTAAATAAGCAATAAATAATATTATTAAAAATACATTAATAATGAATGGCATCCCACCAAAGTTACTAATGCTAATATAAACCCAATGAATGCCACTAGAAAATAGGCCTATACCCCAAGAAAATCCAGTTAAAAAAGCTTGTTTTTTTGAAATACTGATAATCAAAAATTGTAAACCAAAAAGCGAAAGAGGTGCTGTTAACCAGATATCAAAAGGTGAAAAAGCTAGTGTTCCAAAAAGACCAAAAATAAAACTTATAAATATTCGTAACCATGTATTTTGATACAATATTATTTTTTTCATTATTACACAATACTATTCTTCTAAAAGTTTTGGTGTAGGTGCTTTATTAGGAATTTTTACTTGCAGCTGTATGATTTTTCTATTATCAGCCATGGTTATTTTAAAGATATAATCATTGATTGTGATTATCTCTCCTTGAGATGGTAAATGTCCAAAAGCTTGCATTACTAACCCGCCAATTGTGTCAACTCCTTCGTTGTTAAATTTTGTACCAAATATTTTATTAAAATCATCAATTTGTGTTAAGGCACGAACAAAGTATGCGTGCTTACTTAATTGACGAATATTCATGTTTTCTTCATTATCATATTCATCTTCAATTTCTCCAACAATTAATTCAAGAATATCTTCAATAGTAACTAACCCTGATACCCCCCCAAATTCATCTATTACAATTGCCATATGATAACGTTTGGAGCGAAATTCTTTTAATAAAAGATCAACATGTTTACTTTCAGGTACAATAACAGCAGTACGTAATATTTTATTAATGTTAAAAGGTTCTGCATGTGTTCGCATGAATGGCAATAAATCTTTTGCTATTAATAAACCTTCAATATGGTCTTTATCTTCATTAATAACTGGAAAACGAGAATGCGCTGATTCAATAATTACATCAAGACATGCTTCTAAAGATTGATTATGTTTTAATGTTATAATTTGAGAACGTGGAATCATGATATCTCTCACACGTTCATTGGCAATATTCATGACACCTTCAAGCATCTCTCTTGTATCAGGATCAATTACATCTTTTTGTTCTGAATCACGTATTAATTCAACTAAATCATTGCGATTTTTTGGTTCTCCTTGAAATAATTGATTGAGTATACTAAAGAAATTTCTTTTAAAAGAAATATTATCATTATTATTTGTAGAATGTTCGTCGGTCATAGTTTCGTATTAAAATTTTTTTGATAGTTTATCCTATCATAATTTTTATGATATAAAAATTATGGTTAAGTATTTTTAATTTCATAAGGATTAGGATAACCTAACATATTCATAATGTTAATTTCTATATTTTCCATTTTTTTTGCTTCAACTTTGTTTATATGATTATATTTTAATAAATGAAGACAGCCGTGTATTACTATATGTAGCCAGTGGGCATTTATTGTTTTTTTTTGCTCAAGAGTTTCTTTTTCAATTATTTGTCGACAAATAATTAAATCACCTAATAATGGTAACGAGATATTTTTTGGTGATTCAAATGGAAAAGATAAAATATTTGTTGCTTTATTTTTTCCTCTGTATTTGAGATTTAAATCTTGACTTTCTAGGATATCTACAATACGAATTGTAATTTCACTTTTATATTGAAAAGTTGGTAAGAACGATTCTAACCAGCTTTGAAATAAGTTCTTGCTGGGTAGTCCAGCATTATCATTACAGGCAATTTGGAGATCTAGGATAACTGATGGAAAGAATTTTTTTTTCTTGTTATAATTTTTTTTGTTTTTTTTTGTATTTATAAAATAATATTGTTTTTTATTTTTTAATGACATTTTTTTTTGAAAAGATAAAATTTTTATAAATAAAAAAATTGCATAAAATATTATTAAAATGAAAATTATAGCATTTTTTTAAATTTTAATATTATTTAATGAGGATATTTGATTTTTATAAATCATATTTATTGATTTATAGAATAAATATCATGATAAATTAAAATAATTCTTATTTTTTTGTATATGATTCATTTCATATCATAGTAGTTTTTAATTTTTTATTTGAGAATAATTTTGAGTATCGTATGAATGTTTTTTAGCAAATATAAAATTGTATTTCTATTTTTTAAAAATTAGCGATTGTTTATATTATTGAAGCTTATCATATCATTTTCTTTCTCTTAGAATATTTATTGCATGAATTAACAATTTTTATTTTTCACTCATTATTACATGAGAACTAAAAATATTTTTTTGCATTTATATAAAAATAGATGTATTTTTTTAAAAAGTAAAATATTATTTTTATTGAGATAAAAATAACATAAAGGATTAAAATAAAAAAGTAAAAAAAATATTTTTTAAAATTTGTTTTTGATATATCTAACATAAAACTATTTTTATATATTCCTTTTTAAGATTATTGTTAAAAATTAAGTTTTATCTAAATTAAAAGTATTTTGTAAAAATAGCATTTTATATGGATTTAATTTTTTTGTATAATATATTTTTTTTTAAAAAGTAATAAAGAATTTTTTTTATTTTTGCTTATATAATTTTTGATTATGTGCGTTTAATTTTAAAATTACTGATTATTTTTGATATGATTACATAAATTATATTGTTATGTTTTTTTAAAATTTTAACTCTTTATTTTTAAATAATGAAAATTTTTGTTTTTGATAATTATGTCTAATGTACTACTATCGTAATAGTAAATAAAAATAAAAAATATGTTTTGCAGTATTATTTTGCGGTATTGATTTTCAGGATAATATGTTAAATAAAATAGATAAAAAATATGATATTGTAGTAGTTGGTGCTGGTATGACAGGTGCAGCAATTTCCATTGGATTAGCAAAAGAAGGTTGGAATATTCTTTTGGTGGATCAAGGTGTGTTACCTACATCTTTAAATATTCAAAATGAACCTGCTTTGCGTATTTCGGCGATAAATTACAAGTCATGGGAATTATTAAGAGAACTTGATATATTTACAAGTGTTTTCAATTTTCGTGCTGTTCCTTATAGAAAGTTAGAGATTTGGGAAAATGAAAACTCAAATGTGATATTTGAGGCAAAAAGTATTGGTTTGTCTGAACTTGGTTATATGATTGAAAATGATGTTTTACAAGTTGCTTTATTAGATAAATGTTTACAATATTCTAATCTTACTTTGTTAGCACCAGTAAGAGTAATAGGCATGACGTACTATAATAAACAATGGGAAATTATCTTAAATAATAATTGTGAAGTATCAACAAATTTAATTATTGGTGCTGATGGTACAAATTCGCAAGTACGTTCTTTTGCTGGTATTAAAAGTAATATATGGCAATATGGTCAATCTTGTATGCTCATTACAGTAAGGATAGAAGAATCACAGCAAGATATTGCTTGGCAACAATTTTTTCCTTCTGGTCCAAGAGCTTTTTTACCTTTATTTGATCATTGGGCTTCTTTGGTTTGGTATGATAGTCATGAACGCATAAAACAATTGCAAAATATGTCGTTTAGAGAACTTAAGAAAGAAATTATTTTATCTTTTCCTCCTCGTTTTAAATATTTGGAAGTTATTAAAAAAGGTTTTTTTTCTTTAAGTCGTCATCATGCTAATTCTTACATTCGAAATGGAGTAGTGTTAATTGGCGATGCTGCACATACAATTAATCCACTTGCAGGACAAGGAGTAAATCTAGGTTATCGTGATGTTGCTTGTTTATTAAAAGTGTTAATTAATGCAAAAAAATATTTACTGCCGTATTATGAACGGGCAACTTTATTAAGTTATCAAAAAAATAGAATTTTAGACAATATTTTTATGCAATTGAGCATGGATGTTATTTACGGTATTTTTTGTTCGCGATTGCCTGGTGCAAAATTTTTTAGGAATTTATTTTTGATGTCTATACAACGGACAGATTTTCTTAAAAAAGAAATTATTAAATATGCTTTAGGGCTATGAAATATCACTATATTTTTTTATATAACATAGTCTGTAAAATTGAATTCAATAATGTTATTTATATTTTTAATAACAGTAATCTTTAATTTAAAAACATATTTTTTATTTATATTTTTAAATGTTTTATTTGCATGCTTTTAATTTATAAAAAATTATTTTTATATATTAAAAGTCTATGAAAATATTCTTGCGATTAATTTTTATATAAAATGTAAATTTAAAAATATTTTGGAAATTATAAATTATGGTATCAAACTATAAAATATAGAATTTAATTTTATGATAATTTTATAATAAGTATTATATATAATAACTACTTTGTGAATTTTATTTTTTTATATATATTTTATGTGAGTATTTTTTGGATAAATTATATATTTTATTGTTTTTATCAAAATAAAAAAATCTTAAAAATTATGGCTGGGGCACCAGGATTCGAACCTGGGAATGCCAGGATCAAAACCTGGTGCCTTACCGCTTGGCTATACCCCAAAGAAAAATATCGAGCATATTTATTATATGGCATGTGTACGGGAGGCGAGATTTGAACTCGCATACTTTGCAGTGCCAGAATCTAAATCTGGTGCGTCTACCGGATTTCGCCACTCCCGTAAAATTTTTATGGTGGCTACGACGGGAATTGAACCTGTAACCCCAGCGTTATGAGTGCTGTGCTCTAACCAGTTTGAGCTACGTAGCCTTAAAATCAAATTATGTACTGCTATTGTAGTAAAATTATGCGCATATGGAATAAAATCGTCAACTATTTTTTAATATTTTCATATAAATGTAAATTTTTTTATTTAAGATGGATCATTTGTATAAAATATTTTTTTAGAATTATATCTTTATTTCGATATGTGTAGTTAATTTTATAGAAAATAATTAATTTGTCGTATCTTTGATGTTGAGTGTATTAAATTGTAATCATTAAATATATTAACAAGTATTTAAAATATGATTAATCAGGATTAATTGTATAAAAGTTATGTGATAAGTTAATTTTTTCTAGAAATTTTATAAAATTTTTATTCATTGCTTGGTAAAAATATTTTAAATACAGCATATTTTTATATGGTTTTTAAATTTCTAATAAACCAATTTTTAAAACAATTATAATATTTTTAATAATAGCATTTTTATTAAAAAAAGTAAAAATATATTTTCTATAAAAACACATGATATAGACTTACGATTTGTATCAGTATATATTTTTTTAATAAAAAAAACTTTTTTATATACTAATAATATTTCAATTTTATAACAAATAGTTTTTGGATATAGTGGTTGTTATTATTACTGAATTCTTATAAATACTTTATTAAAATAATTATTTTTAAAATTTTTTGTTCTTTCGTAGGAGTGATAATAGTGAAAATATCAAAAAATATTCAAACAAATTTTATTCGACAAATCATTGATCAAGATTTAGCTAAAGGTAAACATAATTATGTACATACTCGTTTTTCACCTGAACCAAATGGGTATTTACATATTGGTCATGCTAAAGCAATTTGTTTAAATTTTGGTATTGCAGAAGATTATCATGGTAAATGTAATTTACGTTTTGATGATACAAATCCAGTAAAAGCGAATATTAAATATGTTAATTCTATTCAGGAAGATTTGCAATGGTTAGGTTTTCATTGGAGTGATGAGATTAAATATGCTTCAGATTATTTCTGTAAACTGCATCAATACGCAATAGAACTTATTCAGAAAGGTTTAGCTTATGTAGATGAATTAACTCCTGATAACATTCGTAAATATCGTGGTACATTAAAACATGTTGGTAAAAATAGTCCTTATCGGGATAGGAAAATTAATGATAATTTGAAATTGTTTCAGAAAATGCGAAACGGTGAATTTAAAGAAGGACAAGCTTGTTTGCGTGCAAAAATTGATATGTCATCTCCATTTATTATTATGCGAGATCCTGTGTTATATAGAATAAAATATGTAGAACATTATCAATTAGGTAATCAATGGTGCATGTATCCGATGTATGATTTTAGTCATTGCATTTCTGATGCATTAGAGGGTATTACACATTCACTTTGCACACTTGAATTTCAAGATAATCGACGTTTGTATGATTGGATATTGAGTAATATTACTATTGATCACCATCCAAAACAATACGAGTTTTCTCGATTGAATCTTGCATATACAGTGATGTCAAAACGTAAATTAAAAAAATTAGTAGAAAATAATTTTGTAGAAAATTGGGATGATCCAAGAATGCCAACTATTTCTGGATTACGTCGCCGGGGTTATACTGCAAATTCTATACGTGAATTTTGTCGCCGTATTGGTATTACTAAACAAGATAATAGGGTTGAAATGATTTCCTTGGAATCTTGCATTCGTGATGATTTAGATAAAACAGCACCACGTGTAATGGCGGTGTTAAATCCTGTTAAAGTAGTAATTGAAAATATGGCTATTAATGAGGAAATATTTCTTGATATTTTTAATCACCCAAAAAAACCCGAAATGGGTATTAGAAAAGTGCCATTTAGTAAAGAAATTTATATAGATCGAGCTGATTTTCGTGAAGAATGTCATAAGGACTATAAACGTTTAGTTTTAAATCAAAAAGTACGTTTACGAAATTCTTATGTTATTCAAGCTAATCGTGTTGATAAAGATTTAAAAGGAAATATTGTTGCTATTTATTGTACTTATTATCCCGATACTTTAAATAAAGTTCCTAGTGATTTTCATAAAGTAAAAGGTGTGATTCATTGGGTTAGTGCATTACATGGTATCTCAGCAGAAATTCGATTATATAATAGTTTATTTAATGTAGTTTCACCAGATTCAGAAAAGGATTTTTTAAAAAATATTAATCCATTTTCTTTAGTAAAATGTAAAGGTATTGTTGAACCAACTTTAATGATGTCAAAACCTGGGGAAGTGTATCAATTTGAACGAGAAGGTTATTTTTGTAGTGATATTCATTGTCATAGCAAAGAACATTTGGTATTTAATCGTACTGTATCATTAAGAGATACTTGGATGAAAAGCAAAATTTGATCTTTTTTAAAAGTATTCATAAATATATTCCAATATTGAAATTGGGTAAAAATATTTTTTAGTAGACATATTTTCCTTTAAAAAATTCTCTAAAAAATGTTAATAATTTATTAGCAAAAGTTGTATTTTATGTTTTGTTGATGTTTTTTTTATTTGATATTTTTTTTAAAACATTTTCGGTAATTCTAATGATGTCAATTTTTATTATATATAGCTTTGAAATAAATAAATATTTATTTTAGAATTTTACTCTAAAGTTAGATTATTTTTTAAATTAAGTTCTCTAGATATTTGTTGTACCCAATTTTTAATTCGTTCATCTGTTAGTTCATGTTGTCTGTCTTCATCAATAGGAAGACCGATAAAATAATCTTCATTAATAAGTCCTTTAGATGCTTCAAAATAGTACCCTTTTCTTGAACAGTGACCAATAATAGTTGCACCATTAGGTTCAATAATGTCTTTTAGAATACCCATAGCATCACAAAAATATTCAGCATAATCTTCTTGATCACCACAACCAAAAATAGCAACTTTTTTTTTCTTAAAATTAATTGTTTTCAATGTTGAGAAAAAATCGTCCCAATCACATTGTGCTTCGCCATAATACCATGTGGGGATACCAAATAATAATATATTAAATTGTTCAACATCTTCTTTGTTGCTTTTAGCGATATCATAAACTTTAGCGATATTTGAACCACCAAGAGTTTTTTGAATTATATTAGCAATATTTTCTGTATTACCAGTATCACTACCAAAAAAAATACCTACCATTGCCATAAAATATTATAACCTCTTTGAAATTAAAAATTATTTTTTTTGATTTATCTTACATAAGAAATTTTTTACATATGAACAAATATTCATTAATAAAAAATTTAGTTTTTTAAAATGTTATTTATAATTTTTTAAAAAATAAAACAGTAAATATGATAATATGTTTTATATTTTATAATATCTAGATAATTATGATTAATGCAAGCAGTATTTATTTTTTCATAGATTTGGATTTGATTTTATTATCTTAAATTAAATTTATCTTAAATTAAATGCCAATTAATGATAAAGTCATAAAAACATTTGAAATAGATATTATTTGTTTTTGAGTATATTTATTTTTAATTTTTTTATATAAAATAAATTTTTAAAAAATTAGTTGATATCACAATTTTTTTTGTGAAGATATTAATGCTATTAAAATTAATAGAATTAATAATGGTTTTATATGTCTTTTTTTGATTATCGTATGTTTAATATTTTAATATATTTTATAGTTATTGCAATATTTTTATAAAATTTTAAGATAATTAGTAAAATTCTAAAAATATTTTTTTTGCTTATATAAAAGTTATTAAATATAAAAATCCAATATATATGTTGTTTCAAACAAATATTGTTTTTCTTGAAATTTTATTTTATATGAATATAAATTTATATTTTAACCACATATAAGAGCAATATTTTATTATAAAATCTTTATATATTTTTTTATGTGTAAAAAATAAGAGTAGTTATTTTTTTAGATTGTAATTTATTTTGTATTAATATACGAATTTTATATTATTATAAAAATAATTTTGAATTATAATTTTATATAAATTTTTATATATTATTTTTTCTATTATAAAAATATGTATTAAATTATTGATAATGATTATTAATAAATGTTTTATATTTTATAAAATAATGATTGATTAATAAATAGCATAAATGAGGGATATTTATTAAATCTTTTATAAAAATTAATAGTTGTAAGATATTTTATATATTATTGAATATTTATAGGTATTATTAATTAGAGCATGGCATATTTATAATTATAATGTTATAAAAGAGAAGGTATATCAATATATGTTGCTTTAACTTTTTTAATGACATTACCATGAATAGATAATACTTCAAAGTGATACTTTCCGATTTGAATTTTAGTATTTAAAATTGGGATATCACCGAGTTCTTCTAATAATAACCCGTTAATAGTTCTAGCACCTTCAACAGGTAAATGCCAATTAAAAGTTTTATTGATTTCCCTTATATTAGTAGCACCATCAATTAAAATTGACCCATCTAGTTGTGGCAAAACTTCTTGAGATAAATTTGAAAACATAGATGTAGTAAAATCTCCAACAATTTCCTCAAGAATGTCTTCTACTGTTATTAATCCTTGAATATCACCATATTCATCAACAATAATGCCTATTTTTTCATTTTTTCTTTGAAATTTGATTAATTGTATATTTAATGAGGTATTATTTGGAATAAAATAAATTTTGTCGGCAGCTCGAATTAAATTTTGTTTATTGAATTCTTGTTTTTCTACCATTAATCTATAAGCTTCACGTACACGTAACATACCAATCATATCATCAAGAGTATCTCTATAAAGTACAATTCTGCCATGTGGAGAATGAGTTAATTGACGAATAATTAATTTCCAATTTGTGTTAATATCGATGCCAATTATTTCATGGCGAGGAACCATGATATCTCCAACGGTAACTTTTTCTAAATCTAAAATTGAAATCAACATATCTTGATTTTGACGAGATAATTTAGTTTTAGATTCATTTACAATAGTACGTAATTCATCTTTTGTTATACCATAGTTATTAATAATAGGTGATTTTATACCAAAAAGATGCATAAATATTATAGTAATTGTATTAAATAACCAGATAATTGGTAATAATATTTTTTGTAAGGGTTTTAAAAAAATACTACTAGGAAAAGCAATTTTTTCTGGGTACAATGTTGCCATTGTTTTTGGTAAAACTTCTGCAAAAAGTAAAATTACAAAAGTTAAAATACCAGTTGCAATAGCAACGCCGATATGACCATAAAGTCTCATTCCAATAATGGTAGCCAATGATGATGCTAAAATATTAATAAGATTATTCCAAATTAAGATAAGACTTATTAATCGCTCTGGATGTTTTAGCAATGCTTCTACTCTTCGAGCAGATCGATGACCATTTTTTGCTAAATGTCTTAACCGATATTTGTTGAGACTTATCATTCCTGTTTCTGAAGCAGAAAAATAAGCTGATAAAATAATCATTATAATCAATATTATGATTAAAGTATTTGTTGAGACTTGCTCCAAAATAAAGTTCCTATTTTATTCATTGTAATAATAAAAAAATTTTATGAAAATTAAACAATGATTTTATATATTGCAAGATATTTACTTTATAAAAAGCATTATATAGAAATCTATGTTTTTTAAAATAATCATGGTTTTTATATATTTTCTTATATAAAAAATATTGATGTGTTTTGTAAGCAAATAATAATATTTTTTAACAAAAATGTAATTTCTTTATTAATTATTTTTTTATAATAAAAATTTATATTTTTAATAAAAATATTATTTGTTATGGTTTTTTAAATAATAATTTGTTTCATATTTATATTAATATGCTTATAGAAATTAAATACCATTGATAAAAAACTTTTTTCTTTATAAAAATCATTTTTTTAAATATAATTTAATGATTTATGTTATATAAAATAATAAATAAAATTCATAAAAAATTGCTATATATTAACTATATAAATAATGTTATAATATATGATTATATTTTTTAAGTCTTTTATGATAAAAAATAACTAATATTAAAATGCATTGATTTGTCAAATAATAAGTCAATAAATAAAGTATTTGCAGATAATTGTTTTTTATAAAAAGTGAAATATTTTATTAAGATAATTTTTTAGCCCTGTGAGGTCTAAAATGCTTATTTTATTTTCATCACATGAAAATGATATATTTTTTAATAATCTCAAGTAAATTACCTTTAGTTATTTGCGAATAAAGATTAATCTACATTTTGTAACATGTATTAAAAAAGAAATATTAATATATAAAAAAATATTTAAGACATTGTATCTAAAGATACGCATAGTGTTTTTAGATAATATTTTTTTTAGTGTTGATAGATAATTTCATGAGTAAAATATGCATATGCTATTCAGAAATTAATAAAAAAGTTTTATAACAGGTAAATAATTTATTATTTTTCTATTATAATTTATTTGCTTAAATTGTATAATATGAAATATATATTTTATTTTGATAATTAAAAAACTATTGCTTTTTTTATTTTTTTTGAGATTTTATTCTAGATTTTTTGAGTATATCCAGTAATCTAGAAAAAAATAATTTTTAATATTTAAAATAATTCAACAACTATGTATTTTTTAGTAATCTTTAATAATATGTATTCAGAGTTAAGATTTTATGATTTGTTAATTATTTAATACATTTAGCGATTATTTTAATTTGTGTCTTATAAAACATAAATTACCGATTTTTTTTGATAAAATAATAATTATTGTAAAATATTTTTGATATTACTAAGTTAATAAACTATTGTTGTTAAGCAGTAATTATTTTTATTAAAACTATATTAACATTAAAAGCAATATTAATTATTTTTGATCAGTAGGGTTGTAAGAATTTTCTAAAGCAATGACATTTTATAAATATAAAAACAATTAATTTATAAAAAATCTATTTTTTAATAAGCAAAATATATAAATAATATAAGTTTTTTGAAAAGAAATATTCAAAAAAATATTTATACATTATATTTCTAGTTTTATTTAAAAGAAAATCATAAGAAATAATATTTTTTTGACGTACAAGTTATTATTTTAGATAATTTCTAGAAGAAACAGAAACATTATAAGAAAATGATATAAAAAATGTATAGTAAAAGGTTGTAATATGACATTGTAGGAATTTTGTTAAGAATTTTTAACTATTTAATGTTATACAACAATAAATAAGTCAAAAAAATACATATCACCAAGTTAATGATGTTTGTAATATGTACGAGAATTAGTTAATTTTGTTTTTGTAAAAAATAAAGTTTGAATATATAGCATTAGTATTTTTTATTGTTTTTTATATAAAAAAGAGTAAAATATCTTTTATATTAATTAAAGTTCCATTTACATTATTTTAGTATTTTTCGAACTAATAAGAGAATTTTATGGTAATAATTCGTTTAGCTAGATGTGGTGCAAAAAAACGTCCATTTTATCAAGTAGTTGTCACAGATAGTCGTAATGCACGCGATGGTCGTTTCATTGAACGGATAGGTTTTTTTAACCCAATCGCATCAGGTCGAGCAAAAAAAATATTTTTAAAATTAGATCGCATTGATTATTGGATTTCTGTAGGTGCACAAGTTTCTAATCGTGTTTTCACGTTAATTAAACAACTAAAAAAATAGTTTAATTTTCTATATATGATTAAAAAAAAAGATTTTTTTATCAATCCAATTCATCCTATTATATTAGGGAAATTAGGTGCAACATATGGCGTTAATGGTTGGATGAAAGTATTTTCATTTACTGAAAATATTAAAGATATTTTTGATTATCAACCATGGTTTATTAAATTATTGAAAGAATGGTATCAATTAGAAATAGAAGATTGGAAATATGATAATAAAAATATTTTTATAAAATTTAAAAATATTTATGATAAAGAACATGCTAATTTAATAATTAATTGTAAAATTATGGTAGATTCAGCACAGCTTCCTATTCTTAAAAATGATGAATACTATTGGAAAGATTTAATTGGTTGTCAAATTTTTAACAGTCATAGTTATTATTTAGGTCGTGTGACAAATTTAATTGTAACAGGAGCAAATGACGTATTAGTATCAAAAAAAACCACAGATTCATTAGGTATTACAGAAAGATTAATACCATTTCTTTATAAAAAAGTTATAAAGCAGGTTGATATTAATACTAAAATAATTCAAGTAGATTGGGATCCAAGTTTTTAAAGATGTGTTAAATATTTTTTAATGGAAAAACCATGTGGATTTGGACTATTAGCTTATTTCCAAAAATGTTTCATGCAATAACAGATTATGGCATAACAAGTCGTGCGATAAAAAAAAACTATTGAGGATAGAGTGTTCTAATTTAAGAGATTATGCTTATGATAAAAGACGTACTGTAGATGATCGTCCTTATGGTGGAGGACCAGGAATGTTAATGATGGTTCAACCTATTATAGACGCAATTAATACAGCAAAATCTTTTATGGGTCAAGATGTTACAGTAATTTATCTTTCCCCACAAGGTAGAAAATTAAATCAAAAAGGTATTTTTGAATTATTGTTAAAAAAAAAGTTAATTTTGATATGTGGTCGATATCAAGGTATCGATCAAAGAATTATTGAAAGTGCAGTTAATGAAGAATGGTCAATAGGTAATTATGTTCTTACTGGTGGAGAATTAGCTGCAATGGTAATGATCGACGCTATTTCTCGTTTTATTCCTGGTGTTTTAGGTCATAAACAATCAGCAGAAGAAGATTCTTTTATGAAAGGATTATTTAATCCCCCCAATTATACACGTCCTAAATTATTAGGAAACATGGCAGTGCCTGATGTTTTGTTGTCTGGCAATCATAATAAAATTAATCGTTGGAAAAAAAAACAGGCATTAGGACGTACTTGGCTTAAAAGACCTAAACTCTTGAAAAATTTAAAATTAACTAAAGAACAAAAAATGTTATTATTAGAATTCCAAGAAGAATATAAAAAATATTAATAATATA
This sequence comes from Arsenophonus sp., assembly GCA_031446145.1. GTDB lineage: Bacteria > Pseudomonadota > Gammaproteobacteria > Enterobacterales > Enterobacteriaceae > Arsenophonus. The sequence goes on along the minus strand of CP132903.1, from coordinate 129,270 downwards.
TCTTATATATATTTTTTTTGAAAAGGTAATTATGAAAGGTAATTATGAATAATATTATTCAAGAATTTGAAAAAGAACAAATAAAAAACTGTATTCCATCATTTAGACCAGGTGATTCTATAGAAGTTAAAGTATGGGTCGTTGAAGGTTCTAAAAGACGGTTGCAGGCATTTGAAGGTTTGGTTATTGCTATGCGTAATCGTGGTTTTCAATCTGCGTTTACTGTAAGAAAAATTTCAAATGGAGAAGGTATTGAAAGAGTATTTCAGACTTATTCACCAATTATAGACAGTATTATTATAAAACGGTATGGCATTGTACGTAGAGCTAAATTATATTATTTGAGAGGGCGTTCTGGAAAAACGGCCCGCATTAAAGAACGTCTTAATATCAAGTAATTTGTTTTTAAAAAAATCATATTTAAAAAATTAAGATAGTGTAATCATATTAAATTTCTCTATTTTTAAAAAAGTAGTTTTATGAGATATTTTAATAGACTCCATACTTTTATTTGTATAATAAATTAATTTTAAAGATTGATATTTTTTATTGATGCTATGAATTTATATTTTTTGTTTTATCTTCAAAAAAATAATTTTAATAAATGCATAATAACAAGGACAAGGAAAAGTCATTTTTAAAACAATATAAATTATTTAAGTATAAGGCAAATAAATGTTATTAGAATTATTAAAATTACGTAAAAAAATTGATAAAATCGATACACTATTATTAAAATTATTAGCAAAAAGAATAAAATTAGTAACAGCAATTGGTGAACTTAAATGGAAAAAAGGATTACCAATTTATATACGAGAACGTGAAAATAAAATTTTAGAATTGCGACGTAAAGAAGCAAAAAAAATAGGTATTTCAGCTGATTTAATCGAAGATATTTTGCGTCGTATCATATGTGAATCTTATAAGTATGAAAAGAAAAAAACATAAACATATATTTTTATTTTTATAATAAATTTATTGAATAATACGTGCTGTTTTTATTAATTTTATACCAATATTTATTGGAAAAATTTTTATTATTTTTAAAATATATTACATAGCAATATATTTATACATGATAATAAATTTATTTTGTTGCAAATTATTTGTTTTCAAGAATAGATTTGGATGTTTAAAATTAATAATTAATTATTAATTGACAATTTTTTAAAAGTTTCTAAAGTTTTGTCACTTTGTATCTTCAAATAACATTTTTTAGAAAACATATTTTTTAATATTTATAAAAAATTACATCATGTAAAATCAATAAAAATTTCGTTACTTATATATTAAAAATTTTAATTTTTTGTTACTGAGTATTTTTGTTTGATTTGTCAATTTTGAGAAACAAATTATATAAAATAAAAGATTGTAATTATATTTATGTTACATGTAAATTTAATTATCTATTTTATATATCAAACAGTAATAATTTTTATTAAAAAGTATTTTGATTTTATCGATTTAGATTATTACTGTTTTATTCTAAAAGATTTCTAAAATAAATAATTATCGGATATAAAGTTATATTGTTAATCAATGATAATCTAATGATTATTTTTTATATGTGCTTTATATCTAATAAAGTTTTTATAAAAATTTTTGTATGATTTTTAACTAAACACTAAAAATTTTTATCAATTTTTAAAATGATTAAAAAATTAACTTGTTAAGTTATAAATAATATTTAAAAAATCTAAAATTTTTAATAATAAATTTATTGTATATGTAAAAAAAATAAAAATGTACTTAACATTTTTATTCATAATATCATTTTTGATGTAGATTAAGAAATATGTAAAATTATTTTGTATAAAGTATTTGAATATTTATATAAAGTGTTAAAGCATATTTTGTTTTTAAATTGTATGTATATTGTAATAATTTTTTTTATTTTTTCAAAGGATTCAGTATTATTAATTGAATGACTGTATTTTTTTCATTTTCTAAACCTAGTTTATCATAAGCTATTTTCATATAATACAATGCACGTATTGTAGATTTGCTGTCCGGGAATTTTTTTAACATCTCTTCAACCCGATTAATTATTGCAATATAAGCACCACGTTTATTATAATATTTAATAATAGCCAATTGATATTTGGCCAGTCTTTCTTTTATTAAAAATAAACGTTTTGCAGAATCACTCACATAAGAACTATTAGGATAAGAACGAATAAGTTGACTAAAACTCTTAAAAGCTGCTACAGCATATTGAGGATCTTTATCAGAATAATCAATACCAAAAAAATCTTGTAATGCGTTTTGGTCTAATTTTTGTGCAGTTAATCCACGCATATATAAAACATAATCAATATTAGGATCATTTGGATTTGAGAAAATAAAATGATCAATTGTTTTAATTGCCAATAATAATTCTGATGATTTATAATAAGCATAAATTAGATCTAATTGAGCTTTTTTTTTATATAGACTTAATGGATAATTATTATATAATTTTTCTAATAATTTTATAGCTCCTTTATAGTTATATTTTTTTAATTTGTCTTGACTGCTTTTATAAATATCATTTTGGGAACTTTCTGATATGATATTATTGCTAGAGCATCCATTAATAAATAAATTAATTGTAATAAGTAACAATATGTACCGTATTTTTATTTTCATGTACTTTATTTCCTATTAATATTTTTGTAACATTTCTGATTTTCATTTAATAAATTTTATATAATAATTATATATTTTCAGTAAAAAATAGATATTTCGAATAAAAATAAACTTTTCTATCACTTTATTGTATGTCTGAAAAATTACAACTTAATGCAAAAATATTGCCATCACAATTTTCTCAACGTTTAGATAAAGCATTGGTTATTTTGTTTCCTAATTATTCCAGAACACAGATAAAAAAATGGATTTTAAATAATAGAGTTCAGGTTAATAATGAATATATCAATAGTCCAAAAAAAAAAGTTGTAGGTAATGAAAACATTTTAATTAATCTTTTAATTAAAAAAAAATTGTGTTTAAAAGCAGAAAATATTCCTTTAAATATTATTTATGAAGATAAATCAATACTTGTTATTAATAAACCTTCAAATCTAGTTGTCCATCCAGGTATTAAAAATCTACATGGAACATTATTAAATACATTGTTATTTCATTATCCTAACATTATTAATGTTCCTAGAGCCGGTATAGTCCATAGATTAGATAAAGGTACTACAGGATTAATAGTTATTGCAAAAACAATAACTGCTCATTTCAATTTAAGTCAAGCTATAAAAAATAGAAAAGTTATACGTGAATATGATGCTGTAGTAAATGGTCTTATCCAATGTAATGGGATGGTTAATCAGCCAATTGCTCGTCATCCGATTAAACGTATACACATGGCTATTCATAAAAATGGAAAACCTGCCATTACTCATTATGAAATAGTAGAAAAATTTCGTATACACACTAGAGTGAAATTAAGACTAGAGACAGGTAGGAAACATCAAATTCGTGTTCATATGGCACATATTAATCATCATATAGTTGGTGATCCTATATATCATGGATCAACACGATCATTAAAAGGTTTTTCTCAATCATTTATAAAAATGCTGAAAAAATTTAATCGTCAGGCACTTCATGCTAGAAAGTTGCGTTTGTATCATCCTATAACAGGTAATTTGATGGAATGGTACGTAGATCCTCCTGCAGATATGCTTATGTTAATTGATATGTTAAAGAAAGATTCAGTATAGTAATATGATAAAAATACGATTAATATATCGATATATTTATTATTATTTTTTTTAAATAAATCTTTAAATGTGTGCATGAAAATTATTTTTTAATAAAATATATAAATATTATAGTTAGTATAACATCTAAATATAAAAAAATTATTAATTTTCAATCCATTGATGATTAATATTTGACGTGATTAATAATATTTATGTTATGTTTTTATAAAAAACACATTTTATATATAAAATTTCATTATTATTTTTGATAAAAATCCCATTTTTATATAAATGTATCAACTATTTTTTAAATATAAAAATAGGTATTTTGTTATAAATTATTATACTTTAGGTGTATAAAAAAATATTTTTTATGATAAAATGATTAAATAAAAAAAATTATTACTAAATGATTTTTAATATTTATTTCTGTGTGATTTATAAAAAGATTTTGTAAAAAAATTTTTTAAGAATTAAATGCAAAAAAAATGTTCATATTTTTATGGATCGATGAGGTTATTATATAATAAATGAATTTTTTATAAAAAATAGTTAACATAAAAATATTAAATTATATTTTTATAATTTTTTTTCGATTATCTTCTGGAGATTTTATGCGTTTTGAACGTTTTACAAATAAATTACAAGAGGCATTAATTAATGCTCAATCTTTAGCTATTAAACAAGATAATCAATTTATTGAACCAGTGCATTTATTAGTTGCTTTATTAGAACAAGAAGAGAGTATTATTAAGTTTTTATTGACTTCAATAGGCATAAATATTAGAAATTTAAGTAATCAATTAAATGATATTTTAAATTCTTTACCACAAGTGCATGGAGTTATTGGTGATATTCAACCATCAAATGATCTTATTCGTCATTTAAATTTATGTGACAAATTGGCTCAAAAAAAAGGTGATAAGTTTATTTCATCAGAAATATTTCTTTTAGCAATTTTTGATGCAAAAACTTTTCTTACTGATAAACTTAGAAGTTTAAAAATTAGCAAAGAAGATCTAGAAAAGGCGATTTTATTGATGCGTGCCGGAAATAATATTAATGAAAAAAATGCTGAAGAGCAGCGTAATGCACTTAAAAAATATGCAATAGATTTAACTCAAAAAGCTGAAGAAGGAAAACTTGATCCTGTTATTGGACGTGATGAAGAAATTCGAAGAACTATACAAGTGCTTCAGCGTAGAACAAAAAATAATCCAGTTTTAATAGGAGAACCTGGAGTAGGAAAAACAGCTATTGTTGAAGGTCTTGCGCAAAGAATTGTTAATGCTGAAGTACCTGAAGGTTTAAAAAATAAACGTGTGTTTTCATTAGATATGGGTAGTTTACTTGCAGGAACAAAATATCGTGGTGAATTTGAAGAACGTTTGAAATCAGTTTTAAGTGATCTAAATAAGCAAGAAGGCAATGTTATATTATTTATTGATGAATTGCATACTATGGTTGGAGCAGGTAAATCTGAAGGTGCAATGGATGCTAGTAATATGTTAAAACCAGCATTAGCAAAAGGAGAATTACATTGTGTTGGTGCTACAACATTAGATGAATATCATCAATATATCGAAAAAGATGCAGCATTAGAACGTCGTTTTCAAAAAGTTTATGTTGTAGAACCAACTGTCGAAGATACAATAGCAATTTTAAGAGGATTAAAAGAACGTTATGAATTGCATCATCATGTTCAAATCACAGATCCTGCTATTGTTGCAGCAGCAAATTTATCTAATCGTTATATTTCTGATCGCATGTTACCAGATAAAGCAATAGATTTGATTGATGAAGCTGGAGCAAGTTTGCGGATGCAAATGGATTCTAAACCAGAATTATTAGATCGTTTAGAACGTCGAGTTATGCAATTAAAACTTGAACAAGAAGCTTTGAAAAAAGAATTGGATACAGATAGTAGAAAACGTTTAAAAATGTTACAGGAAGAATTAATAGAAAAAGAAAAAGAATATTGGGAATTAGAAAAAAAATGGAATGCTGAAAAAGCAGAACTAACAAGTACCCAAGATATAAAGGCAAGATTAGAAAATGCACGTATAAGTTTAGAACAAGCTCGTCGCAATAGTGATTTGGCTAAAATGTCAAAATTACAGTATGGGGAAATCCCAGAATTAGAAAAACAACTTGCAGCAGCTACTAGCGTTGAAAATAAACCAATGAAGTTACTACGGAATAAAGTTACTGATATTGAAATTGCAGAAATTGTAGCACGGTGGACGGGAATTCCTGTTATTAGAATGTTAAAAAACGAACGTGAAAAATTATTGCATATGGAAGAAGAACTTCATAAATATGTTATTGGACAAAACGAAGCCGTGAATGCCGTATCAAATGCTATTCGTCGTAGTCGAGCTGGTTTATCAGATCCAAATCGTCCTATTGGTTCTTTTTTATTTTTAGGTCCTACTGGTGTTGGTAAAACTGAGTTATGTAAAGCACTTGCAAATTTTTTATTTGATAGTGATAATGCTATGGTGCGTATCGACATGTCAGAATTTATGGAAAAACATGTTATTTCAAGATTAGTTGGAGCACCTCCAGGTTATATAGGGTATGAAGAAGGTGGTTATTTGACAGAGGCAATAAGACGGCGTCCCTATTCTGTTATTTTACTTGATGAAATCGAAAAAGCACACCCAGATGTTTTTAATATTTTATTGCAAGTTCTTGATGATGGACGATTAACAGATGGGCATGGGCAAACAGTAGATTTTCGTAATACTGTTGTGATTATGACATCTAATTTAGGCTCTGATTTGATTCAAGAACGTTTTGAAACTTTTTGTTATGACAATATAAAAGAAATTGTGATGAAAGTAGTTAGTCGTAGTTTTCGTCCAGAATTTATTAATCGCATTGATGAAGTTGTTGTATTTCACCCATTAAATAAAATACAAATTAAAAATATAGCAAAAATACAATTATCACGTTTATATAAACGATTGGAAGAACAAGGTTATAAAATAACAATTACATCAGAAGCTTTAGACAAGCTAGCCGAGATAGGATTTGATCCGATATTTGGAGCTCGTCCTTTAAAACGTGCAATTCAACATGAGATAGAAAATATGTTAGCTGAAAAAGTATTATCTAATACACTATTGCAAGGAAAGTTGATCACACTAGATATTAAAGAAAACAGTATTGTTGCTATTCAATGAGCAAGCATATTAAGTAGTTTATGTGATTTTTTGTTTTGTTATATCTTTATAGTTTTTAATTGTGTTTATTTTAAATATTAATGCGATTGTTAATTTACATATAATTTTAAATATTTATAAATTTTATACATTGAATGTTAAAGATAATATAAGTATTTGGCAAAAAGTAGGTTTTGTTTATGATCAAAAATCACATTTTTTTAAAATTTATTTATATACATTTTTAGGTGCAATTTTTAGCCGTGTATTTCTAAATTTATTATTTATAGAGTTGTTTATTGTTACAAAATACTGTTAATTTTAAACCAAATATATAATTTAATTTCAATTAAAATAACAGAATCTGTATATATAATAAAAAACTTATAATAAATTTATAATTTATTATGACTTTTGAATTAACAACCTGCTTATTATAATGATAAATAAAATATTATTATGTTTTTTTAAAAATATTTATTAAGCAATGTTTTTAGATTTTTTAAAAAAATAAGCATTTTATTATTTATTTTTATTAATGTACATTATATTATTTCATTATAATTTTATATAAAATTCATATTTTATAAAATAAATACTTATAAATAATTTTAGGTACGATGCTTTATGAAAATAATTGTATGTAAGATATATTAAAAATAGTTTATTTTTTGGATTATTTTTAATTTTGAATATAATATTTTAAGAGTATTAGTTGATAATCATATTTAATTTTAATACTTAAATATATTTTTATTTTTGTTATAGAAATTATTATATTTTATAAAATATATTCTTAATTTTTATCAATATATAATTTTATATTTTTAAAAGAATACACGTATTTGTTTTTGTAGCTAAAAAAACTAGAGTTAATTAATTTGTAAGAAAAATGTAAGAAATATTATATAATAATTTAAATTAAATTATAAATTTTAAAATAAGGTTTTTCATAAATATATTAAAAAAATATTGCTTTAATATTTTTTGTATAATATAATTATAAATATAACGTATTTTATCGTAATCTATTTGATTTTAATTAAAATAATCAGAATTAAAATAAATAATTTTATTAAAAAAATAAAAAAAATAAATATATTTTCTTTTAATTAAAAAATATTTCATATATATTTATATCAATAAAAATTATATAATCATTTTCAAAAATTTAACTAACATGTATCATTAACTGACTAAAAATGTAATATAAATGCAATTAGTTTCCTTATAATAAATATTTATGAAATAGATTAATATACTTTGATTTGTAAAATTTATTAATTAATAATCAGATGATATTTTTTAAATATTGGAAGTAATTTAAAAATGAATAAAAACTTAGTGCTTCATTTGTCTGATAAAGATTTTCAAATAAAAGCCATAGAAGCAATAAAACCAATATTAATTGATTTTTGGGCAGTTTGGTGTGCTCCTTGTAAAATAATTTCTTCTATCTTAGAAGAAATAGCTAATCAATATGCAATGAAATTAATTATTGGAAAGTTAAATATTGAAAATAATCCAATTACAACAGCTAAATATAATATTCGTAGTATTCCAACTTTGTTATTTTTAAAAAAAGGAAAAAAGATTGACGAATATATAGGCTTATTATCTAAAGATCAATTGCAAAATTTTATAGATAAAAATATTTAATTTTTAAAAAAATAGGAAAAATAAATTTTTTATAAAAAATATTTTTTAAATAGATATCTGAAAAGGTGTTTTAAATGATGATAATATAACGTTATTTTAATATGATACATATCTTTATAAGATCTGAAAAAGCTAAAAATATGTGATGTTTTATATACATGTTTTTATGAAAAAAAATGCCAAACACAAATTCAACATTTTACTACGCTAAAGTAAAAATTTTTGTTTTTTGTAGCCAAATCTGTGTTTTTGTTTCTTTTTATTTTCTCTTTTTATATAAAATAAAAAAAGAAAATACAAAAAAAATATTGGCATTTTCTTTAAATTACATATAATTTTCCAACATGAAATTATACTATAATAAAAATAATATTGTTTATCAAAAATATTAATTTAACATTATTGATATTATATAAATATATCAATAATATATTGTGTATAATTTTCAAAAATATACCTCAAGTTTAAGAACCCACCATTATGAATCTTACCGAATTAAAAAATACGCCAGTTTCTGAATTAATTACTATTGGCGAAGGTATGGGATTAGAAAATTTACCTCGTATGAGAAAACAGGATATTATTTTTTCTATTTTAAAGCAACATGCTAAAAGTGGAGAAGATATTTTTGGTGATGGCGTGTTAGAAATTTTACAGGATGGATTTGGATTTCTTCGATCTGCTGATAGTTCGTATTTAGCAGGCCCTGATGATATTTATGTTTCTCCTAGCCAAATTCGTCGTTTTAATTTGCGAACAGGTGATACCATTTCTGGAAAAATTCGCCCTCCAAAAGAGGGAGAACGTTATTTTGCTTTATTAAAAGTTAATGAAGTAAATTTTGATAAACCTGAAAATGCTCGTAGTAAAATTTTATTTGAAAATTTAACACCATTACATGCCAATAGTCGTTTGCGTATGGAACGTGGCAATGGATCTACAGAAGATTTGACTGCTCGTGTTTTAGATTTATCTGCTCCTATTGGACGTGGACAACGCGGTTTAATTGTTGCTCCGCCAAAAGCAGGTAAAACTATGTTATTGCAAAATATTGCTGCTAATATTGCAAATAATTATCTAGATTGTGTATTGATGGTTTTACTGATTGATGAAAGGCCAGAAGAAGTTACGGAAATGCAACGTTTAGTTAAAGGGGAAGTCATTGCTTCTACTTTTGATGAACCTGCATCTCGTCACGTACAGGTTTCTGAAATGGTTATAGAAAAAGCAAAACGTTTAGTTGAACACAAAAAAGATGTTATTATTCTTTTAGATTCTATAACACGTCTTGCTCGTGCTTATAATACTGTCATTCCTTCTTCTGGAAAAGTATTAACTGGTGGAGTTGATGCAAATGCTTTACATCGTCCTAAACGTTTTTTTGGGGCTGCCCGTAATGTAAAAGAAGGTGGAAGTTTGACAATTATTGCTACGGCTTTGGTTGATACAGGATCGAAAATGGATGAAGTAATATATGAAGAATTTAAGGGTACAGGAAATATGGAATTAAATTTATCAAGAAAAATAGCAGAAAAACGTGTTTTTCCAGCAATTGATTATAACCGATCTGGTACTCGTAAAGAAGAATTACTAACTTTACCAGATGAGTTACAAAAGATGTGGATCTTGCGTAAAATCATTCATCCTATGGGTGAAATTGATGCAATGGAATTTTTAATAAATAAATTAGCGATGACAAAAACTAATAATGAATTTTTTGATTTTATGAAACGTTCTTAATTTGATTTATAATTACTTTTTTTTATTTTTTCACATAATATTATACTGTATTATAATTTAATAAATATAGCTTATCATATTATTATTTTAGTGTAGCAATATTTTTGCAGACATGAATTCATTATAATAATATTTTTTATAAATTTTCTAAGAGATTGAATAAATTAAAATATACTTTTAAAAATATAAGTTTTATATATAGAGATAGATTAGAAAACTAAAATTTCACAGATTATTTTTAACCTATTTTTTAAGAAAGGTATTTTACGTTTTTTTGATACGTTATTTAATAATATTTAAATTTAATTATATAAATATCATAAGCATAATGTATCAACATTAAAATAAAATAAATTTTATTTTTTGAAAAATATAAATTATCTTTATTAAAAGATTTGATCCAAAAAGATCATTTAAATCTGAGATAAAAGTATAATTTTTTTTTATTGTAAAAAATGTTTTTTGTTAAAAAATATATATAATCAGAATAGTTTTTAAAAGCGCTGATAAAAACTGAAAATATATAAAAAATGATAAAAAATATATTTCAGTACTTTTTAAAAAAAAGTTTCGAAATATTATTGTTTATTCTTAAAATTTATATACAATTCCTTAAAAACTTCGATTATTTTTTAATAAATTTCTATAAATTTAAATTATCAGAAAGTTTTTTATATTTTTTGAATAGACATAGATTTATTTTTAGAATATAAATTTTTTAAATATAGAATAACTTCATTTTTATAATATGAAAATATAATCAACTTTATTTTTTATAATCATTAGGGAATCTTTATAAAAAGATAAATCTTGTTTTTAAAAACAGGCGAGTTAATTCTATCAAGTAGAAGAAATTTAATGTGCTTTATTTATTAAATCTGCTAGTAGTTTCGAAATGGGTCCATTATTTGTATTATTGTCTTACATACTATTTTGCTGATTTGTTGCTGTTTTTTATGCGTTAAATAGGATGGATATTCTTTATTAAAAATATTATATAGAATATTTTTGTTTTTTTATAAATATTTCACTTCTTATTAATGTTGATGTTTAATAACTTAAAGTTACTGCTTTATTTAGTTTTTTAGAAATATTAAAAACAATAGTAATTGCAATATATAAAATTTTTGTTTTGCTTAGCTTTTAAAATAAATTTTTCATCTATTTTTATTAAATTTTAATTATATTTTAATTGGTTTCTTAGTAGTACGTTTTTATGGTATGTCAAAATTTTTGTTTTTTAAACTAAATTTTTTGCAATTATTACTATAATTTTGATTAGATTATATTTGATTTTTATTAGTTTTGGGTAATATACTATTCTAGTATTTAGTTAAAATAATTTTATGGTAAATGATGGTTTTTTGATGGGTTATGGGATCTATGTTTATAATAGGTTTTTTATCAAGAATTTTAATGATTTGAAATAACTCTTGAAGAAATTAAAAAATTAAGTATTACATTTAAAAAATTGAGCTGTTTTATTAAAAATTATAATTTTTATCTAGGTCTTATTTTTTGTTTTTATTTTATTTTTTTGGAAATAATAATTTTAATGGTAGTTTTTTGTGCAAATATTTTTAGTATACAGGTATAATATTTTCTGCTTTGAGTATGAATTTTGTTGTATACTTATCACAGTATTTTCAGGTTGAAAGATTACTATGTATAGTAGCCACATCGTATAATATATGCTTATTTAATGATCATTTTTCTGCAATTTTTTAAAAAATAAAGCAATGGTAAAAAAATATTTTTTTCACCATTTTTTATAAAAAAGTTTTATAATTAGAATTATTATTCTAGCTTAAATTTCTTTTTAGGCTCTTAGTTACAATTTTAAAAAAAAATTTTATCTATAGTAGTTTAAGTGTACTATCAGTTGTGATATTATAGTTATAATCATATTAAGTTAAAGTAATTCAAGAAAATACATAACAGAAAATTAAAAAGATCATATTTTAAAATTAATATTGTTTTCTTTAAATAAATTACTGCGAATTATTTTTTGCTTTTATGTTCTAATAGAATAATTTTTAATCTATAGATTTCTTTTTTTAGTTTGTTTTTTATTTTTTTTGTTTTAATCTGTTTTTAAAATATTATTTTTATTATCAATTATATAAGAGTTTATTTCAATAATTAATTTTTTTATATTTAATTTAATAAAACCTAATTTTTTTAAGAATGCATATAATATTTTAATTATAGAAAATACTGGACACTTTCTAATGAAATTCGTAATATAAAATTTACTTAATAATATTTTGTGTAGATTTTTATTTGTACCCGTAGCTCAATTTGGATAGAGCGCTGCCCTCCGGAGGCAGAGGTTTCAGGTTCAAATCCTGTCGGGTGCGTTTAATTTGATATTTTTTCGTTATTTGTATCAATATATTTTATTAATATATATTAATGTATAATTTATTAATATTTAAATAGTTTTATGGTGGCTATAGCTCAGTTGGTAGAGCCCCGGATTGTGATTCCGGTTGTCGTGGGTTCGAATCCCATTAGTCACCCAATAAATTTTATTTATTATTTTTATCTTTTATCTTTTTTGTTTTTTGCGATTGTGGCGGAATTGGTAGACGCACTAGCTTCAGATGTTAGTATTCTTTTTTATGAATGTAGGGGTTCAAGTCCCCTCTTTCGCATAATAAATTCTAAATAACGTTATTAATAAATGCATAAGAGATGATAATAAAAAAAATCTTTCGGCGAGTAGCGCAGGTTGGTAGCGCAACTGGTTTGGGACCAGTAGGTCGGAGGTTCAAATCCTCTCTCGCCGACCAATAAAATATGTATTATTTTTTCTTTTAATTTTTTTTATTACATCATTATAAATGTAATTTAAAAATGTTATCTTAAGAATTTTTTGATGTAAAAAACTATTTTTGCTTATAAAGTATAAAATTTTTTATTGTGATATCATGATTTTTATTAAAATAAATATGATATATTCTTTAGCATAGTGATTAATATTAATAAAAATTGATATCTAATATTACATATAGTATAACATATTAGTAACAATTAGTTATTTTTTAATACTTTACTATTTTTAAAAATAATTAAAAAATTATTAATTTTATATTATAAAATATGAATGTTATTAAAATAAATTCTTTATGCAGTTTTTTTATATATAAATTATTATTAAATTTACAGTAATTTTTAATATGAATATTTTCGAATCATTTTCTTAAAAATATCTATTCATTCATATAACTAATTTTATGATAATATAACTTTTGATTTTTTCTAAAATTTTTGTCAACGTTCCTATTTTTTGAGGTTTTAAAAATATAAATTTAAATCAACTATTTTTTTGATAAAGAACATGGTTGATTTCAAAAAAAATATGTTCATTACATCTCGCTTTACTTTTATTTTATTAATTTTTTAATATATAAAATGTGATTTATAAAAGCATTAATTTACAATAATGTTTCAATTAAAGCATAATTTGTGGCACTTTTAGCTGTCGTTATTGATTGCCAACCTAATTGGTTGGCCATATTAGCTAAACGTTTACTAACAATAATTAGATGACGAGATAATAACCAAGATTTATGATCCTTTGTAATTAAATTAAATAGTGTATTTAACATTTCTCCACTAGTTACAATAATTGTTTTAATATTTGCATTTTGACATTGTAGTTGAAATAATTTTGTGTCATATTTTATTTTTTGACGTTGATAACACTCACAATAATCAACATCACTTCCTCGTAATTTTAATGTTTTTGCAATTAATTCACGTCCACCATTTCCTCGTAGTAATAAAGATTTTTTTCCTTTCAGAAATTGTAAAGAAGATAATGAAAGTAACGTTTCACTGTTTCCCCATTTTTGAGATAGTTGAATTGGTAAATTAGTTAACATTTTAAATGTTTCTGCTGTTGAGTTTCCTATACCATAATATAATAAGTTATGAGGCCATTTTTTTTTTATTGATTTAAGTGCTAAATTAGCATACCAAACTGCGTTTTTTGATAAAAAAAAATCAGATCTGCATGGTTTAATTGACTTAATTTGATTGGTAAAAGTATGATTTCATCACTTGGAATAATTTTGATTAACGGAGCATGAAGCACAGTCATACCTATTGATCTAATCATTTGTGCAAGTTTTCTACCATCTGGATTTGGTTTTGTAATCAATATGCTCATATAAATATTGTTCTTAATTATATTTTATTAAGAATTTTTTGACCTCCATTATTCAGTAATTCTTTTGCAAGTTCAATACTTGCTTGTGTGACTTGTTCAGGTTTAAATTTCTTTTCTCCTCGAATAATTTCACTGCCATCTGGTAAACCAACAAGTGCTCTTAGCCAAATATATTTTTTTTTCCAAATAGCATAACTACACATTGGAACTTGACAACTACCTTCTAAATGATAATTAACTGTGCGTTCTGCTTGAATACAGATAGCAGTGTTATAATGATGTAATGGTTTTAAAAAAGATTGTATATAATAATCTTCAAGACGACATTCTATGCCAATAGCACCTTGTCCAACTGCAGGTAATAATTTCTTTGGAGATATAGGCATACGTATTCGTGTTTCTAAACCAAGTCTTTTAAGGCCAGCAACAGCAAGAATTAAAGCATCATATTCACCATTATCTAATTTATTTAATCGTGTTTCTACATTACCTCTTAAATCTTTAAAAATTAAGTGCGGATAGAAATGAGATATTTGGCATTGACGACGTAAACTTGATGTTCCTATAGTACTTCCTATAATTAATGAATCAATAGAATTATATTTATTAGATACAAAAGCATCACGAGGATCTTCCCTTTCACATATAGTTATTAATCCTAAATTTTCTGGAAAATTTATAGGTATATCTTTGATAGAATGCACTGCAATATCGGCTTGTTTGTTTAGCAATGCATGTTCTAGTGCTTTAATAAATAAGCCTTTTCCACCAATTTTTGATAGAGGAGTATCTATTAAAATATCACCTTGAGTAATTATTGGAACAATTTGAATTTTTAATTTTGGATGATATTTTTCTAGTTGTTTTTTTACAAAAATAGCTTGCCACATTGCTAATGGACTTTTTCTAGTAGCTATACGTAGTGTTTTTAGTAACATACCATAATTTTTCTTATTAGAGTGAGAGTTACATATGAATTATTAAGTGATGTAATTAAATTTATTATAAATTTTGATATTTTTAGTTATATTTAATTATTGTATACAATTCTAATATCTAAAGATATTACCTTTAATAGAGATATTTTTTCTTGTTAAAGACTATTTTATATAAAATATAAATATATTAAATATATAAAATATAAAGTACTATCAAAAATGATTTATATATTCGATATAGTTTCTTTAATAAATCATCTTTGCCTGTTATAAAGATGATCACGGCTGTTTATTTTTTCTAAATATTTTATTTTTTATCTAATTGCATTCGGTAATCAATTAAATTATCTTAGAAATTTTTTATGTTTTGGTACTTAGATTTTCAGTAAAAAATTTCTATGTATTTGATAAATTATCAATAAAAAGAATATCATATTTTTTAATTGAATCATTTAGGAATGTTTATTTATTTTTAGAAATTTTGAATTAAAAATAGTTATGCTATTTTAAAACTGGAAATTAAAGCAGTATTAATACAATTAATATATATTTTTTTATGTATATTAAATATTTAAAATATTAAAGAACTGTAAAGTACAAAAATAATAATTTAATTTTATGTACTAAATTTTAAAATTTATAATTTTTAATGTATATATTTTAGTTATTGATTTTAAAAAAGAATTTATGGAATGAAATAAAGTCATATTTTTACATGTAATATTAGTACTTAATAAATTGTTATTAAAAAATAAGCATTTTTTATGACTTTTTTTGATACAAGTATTATCAATTTTTAATTAAAAAATATTATTTTTAGAATTAAAGAATAAATCATTGCATGATTGAAAATACTCTAAAAAATATATATTTCTAATTCTCGTATTATAAAAATGTAATTAACTTTTTGAAATACTTATTTCTTATAAAATGGCATTAAAATAAAAAAAGTTGTAATTAATTTATTAATTTTTCATCTTTAGTAAGATTAATATATAACATATATTCTTAATTTTAGATAAATTTGAATAAATTATTTAAATTTAAAATTTTTTTTGTGCTCTTAAAAATTTTTAAAAAATAAAATTTTTTAAAAAATTATGTTATAAAGTATTTATTTTAAGCATTCTTGTATAAGGATATTAATCGATTAATAAAATTTACATAATATTTGCATTCAAGAGAATCAGAATTATTTTTTAATATTATAAAAAAATGATTTTCAGAATCATTAAATATTATTTCTGTGTAAATTTACATAATTTTAAATATATTGATATTAATTTTAGATTAATTGCATGTTAAGCAATATTTTAGAAATTATCAGTGAAAAATATTGCTGCAATTAATAATTAAAAGAAAATATAATCTGTGATGTTTTTTGATTTATGAGATTTTGATAAAAAATAATTTTTTTATATTTTTAAATAAAAACTTAATAAATATTTTTTTAAAATATATTTTTATGAAAATATATATTATTTAATATAATTTAAAGTAATTTTGATATAATTTTTATAATAATTTAATAAATCAATACTTATATATATTTTAAGACTCAATTACTAATTATTGTTTTATCTTTAGATTTTTAAAATGTAATAATTTAATGAATTTTAAATTTTTCATAATATCAAAATACAATCAAAATTTTTGATATTTTTTTAAAAATTTTTAATTTAAAAACTTTAATATTTTTATATAGTTAGATAATTATTGTTAATATATCGAACTATAATGTACTCAGTTTTTTATTATTTGCTTAATTAGTTTTTTTACTGATCGTATTATTTTTTATCAAAAAAAATTACTTTTATTTTTATAATATTAATAACAGTAAGGATTTATATCCATTCAAAAAGAATTTTTTCTGCAAACAAAAAATATTTTATCAGTTAATATTTTTTGATAAAAATTTAAGTATTTTTCTAAAAAAATGAAGTATGTTTATAATAAATGATTTTTTATTTATTAATATATTGAATCATTTTATAATTATCTATTTATTATTGATGTTTTATTTATTTTTTTCTAAAAATATAAAGGATAAAAAATTAATGATTAAAAAATTCAATATAGAAAAAAAAATTTTTTTTGTAATTTTAATCAGCGTTTTATTAGAGTTACTTTCAGGTTGTGGTATAAAAGATGTTCTTTATTTAAGTTCTGAAGTAATCACAAGTAATAAAAATCAAGAAGATGAATTCTTATCAAAAGATGTATCAAGAATTGATAAAAAATATCATCATTAATCGATTAATTAAACATGTAATTTTTTGATTATGATGGAGTAGAAAATGCAATTTTCAAAAATGCATAGTTTGGGTAATGATTTTATGGTAGTAGATGCAGTTACTCAAAATATTTTTTTCTCTACTGAGTTAATTTGTCAGTTATCAGATCGTCATAAGGGTATTGGTTTTGATCAGCTTTTGTTGGTTGAAGCATCTTATAATCCAAACTTTGATTTTCATTATCGTATTTTTAATGCTGATGGTAGTGAAGTCTTTCAATGTGGTAATGGTGCTCGTTGTTTTGCGCATTTTGTTCGTCTTAAAAAATTAAGTCATAAACGTAAGATAAAAGTTAGCACTAAATCAGGAAAAATGACATTATTTATATTAAATAATCAAGATGTTTGTGTAAAAATGGGTGTACCTCAATTTGAGCCACATAAAGTACCATTTAAAGCTTGTAACGTAAAAAAAAAATATAAGATTAAACTCAAAAAGAAGAGAATATTATGTGGTGTAGTTTCGATAGGTAATCCACATTGTGTTTTACAGGTTGAAAATATTGATACTACTGAGGTTTTATCATTAGGTAGTCTGCTCGAAAAGCATGAATGTTTTCCTGAGCGAGCTAATATCGGTTTTATGCAAATTATAAATAATAAAAATATTCGATTGCGTGTATATGAACGGGGGGTAGGAGAAACAAAGGCTTGTGGAAGTGGTGCTTGTGCTGCTGTTGCTGTTGGTATTCAGCAAGGTTTATTACAAAAAAATGTTACTGTTGATTTACCTGGTGGTATTGTAAAAATTTTTTGGAATGGATTCGGTCATTCTTTGTTTATGAGTGGTCCTGCAACACATGTTTATGATGGTGTTATTGATGTATAAAGTTATTTTTATTAAAAATTATATATTTTAGAAAACTATTTTATTTTTAAGTATTATTTAAACTTAAAGTTTAATCTTTTAAAAAAGATATTTTTATCTTTCTTACAATATCATTTTTCTTTATGAAATGTTTTTTATCACTTTTGAAATTTTATTTTTTTATACTTTATTTTTTAAAGTTATAAAATTGTTTTTTGAAAATAATTTTAACTATAATTTTTTATGTATTATAGAATTCTAATTCTATATTTTAAATAAAAAATAGATAATATCACCATCTTGTATGATGTAATTTTTTCCCTCACTGCGCATTTTTCCAGCTTCTCTCGCAGCCGTTTCTCCTTTATATTTAACAAAATCAGAGAATGAAATCGTTTGTGCACGTATAAATCCTTTTTTAAAATCTGAATGAATTTTTCCAGCTGCTTCTGGTGCAGTGGTATTAATTGGAATACTCCAAGCACGGATTTCTTTTTTTCCAGCAGTAAAAAAAGTATGTAGATTTAATAAATTATAACCAGCTAGTAATACTTTATTAAAACCAGGTAGTGTCATATTAAATTCAATCATAAATTCTTTACGTTCATGCTTTTTTAGTTTGCTGATATCTGATTCAATAATGGCACATATTGGTATAACAATAGTGTTTTCTTTTTTAGCTATTAACTTTACGGTATTTAAATAAGAATTATTAACAAAATTATTTTCACTAACATTTGCAATATATATGATAGGTTTTAAAGTTAAAAAACTAAGATATTTAATTAGTTTTTTTTCTTCTTTTTTTAATGCTAGATTACGTAACATACAAGATTTTTCGAGATGATGGTAACATTTTAACAAAATGTTTAATCTAATTTTGATTTCTTGTGTTTGATTTTTGTATTTTTTTTGTATTCTATTAATCGCCTGTTCACAAATATCTAAATCAGATAATATTAATTCAGTATTAATAGTATTAATATCAATTAATGGGTTAATTTTTCCATTAACATGTGTAATGTTATTATTATCAAAACACCGAATAACATGTATTATAACTTCAGTTTCACGGATATTGGTTAAAAATTGATTACCTAACCCCTCTCCTTTAGATGCACCTCTTACTAATCCAGCAATATCAACAAATTCTATTTTAGTGGGTAATATTTTTTCTGGTTTAACAATTTCCGCTAATGTATCAAGACGAGGATCAGGAATCGCGATAATAGCATTATTAGGTTTTATAGTGCAAAATGGAAAATTTTCTGCTTTAATATTAGATTTAGTAAGTGCATTAAAAAGTGTTGATTTTCCTACGTTTGGTAAACCAATAATGCCACATTTAAATCCCATAATTAATTTTACCTTATTTTAATATTTCTTGATTATAAGTAAGAATAATCAATATATTTATTAATAAATAATATCCATAATAGTATTTGCATATAGATATAATCATTTATTTTTAATAAAATGCTTTAAAGTTGTGTAAACGAGTTACTGCTTTATGTATTCCTTGATCTAGTAAAAGTTCAGTACAAAATATTGCTTCTTTAATAGTTATATTGATTAATTTCTGTTCGTGTATTTTTGGTTTATTTAATAAAAATTGAATAACTTTATTTTTATCTCCGGGGTGACCGATGCCAATGCGTAAACGATAAAAATTAGCATTATTGCCGAGTTTTTCTTGGATATCTTTAAGTCCATTATGTCCATTATTTGTGCCACCAAATTTTATTTTAGCTCTTCCTGGAACTAAATTTAATTCATCATGAACTACAAGAATTTTTTCTGGTTGGATATGATAAAAATTAACTAACGATAAGACTGCTTTACCATTAAAATTCATATATATTCTTGGAATTAATAAATAAATGAACTCACCGTATAAATTAATTTTTCCTATGTAACCAAAAAAATGGTTTTTTAGTTTTAAAATTTGCTTGTATTTTTGTGCTAATAATTTTATATACCAAGATCCTACATTATGGCGAGTTAATTCATATTTAACACCTGGATTAGCTAGACCTACAATTAGTTTTATATCACTCATAATATTGTGTTTATTTTATTGATTTTATGAATATTTATTATCTGATTTTGCTTAAAATATCTCTGATTTTATTATTGAATATTTCTTATTTGCGTATATTTTAAAATATACAGATGATATATAAAATATTATAAATTATTATTTCTTGATGAATTTATGGTGTATTAGTTTTCAATTTAATTTTTAGTGTTCGAACATAGCAGCAATTGATTCTTCATTACTAATTCTACGAATTGCTTCTGCTAACATTCCAGCTAATGTTAAAGAACGAACTTTATTTAGTTTTTTTATATCAGAAGATAAAGGAATTGTATCACACACAATGATTTCATCAATTACTGATTGTTTAATATTTATTACTGCATCTCCTGAAAATATGGGATGAGTTGCATAAGAAAATACTCGTTTAGCGCCACGTTCTTTTAGAGCTTCAGCAGCTTTACATAAGGTACTCCCAGTATCAATCATATCATCAACTATTACACAATCCCGATTTGCTACATCTCCAATAATGTGCATAACTTGAGAAACATTTGCTCTTGGACGTCTTTTATCAATAATTGCCATATAAGTATCATTTAGTAGTTTTGCAATAGCTCGTGCGCGCACAACTCCACCTATATCAGGTGACACAACAATTGGGTTGATTAATTTTTTTTGTAACATATCTTCTAATAAAATTGGACTTCCAAAAACGTTATCTACTGGAACATCAAAGAATCCTTGAATTTGTTCTGCATGTAGATCAACAGTTAATACACGATCAACTCCAACGCTGGAAAGAAAATCAGCTACTACTTTAGCAGTAATTGGAACTCTAGCTGAACGTACTCTTCGATCTTGACGTGCATAACCAAAGTATGGGATTACAGCAGTAATACGACCTGCAGATGCTCTTCTTAATGCATCGATCATTACAACTAGTTCCATTAAATTATCATTTGTTGGAGCACAGGTTGATTGTATTATGAAAATATCATCACCACGGACATTTTCATTAATTTTTACACTGACTTCACCATCACTAAAACGTCCCACTTCAGCATCTCCAAGAGCAGTATCTAGACGATTAGCAACACGTTGAGCGAGTATAGGTATAGCATTACCAGCAAAAAGTTTCATATCTGGCATTTTGGAAAAGCCTCAGTTTTGAAATATTAAAAAGTATTATCATATTTTAACAGAAAAATATATAAATCATAAATTTAATATTGATTAATCTTAGCACGGAATTTATGTAATGGAGAACAATTAACGCCTTTTGCAATAAAACATTCTATCCATTTAGGAGCACTGTCTAATATTTTATGGGCAGCCGATTGAGTTTGAAACGCACCAAAAATGCAAGAACCTGTTCCTGTAAGACGTGATGACGTATATTGTTGCATCCATAAACTCAATTTTTCCACTTTAATAAATTTTTTTCTCACAATTGGTTCACAATCGTTTACGTATTTTTTTTTTAATAATTTTTTTAAAGATAATTTTGGTGAATTTCTTTTTAATCCAACTTCAGAAAACACTTCTTGAGTAGGAATTATTATCCCTGGATACGCTACTAAATACCACCGTTCTTTTAGATTGATAGGAAACAGTTTATTCCCAATTCCTTCTGCAAAAGCTGAATGACCTTTTATAAAAAATGGAATATCTGCACCAAGTTGATTAGCAAGATTAACTAGTATAATATCATTAATATTAGTTTTCCAGTGGAAGTTTAAAGCAATTAATGTTGTTGCCGCATTAGAAGAACCCCCACCTACGCCTCCACCAATAGGTAATTTTTTTTTAACATAAATATCTGCGCCTTGATAGTCATGTAATAAGTTCATTTGCATGCAATAATTTTGTAATAAGTGGGCAGCTTTAAGAATAAGGTTATTTTTTTCTGTTATATTAATAAATGGTGTCATTAATTGGATTTTGTTGTCTTTACGTGATTTAATTGTGATTTCATCACCATAATTTAAAAACTGCAACAGTGTTTGAATATTATGGTAGCCGTCATTTCTTAAACCAGTAATATGGAGAAATAGGTTAATTTTTCCTGGTGAAGGCCAGTTTAAAATCATTAATTAAAAATCCCAATTGTGTATTTTTAATTTAATATGTTTATCAGATTGTTGTAATTCAATATTACTTGGAAGTTTAAGTTGATTTTTTTTAGAATAAGAAAGATAGTTTATGTTCCATATTTCCCCGTTTTTTATGTATTTTATTGTTTTTAGAAGTCCATTGTTTTTTAATGTAAATGATGTTGCATTAATTGGTAAACCAACTAACCAATAAGAGAAATTTTCTATAGGGATTTTTATATGTATTAATTTATGAATTAATTCTCCCGGTTTTTTATTTGTATATTTTTTATTTTTTTTATCTGTTATTGTAGTAAAATCTGGTGTTACATAGAGCATGAATTCTGTAGTTCCTAAAGGATTATTAAAAAATAGATGGTAATTTAAAAAATTATTTTGTTGCCAAAAAAAATTAGCATAAATTTTATTATGATTATCAATATAAGTAAAAGAACCTCTAGTATTAAATTTTTTTAATTGTATTAATTTTTTTTGATGAGTGATCCATTCTGTATCTGTTTTTTTTTTGATTGATTTTGTGCTTAATTTTTGTGTAAATGTACAAGCAGTTAGTAAAATAGTACATAAAAAAATGAATATATAAGCAAAGTAAGATAGACTTGTAAAGTCTTTTTTATTTAGTATCATAAATATTTCCTAGTTTTTTTGTAGATATTAATTTTAGTCAATAGTTTTCAAAATTTTTTCTTGATAAAAGTGATTAAAATTTATTTTGATATCGAATTTATTTAGTGTATTTAATGTATATATTTCATTATATATTTATATCAACCAACTAAAATATTTTTTTAAAATTTATTTATGTAGGTTTATTGTTTTTATGAAATAAAATAGATTTTTATGAGTTATTTAAAATTATTTAATTGAGTGAACATGACTTTACTTGCACTCGGTATAAATCATAAAACTGCATCAATAACTTTACGCGAACGCTTAATTATTAGAGCAGACAACATTGAACATGTATTGAACAATTTATTACAACAATCATTTGTTCATAGTGGGGTTGTGTTATCTACATGTAATCGTACTGAAATATATTTAGTTGTTGATTTACATGATATTTTATATGATAAATTAATGAATTGGTTTTGTAGTTATCATTCTTTAAATATAAATGATGTAAGAACAAGTATATATTGTTATCAAGATAATGCAGTGGTTAATCATTTAATGCGTGTTGCTAGTGGATTAGATTCATTAGCATTTGGTGAACCGCAAATTTTAGGTCAAGTAAAACAAGCGTTTTTCAAATCTCAGCATTATAAAAAATTGTCTAGTGAACTTGAGCGTTTATTTCAACATTCATTTTTTGTAGCTAAACGTATTCGTACTGAAACAGAAATTGGGGCCAGTGCTGTTTCAATTGCTTTTGTTGTATGTAGATTAGTGCGTCAAGTTTTTAAATCTTTATCTAAATTACATATTTTTTTAATAGGTGCAGGTAAAAATATTGAACTTACTGCACGTCATCTATTGGAATATCATGCTCAACATCTAATTATAGCTAATCGAACACCTGAACGTGCTTTACGTATTACAAAAATAATGAATGCTGAATTTATTTATTTGAGTGAGTTGGATGCTCGTTTATCTGAAGCGGATATTGTCATTAGTTCTACTGCAAGTCCTGTGCCAATAATAAGTGAAGTAATGATTAAACGTGCAATGAAAGCCAGAAATAATAAATTTATGTTATTAATTGATATTGCTGTTCCCAGAGATATTGAACACAATGTTAAAAAAATAAATAATATTTATCTTTATAGTATTGATGATTTAAAATTTATTATTCAAGAAAATATAAAAAATAGAAAAGTAGCTGCTATTCAAGCAGAAAGCATTATTAAAAAAGAAAGTGCTGCTTTCATGAAGTGGTTGCGTTCTCAGTCGTCAATTAACATAATTCGCAATTATCGTAGGCAATCAGAAAAAATGAGAATTTTAATGGTAGGAAAAGCACTTGCTTCGTTAAAAAATGGCACAAATAGTGAATTAGTAATTAATAAATTAACTTATCAGTTAATGAATCGTTTAATTCATGCACCAACTAAATCGCTTAAAAAAGCAGTTTTAGATGATGATATTAATCGTTTTAATATTTTAAAAGATAGTTTAGGTTTGAAGCAAAATTAAAATATTCTTAAGGTTTTCAAAAAAACAATGAAGGTTTCTATAATAAAAAAATTACAATTATTAGAAAGACGTTATGAAGAAATTCAGATAGATTTAGGTAAAACAGAAGTTATTATTAATCAAGAACGTTTTAAATTATTACATAAAGAATATTCTAAGTTAAATGATTTAATTAAATGTTTTCGATCATGGCGTGTTCTTCAAGAAGAAATTGTCGCTACTAAAATATTATTAGATGACCCTGAATTACAGGAAATAGCTCATGAAGAACTCATGCATTTTAAAAAACTTAATGAAAAACTTGAAAAACAATTGCATATTTTGCTTATACCTCAGGATCCAGATGATGAAAAAAATTGTTTTTTAGAAATTCGAGCAGGTACTGGTGGTGATGAAGCGGCAATATTTGCTGGTGATCTTTTCAGAATGTACAATCGATATTCTGAATCACGAGGTTGGGGTTTTGAAGTGATGCATTTAACTGAAGGAGAACATGGTGGATACAAAGAAATTATTATTAAAATTTCTGGTGATTCCGTGTATGGTCGTCTAAAATTTGAATCAGGTGGACATCGTGTTCAACGTGTGCCAACTACAGAATCTCAAGGACGTATTCATACTTCGTCTTGTATGGTTGCTATATTAGCTGAGATACCAGTAAAAGAATTATCTGAAATCAATGCAAGTGATTTAAGAATTGATACTTTTCGTTCATCAGGTGCTGGCGGACAACACGTGAATACTACTGAATCTGCTATTCGTATTACTCATATTCCTACTGGTATTGTAGTTGAGTGTCAAGATGAACGTTCACAACATAAAAATAAAGCTAAAGCTTTGTCAGTTTTAGGTTCTCGTATTAGAGAAAAAGAGATACAAAAACGTCGTGAAGCAGAAACATCAGAACGTCATAATTTGCTTGGTTCTGGGGATCGTTCAGATAGAATAAGAACATATAATTTTCCACAAGGTCGTATTAGCGACCATCGAATTAATTTAACACTTTATCGCTTAGATGAGGTAATAAATGGAAAATTAGATTTATTAATTCAACCTATTGTTGATGAATATCAAACAGATCAATTGTCTTTTTTTTTAGAAGTGAAATAAATGAATTATCAAGATTGGTTATTGTATGCATCTAAAAAGCTTGTCGATAGCGATAATGCTCAACTAGATGTTGAAGTTTTATTAAAATATATAACAAAAAAAAGAAATACTGATTTTCTCGCATTTGAAGAAATAAAATTAACTGCTCATCAAAAAGAAGAGTTAGAGTATTTATTAGCGCGTAGGATTAAAGGGGAACCGATCGCTTATATAATAGAAGAAAAGGAATTTTGGTCTTTACCAATAAAAGTTTCTCCTATTACTTTGATACCCCGTTGTGATACAGAATGTTTAGTTGAAAAAGCTTTGTTGTTATTAGGCAAGAAAAAATCAGCAAAGATATTAGATTTAGGAACTGGTAGTGGTTCTATAGCGTTAGCTTTAGCATCAGAACGCCCAGAATTGCAGATAGTAGGAGTTGATATTAGTGATTTAGTAATTACTCTTGCAGAACTTAATGCATATAATCTAGAGATTAGAAATGTAAAATTTTTAAAAAGTAATTGGTTTTCTTCACTTCCTATTCAAAAATTTGATATGATTGTTAGTAATCCACCTTATGTTGATGCAGATGATCCATACTTGAAGCAAGGTGATGTTCGTTTCGAACCAAAAATAGCATTGATTTCTGGCAATCATGGATTAGCTGATATGCAATATATAATTGAAAAATCTAATAATTATTTAGTTAATACAGGGTGGCTTTTACTAGAACACGGGTGGTTACAAGGAAGAAAAGTAAGGGAGTTATTTTGCTGTTTTAATTATAAAAAAGTAATAACTTTTAAGGATTATAGTGGTAATGAACGTGTTACAGTAGGTCAATGGAAAAATGATGAAAAGCATAGCTGATTATGAATTTAATAAAGCACCACTGATCGAAGGTATTATTTTTGTTTCTAAAATTATTCGTCAAGATTTTCCTGTTGAAGCTGTTAATAGTCAACTGGCATTTTTTGTAGAAGAAGCAAAAAAAGTAATATTAAATGATGATGATATAGAAAAACAAATATCTGTTTTGATAAAATTATTTTATCGAGATTGGTTATTTAGCGGTGTAGCTGGGATTTATTCACTTTCAGAAGCACTTTGGTTAGATAAAGTTTTAGTTACAAGACAAGGAGCGTCTGTTTCATTAGGTACAATTTTTTTGCATGTTGCAGATCAATTAGAATTACCAGTTATACCTATTGTTTTTTTGACTCAGCTTATTTTATGTATTCGTCTCGATAATGGTACTGAATGGTATATTAATCCAACAAATGGTGAAACACTTACCGAACAGATGCTCGATTTATGGATTAAGGGCACTATTAGTCCTTTTTCGCATTTAACTCGTAAAGATATAGAAGCAACTGAAAATAAAGTTATTATACGTAAAATTTTTGATACTATAAAAGCTGCTTTGATGGAAGAAAAAAAAATGGAACAAGCACTAAAAGTTTGTGAAACATTATTGATTTTTGATCCTAAAGATCCTTATGAAATACGTGATCGGGGTTTAATTTTTGCTCATCTTGAGTGCAATCATGTAGCAATTTCTGATTTAAATTATTTTGTTGAACAATGTCCAGAAGATCCTGTTTCTGAAATGATAAAAATGCAAATTTATTCGATAGAAGGACAGCAAGTTATATTACATTAATAAATGTATCTGTTCATATGATTTATCTAGATATATAAAAGATTAAATATATGCAAAATAAAATAATATGTATTGATAATATTAATATAGCTAATAATTTACCATTTGTGTTATTCGGTGGTTTAAATGTGCTTGAATCACGCGATTTAGCTATTAGAGTTTGTGAACATTATATTACAGTGACAGATAAGCTTAATATTCCTTATATTTTTAAAGCATCCTTTGATAAAGCCAACCGTTCTTCTGTTTATTCCTATCGTGGTCCTGGATTAGAAGAGGGATTAAAAATTTTAGAAGAACTAAAAGATATGTTTGGCGTTAAAATTTTGACTGATGTACATGATCTCAATCAAGTAACTCCTGTTGCAGAAATTGTTGATGTTATTCAATTGCCAGCTTTTTTGGGTCGTCAAACAAATTTGATTGAAGCTTTAGCTAAAACTGGTTCAGTTATTAATATCAAAAAACCTCAATTTATGAGTCCTAGTCAAATAGGAAATGTTATAGAAAAATTTAAAAAGTTTGGTAATGAGAGGGTTATTGTTTGTGAACGCGGTGTAAATTTTGGTTATGATAATTTAGTGGTTGATATGTTAGGTTTTAATGTAATGATAAAATTATCAGGCGGTTCTCCTATTATTTTTGATGTTACTCATGCATTACAATATCGTGATCCTTTTAGTTTTTCCTCTGGCGGTCGTCGTGCACAAATTTTTGAATTAGCAAGAGCTGGTATGGTAATAGGTTTAGCTGGATTATTTGTAGAAGCTCATCCAGATCCTGATAAGGCAAAATGTGATGGAGCATCCGCATTACCATTATTAAAATTGTTACCTTTTTTAGAACAAATCAAAGCTATAGATGATTTAGTAAAAAGTTTCCCTTTAATAGAATCAGATATTTATTAATTCATGAAATATAAAATGAATATTATTTTAAATAATAATTCTTCTAGAATTTTATCTAAATTTATTATGAAATAAGCTTACTTTAATAATATTTAATGTAAATTTTTATATATATTATTTTTAATATTTGTGTATTAATTTATATAACAAAAATAATAAAGTTATAAAAAATATCACAATTTTTTATGCATTAATAAAAGTTACTTCTGATTTTTTGTTAAATTTTACAATTTAAGTTTTTTTTGTATTAAATATAATTTTTAGTAAGTTTTTTGTAAAAAAAATATTTAATTTTATACGTTATTTTAATCAAAACATTTATTGATATAGAATTGTGTTATCATAATCTTTTTTCTAACATTCTTCATTATTAAGAATAAATTATTTTATTTGTATAAATCAAACATCATTTTGAGATTTATGCATTTTTTAGAGATCTATATTTAATAATAAAAAAAGAATTTATCTGTTTTAAAATATTATTGTATAATTTAAAGAAATACGTAAAAATTAAAGAATATTTTATAAAATTAATAATATATATAAGATTTTTTGTTTTATATGATGCTTACTAACTTATAAGAAGACTACTATTTTGAATGTTACTTGTTTTTCTATTAATTTTTAAAGCCTTATTGTTTTTTTATTCAAGGAATATTATCTATTATATATTTCAATACTAATTATTTCATTAAGCTACTAATTAAATATTTTTAAGTTTTTTGTATTTATGGCGGTGAGAAAGGGATTCGAACCCTTGATACAATTTAATGTATACATACTTTCCAGGCATGTTCTTTAAACCACTCAGACATCTCACCATATGAATAAATTTACGTATTTATATTTATGCATAGTTTAATAATAATTAAATTTATATTCAATGATAAATAAATTATTAATAATATATTTATAATTTTTTATAATAAAAAATATATTATTTTTATAAATCATAATTTTATATAATTTATCACAATAATGAGTTAATATGTGAATTAATTTTTTGACATATTATTTGATTTTGGAAATTTTTTTTGTTTAATCTTATTGATATTTTAATGTGCATTATTTTTTAAGTAAAATAATATTATTAATTATTTAAAGAGAATTTATTTTTAATTTCAATTTAAATTTATAAGTTGTAAATATAGTTTTTATTAAAAAATAAAAAAATATTTTTCTGTTTATTATATTTATATCATAATAAAAAAATTAGTGCTAAATTGAGTGGATCTAAATTTAAAAAATAGATTTGTTTTTTATTTAATAATTGCAAAATTAATAATTATTTTTTTGTAATACCTTTAAAAAAGACTAGCATATTTTGTTAATTTTATTACAGTGATTTTTTAAAAAAAATATTATATGAATTTATTGAAAACATTAGCAGCAATAAGTTCTATGACTATGTTTTCTAGAATGTTGGGATTTGTTCGTGATGCTATTATTGCACGTTTTTTTGGTGTTGGTGTAGAAACAGATGCTTTTGTAATTGCTTTTAGATTACCAAATCTTTTGCGTCGTATTTTTGCAGAAGGTGCATTTTCTCAAGCTTTTGTTCCTATATTAGCAGAGTACAAAAATAAAAAATCTTATGATGAAACTCGTATTTTTATTGCTAACGTTGCTGGTTTTTTAACATTAATTTTAGCAATTATTACATTAATTGGGATGTTTAGTACACCTTGGATTATTTATATAATTACACCTGGTTTTAGTGAGATAAATAATAAATTTGATTTGACCCTTTCTTTATTAAAAATAACTTTTCCTTATATATTTTTTATTTCTCTAGTATCTTTAACTGGTGCAGTTTTAAACACTTGGAGTTGTTTTACTGTACCTGCTTTTACACCTGTTTTCCTGAACATCAGTATGATCATTTCGGTGTTATTTTTAGCACCATACTGCAAACCCCCTATTTTAGCGTTAGGATGGGGAATTTTAATGGGAGGTATATTACAGTTATTTTATCAATTACCTTTTTTGCAAAAAATAGGTATGTTGGTATTACCCCGTATTTCTTTTAAAAATGGAGATATATGGCGTATGATTAAGTTAATGGGGCCATTGGTTATTGCTGCTGCAATAAGTCAAATTTCTTTGATTATGAATACTATGTTTGCTTCTTTTTTACGTGCAGGATCTGTCTCATGGATGTATTATGCTGACCGTTTGATTGAAGTTCCTAATGGTGTATTAGGTGTAGGATTGAGTACTATTTTGTTACCTTCTTTAGCAAAAAGTGTTTCAATTGGTGATGATAAAGAATATCAGCGTTTAATAAACTTAGGTTTGAAATTATGTTTTTTGTTAGCATTACCTTGTTCTATAGTACTTGCTATATTGGCTCATCCGTTAACGGTTTCACTATTTCAGTATGGTAACTTTACTTCTTATGATTCAATAATGACACAATATGCGTTAATTGCTTATTGCAGTGGATTAATGGGGGTCATTGTAGTTAAGGTTTTAGCACCTGGATTTTATTCCAGAAAAGATATAAAAACTCCTTTAAAAATTGCAATCATTACTTTAATTTTAACGCAATTGATGAATTGTATTTTTGTTGATTTTTTAAAACATGTTGGATTAGCATTATCACTGGCTTTATCGTCATGTTTTCATGCGTTGATGCTTTATTTAGAATTACGTCGTAAAAAACTATTTTCCCCTTTAGCTGGGTGGGGAAAATTTTTATTAAAATTAACTATAGCTTTAATTGTTATGACATTTATTTTATTGCTTATATTAAATTTTATGCCAATTTGGGAGCAAGGTAATATGGTGATTCGTATTATTCGGTTATTATCGGTAATTTTTATTACTGCCATAAGTTATTTTGCTACTTTGTTTATTTTAGGTTTTCGGTTACGAGATTTTTAGCAAATGATACTTTAGTAAAAATTTAAGAAAATTTTTATTGCAGTAAAAAATTGTGGGATATTTGTTATAAATAATTTTTTATATTTTTGAGTTTTAAAAATATATATAAATTGCTAAAAATTTTTTTGTGCGTCTGAGTGGATTTGAACCACCGACATCCATCATGTCAAGATGGTACTCTAACCAAACTGAGCTACAGACGCAATAAAATGATATTGTTAATTATAAATTAGCATAATAAATAATAAATTTTATTTTATCAACTCTATTTTTATTGTGCTTATATTTAAGTAATTTATTAATTAAAAAAAATAAAAAAGCATTTTAATCAGATATAATATACCTAATTTATTTATTACATGAGCTTGTTTATTATTTTTGTATAAGATTGTTTCTTATTTATGAGCATTATAAAAAATTTGTATTTTGTTGTTTTTAAAAATATGATTTTTAATTTTTAAAGATTATAGTTAATCGTTTATTGAATTTAGGAATGAAAGTGTATGTTTACAGGTATAGTGCAGGGAAAGGGAACATTAGTTGCTATAAAAAGAAATGTTAATTTTAGAATGTATACTGTAAGGTTTCCACAAGAATTACTTACTGGTTTGGAAATAGGCTCTTCTGTTTCTAACAATGGGTGTTGTTTATCTGTTACTAAAATTTTTGAGGATAAAGTTACTTTTGATTTGATGCAAGAAACCTTAAAAATAACAAATTTAGGAAAATTAAAAATAGGAGATAAAATTAATTTAGAAAGATCAGCAAAATATGGAGATGAAATTGGTGGACATATTATGTCTGGACATATAATTTGTACAATAGATATTAATAAGATTTTAAAATCAGATAATAATGTAACAATTTGGTTTAATGTTCAACATCCATTTTTGATGAAATATATTTTTTATAAAGGTTTTATTGGAATTGATGGTATGAGTTTAACGATAGGAGATATAGTAAATCATTGTTTTTGTGTACATCTTATCCCGGAAACAATTGCTCGTACTAATATTGCAGATAAAAATTTAGGTGATACAGTTAATATTGAAATTGATACACATATTCAGGGGGTTGTTGACACTGTTGAACGTATGATGTTACAAATATCTCCTGAAAATAAATAATTACTTAAACTAAATTATCAATAATTATCAAAAAACTTCAAAAAGAAATCAAAATTAATAATTATTTTATGATTATCCTTTATAGGGATAATAGTAATATTTTTCGTACCGCTGTGATTTCATAAATTACAGTGCAAAAAAATCTTTTTGTTCTAATCAATATGGAGACAATACAATTTTTTTATTATGAGTTTAATTTAATGAGAAATTTTTAGGCATTAATGAGATATTTTTAAGAATATAAAATAAATATTCAGTAATTTTTAAAAAAATAGTCAAGATCTATAACACAAAAGATATTATGTTTTATTTTAGTTTTGTAAAGTTTCTTATATGTTTTTTAAAAAAAGGTTTTTTTTTAATAAAAAAATTACTGATGATTTTTTAAATGAAATATATTACATCCTTTCTATTGTTTCGATACCCAATGTATCTAAACCGATTTTTAAAGTTTTTTGTGTCAATAAAACAAGTTTTAATCGACTTTCTTTCAAAATCTCTTTTTTTTCATGTAAAATAGGACAATATTCATAAAAGTTAGAGAATACAGAAGCTAAGTTATACAAATAAGTGCACATAATATGTGGTAATCCTGCATGAGCAACAGACAAAATTGTTTCTTCAAATTGTAGTAAACGAATAGCTAAAATTTCTTCATATTCATCAGTTAATATTACTGGTCTTATTAGATTTATCAAATTAACATTTACATGTTTTAAAATAGAACAGATTCTTGTATATGCATATTGCAAGTAAGGTGCTGTATTACCTTCAAAAGTTAATATATTATCCCAATCAAATACATAATTTGTAGTACGATTTTTTGATAGATCAGAATATTTAACTGCACCAATAGCAACGGCATTAATAATTACAGCTAATTCATTTTCTGGAATTTTTGTTGTTTTTTTTCGAATAAGATGTTCCGCTCTTTTAATTGCTTCATCCAGTAAATCTTTCAATTTAATTGTTTTACCAGAACGAGTTTTAAAGGGTTTGCCATTTTTAGATAAAATCATACCAAACATATGATGTTCTAATTTCATTGATTCAGGAATATATCCTGCTTTATGGATGATTTGCCATACTTGCATTAAATGTTGATGTTGTCGAGAATCTGTATAGTATAATATTCTGTCAGCATGTAATACTTCGTATCGATATTTTGCACAGGCTATATCTGTTGTAGTATATAAGTAACCACCATCTTTTTTTTGAATAATAACTCCCATAGAATGACCATTTTTATTTTTAAATTGATCAAGATAGACAACAATAGCTCCATTACTTTCAACAGCTAATCCTTTAGCTTTTAGATCAGTAACAATATCTGGTAACATATCATTGTAAAAGCTTTCTCCTATGATATCTTTTTTAGATAATGTGACATTTAATCGATTATAGATTTGTTGATTATTTTTCATACTAAGATCAACTAAATAATGCCATATTTTTCGACAATGTTTGTTACCAGATTGTAGTTTGATAACATAATTACGTGCAAGTGCAGAAAAATTTTTATTTTTATCATAATATTGTTTAGCTTCACGATAAAAATTTTCTATTTCAGATAATGATATATTTTTTTTTTCTTTTTTTACTGTTTCAAGATATGCAATTAACATACCAAATTGTGTTCCCCAATCACCTATATGATTAGCACGTATAACGTTATGACCTAAAAATTCTAATGTACGAGCAATAGCATCTCCTAGTATAGTAGAACGCAAATGTCCAATATGCATTTCTTTTGCTATATTTGGAGAAGAATAGTCAATAATGATTGTTTGTGGATTAATAGAAGTGATACCTAATTTAGAATCTTGTAGAGTTAGTGAAATATTTTTTGCTATCCATGACTTATTAAGAGAAATATTAATAAAACCAGGTTCAGCAATTTCTATTTTGCTAGCAATTTCGTCTATTTTTAATAGATTCAATATTTTTTCAGCTAATTTACGAGGAGGAATACCCATTTTTTTTGCTGCAATCATAATTCCATTAGATTGATAATCACCAAATTTTCTTTTTTTTGAAGGACGTACATGGGCATTAATATTTTTAGGAGCACCTGCAGTAATTAATGCACGAGTAATTTTTTCTGAAAGTAAAGCATAAATATTCACTTCATGACCCTAGAATAAAAATGTTATATTTGATCTTTAAATATTAGCATAATATTGATGCTTTTATCTAAAATTTATATAAACGGTTTTTTTATTTTTAATAAGGCATAAGTTTATTAAAAATAATGATTATGTATAATTATATATTCAAAATTGCTAATTTTTTTAAAAACATTAATTTTGTTTAATTTATTTTAATTTTATGTTTTTTTGATTCTTTTATTAAAATGTTGTTTAAATTTAAATATTATTTAATATTTAATTATATCTTTTAATAAAAATGGTATTATTTTTAATAAAAAATTTTTTTGATCACTATAGTTTTATATTAATCAAGATTTTATAAAATATAATGAAGTAAAATGATCGATTTTTATTGTTTAATTTTTGTAGAAAAATAGTTTTTATTTTTTATATGAGATAATTTTTCTTGTATTTTTTGTATTATAGAGAAGATTATCACAATTACAAAAATTATATTTTAATTAAAATAATTATTACATGACTATATGTTTTTTTATAGATTGTATATTCATAATGTATATGATCTATCATCATAGGATTTTTTTTTGATAAAAATACAATAAAATTTTCTGTTATTCCAATTAAAAAAGGTAATTATTTTTTACATTTTTTTGCAATCAAAACAGCCCGTATTGGGGCTGGGTACCCTTCAAGTGTTAAATTATGATTATTTGGTTTAAGGAAGTCTTCTAGTGATTCATTTTTCATCCAGAGTGTTTTTCTTTGTTCTTGTGTTGTTGTTAGTGTTTGACTTATGATTTTTATGTCGTAAAATCTGCATTTTTTTAACCAAATTTTTAACATTTTTGCTGATGGGATAAAATATATATTACGCATTTTAGCGTAACGTTCAGTAGGTATTAAACATTGATTTTCATCACCTTCAATAACTAGACTTTCTAATATTAGTTCACCGTCCGAAACTAGTTGATTATTTATTTTGTATAAATGTTCCAATGGTGAACGAGAATGATAAATAACACCCATTGAAAATACTGTATCAAATGCATTTAATTTTGGCAATTGTTCAATGGTTAATGGTAATAAATGTATTTTTTGAATGTTACCAAGTAATTTACGAATGGCTTCAAATTGATATAAAGATCGTTCGATAGGATCAATACCTACTATAAATTTTGCATTTTCGCCTAGCATTCTCCACATGTAATATCCATTACCACATCCTATATCAAGTACTAATTTGTTTTTTAATTTTGAAATATAAGGGATTATACGTTGCCATTTTAAATCTGATCGCCATTCACTGTCAATATTAATACCATATATAGAAAATGGACCTTTACGCCATGGCATTAATTTTTT
Source organism: Arsenophonus sp. (assembly GCA_031446145.1). Classification (GTDB taxonomy): domain Bacteria; phylum Pseudomonadota; class Gammaproteobacteria; order Enterobacterales; family Enterobacteriaceae; genus Arsenophonus. Next base: position 93,353 of record CP132903.1, on the reverse strand, counting down.
TAGTAATTGAATAATTTTTTCTGTATCTTTTAAAGAAAGATTTGCTGTGTTTTTGGCAATGATGCCTGTTTTTAGATTTATATAAGCTGGTGTAATTTTTGGTAAATTGTTTACTATTTTTTTCCAATATTTAGATTGTATATTTTGTTTTCTTTCCCATTGTTCAATTTGATATGGTAAAGTTTTTAGCCAAATACTAAGTGGTCCAACAGCTATTTTTTGATAAAAAAAACCAAAGTTTATCATCTATTTTGTGATTTAATGGCTAGAAGTGAACCGAAATTAAAATATTGAAAGTATAATTCATAATGATTAAAACCAGCTATATTTAATCTTGATTTATGTTTTTTTATTGAATCAGTAATCATAATATTATGTAACATGTTTTTTTTTTGATAAATTTCTTTTACACTATATCCATTAGCAAGTTTAAAATCATAATGCATATTAAATAATAAATTATTAATTTTTTTATCATTAAAACTAAATTTTTCTGATAATACTAATAATCCGCCAGGATTTAGACCTTTATAAATACGATCAATTAGTTCTTGACGTTTTATAGGAGTGATAAATTGCAATGTAAAATTTAATACAACCATGGAAGCATTGTTTATTTTTGTATTAAGGATATCTTCTAAAATTATTTCAACAGGGATTTTTGTTTTGTAAGCATATACAGATTTTTTGCAAAGTTTGATCATGGATTTTGAATTATCAATAGCAATTATTTTATAGTTTTTTAAATTACTATTACAAAGTATTGATAGTGTTACTGCTCCTAAAGAACAGCCTAGATCGTAAACAAAACTGTTAGGTTTTACAAAACGCTCTGCTAACATTCCTGTTATCCTAAGAATATTAGAATATCCAGGAATAGAACGTTTTATCATATCAGGAAAAATGTTGGCAATTTTTTCATTAAATTCCCAATCACCTAATTTTTCAATAGGTTTTGTTAATAGAATATCTTTTTTTTTGTTAGATCTTTTTTTAATCATTTTAACATGTATTGTAAACTAAAGTAATTTTTAAGAATTAAGATTGATAATCTTATCCTAATAAATTTAGGACGAGATTACAAATAAGAAAATTTATTTTTTAATAAAAATAAATTTTAAAAGAATGTGATTAAGTTTGTGATATAAAAAGTAAACTTATTTTTTATGATTTATTACTTATTTTAAGATATATTAATTTTATATTAAAAGTTTTTATTAATATATTTTCATATATTAAGAAGTTATATGTAGTATTAAATAGACATTTTTCTAAAAGTTTGCATCTATAGATATATAGTACATGCTATTTAGAAAAAAAATTTATAAAAATTAAACAATATTTTATCTAATATTTTTTCTTTATCAAATTTTATTGATCAATAAAATTTTATTATCGTATAATTATTTAAAAAATAATTAAATTTATTAGATGATGAATTATTAATTAGATAATATTTTTAATAACTAATATTTATAAATTTTTTTAAAAAAATGTGTCAATAATTGAGATAAAATTTTATTAATATATGAGTAATTAAGAATAAAATTTATAATTTTTAAGAAAATTATTATATAATTTCTAATTTTATAAAAATTAAAAACTTTTTATTTTAAATTATACAAATGACTTTATTATATAATTTATTTATCTTTGATTTAAATATTTTTTGTATTTTTTGTTTAATTTAAATATTGATTTTTTGATTATGTATTAAAATATTTTTTGCATTAGTAATTATTTGCTTTTGTGATTTTTATCAATAAATTCTTTTTTAGATAAAATCTTTATCATGAAATAAAAAATTTATAAAATATTATGTGATTTATTATATTAACCTAATTATTAAAATTATTTATTTTTGAATGGTTTCAATATCTTGCTATATATTTAGTAAATCTATTTTTTAAAAAGTATATTGAAAATATCTACTTTTTATATTTTTAATAATTTAAAAAAATATTCTTTGTATTAATTTTTTGTAATTAATATTTTTTGTTATATTTTGTCAAATTTTTATTTTTTTATTAAAATTATATTTTAATATTATAATTTTGTTATTTATTTTTTTTGCAACACATAATTTTTATAAATTCTTGTATTAATTATAAATAAATATAGATTAATTTTCTTAATTATCATATATATCAAATTTTTTACATTTGATATATATTTTTTTGTTTAAATATGCTTAAACTAATAATTAGTTTTGAAACATAAAAAATTATTTTTTAAAAAACATTTAAAAGTAAATTTTGATATATTTTTTAAGTTTGTTAATGTTTAATTAACATGTGATTACTGTTGATAAATGATAAATTATTATGATTTTTTAAAAAAATCTAAATAATAAAGAATTTTAATTTAATAAAGTTGATGGGTATTTTAAACTAAAAGATTTTTATATAAAGATGTTTAAAGCAATACCTTTATGGAATAAATCTTAAAAATTTATAATGATAATTAAAAATATTATATCAAAAAGTTGATGACAATTAATGAATTGATATCATAATATTGACAGATTTATATTATTAACTATATTTTTTATATAAACATGTACTTTTAAGTAAGTAATGAAAATATCATTTATTTTCAATAAAAAAATATTAAAAAAGATATTTTTTATGATAATTGTATATTTGATCTCAATTGAAATGATTTTATGTTTTTTAGAAGTGATATAAAATTTTTATTATTTTTATTTTAAAATAAATAATAATTACAGCATAAGTTTTTATAAGAAAAAATAAAAAATAATTAATTAAATTTTTTGCTAGTTAATTGAGATTATATGGAGGATAATATGCGATTAATCAATGTAGCTATTATTACATGGTGCTTGTCTATTATTATGTATTTTAATGAATTTTTTTTGATTTCTTTTGGCACCGGATTAATCTCTAGTTTTCTTATTATTTATTATTTTAGGAGAAATATTTTGTTTAAAAAAAGAGAAATAGAAGCTATAAAAAACAAAAAAAAGACAAACGAAACTGAAAATGATAAAAGAACGATCATATGTTCTAAAACTTGTTTTACTGGAGATATTATATCAGATTCAGATATATTTATTGATGGTAAATATGTTGGAAATATTTTTTGTAAAGAAAATACTGTGATTGTCACAAAAAATGGTATGGTTACAGGTAGTATTTTAGCAAAAAAAATAATTATTCATGGAAAAATAGATGGTCGTGTGGAATCTAATGTTATTAAAATCCAGCTAAATGGTATAATAGAAGGTGAAATTTTTAGTGAAAATTTATCAATCGAAGATGGTGGATTTTTTATTGGGACATCAAAAAAAATTACTTTAGATTTAAATAAAAAAATACCTGAATGCAATGATCTTAAAGACAATATTAAGTATGAAAAACAAAAAATAAATATCGGAAATTCTCTTGCTTTAAAAGAGAATAAATAAAAAAATTAGTAACTAATAATTATTAATCGTATTAATATTTAAAAATTTTATAAAGAATATTATATAAAGAGCATTTTTACAAATATAAAAATAATAACTACTATCTTTTTGTTTGATTATTTTCTAGAAAAGATGAAATTATCAATTTTAAAATTTCTTTAAAATTGATATTCATATTTGTTATTATATTCTTTTTGAAAGAATTATAGAAATGTATAATTATGAGTACATTTAATTAAAAAATGTATTTTTATATTATATTTTGATAAAATATTAAAGAATAGTTTTTGAGAAATTATAAAGATATGAAAAAATATTTTTAAAATTATATTTTTAATTTTTATTTTTTAATGTGTGCAAACTGTATTTACTGCCGAAATATTGTTTTATTTTAATAATTTTTTATAAAAAATATAAAATATACTTAAAGTATGTGTTTTAGTAAACATATTAGAAACTATAAAATATTTCTTTAATACAATTATTTAATACAATTATTTAATACAATTATTTAATACAATTATTTAATACAATTATTAATATATTATATTAATAATTAAATGATATTAAATAAATTATTTTTTAATAGAAGTTGTATATAAAAATATTTTTTGTATAATATGATTTCGTAAAATTATTGATAAAATAATTATTTTATTAGAAAATTATAATGGAATTACATTCTTTTTTATTTATTATCTTATCTTTAAAAAATTTTAAAAAATCTTTAGTATTTATGTTAATATTAACATTATTGATAATATAAATTATTTATAATATTTTTTTGACTGTTCAATATTTTTTGAATATTGTATAGGCAGCAAGATTATGGTTGATTTATTGATAAAGCGCAAAAAAAAGAGAATAAAAAATAAATGGAAATGTTAAATCAACAAGCATTAAAAAATTTTTCAAAAATTTTTTATAATAGTACTAGAGCAAATGAAAAAGAAGCATTAACTTATTGGCATTTAGTAGAGAAAATGGGATTTCCATCATTTCAAAATGAAGAATGGCATTATACTCCATTAAAAAAAATATTAACTTCTAAATATCAATTAACCAATAATAAATTTCATAATATTCAATCTAAAAATTTTAAAAATATAGGTATTACTAATTTAGATGGATGGAGAATTGTATTAATTGATGGATATTTTATTCCTACTTTAAGTAGTGATGATTTTTTTCCTTATCAGATTAATATGAACGATATGATTAAAAATTTTCCTATTCCTATTCTTAACAATGATATATTCTTGTATTTAACAGAAAGTTTATCTGTTCAACCATTATTAATTAAGCTTGGTTCTAATCAAATAGTAGAAAAACCACTTTATATTTTAAATATTACCTCAGGATCAAATTCAAAGTATTATATTAATACTAGTCACTATCGTTATCATTTAGAAATTGAAGCTAATAGTAAAGCACAAGTTATTGAACATTTTATTTCTTTAAATGATAAACCACATTTAACAGGAAGTCGTTTAACAGCTAATATCAGTGAGAATAGTTTTTTAAATCATATAAAATTTAGTTTTGAAAATGAAAAAAGTTTTCATTTCTCTCATAATGATTTTGTTGCAAGAGAAAATAGCAACATTAGAAGTATCGGTATTTTTATTGGTTCTAAATTATCCCGAAATCATACAAGTGTTAATTTACAAGGTAGAGGTAGCACATTTTTTTTGAATAGTTTGTTATTACCAAAAAATGATCAAATTATTGATATAAGAACTTATCTTGAGCACAATGAACCATTTTGTAATAGTAATCAATTACACAAATCTATTGTATTAGATGATAGTAAAGCCATTTTTAATGGTATAATTAAAGTTTCACAAAAAGCAGTAAACATTTCTGCAAACATGAAAAATAATAATTTGTTATTAGGCGAAAAAGCAGAAGTATATACAAAACCACAATTAGAAATTTATGCTGATGATGTTAAATGCACTCATGCTGCTACTGTAGGGGGAATTGATATTGAACAGTTATTTTATCTTTGTTCAAGAGGTATTCATTCTCAAGATGCTAAGCATATAATTATGGTTGCATTTACATGTGAAATAAGCGAAAGTATTCATAATGATGCTATAAAAAATGCGGTAAAAAAAATTGTACAGAAATGTTTTATATAGATTTTTTTATTTTTAATTTTTAATAAAAAATTTTATTTTTTTAGATTTTTTTGAAAATTAAAAATGTAATTTTTATATTTAAATTTAATATTTTTCTTTTTATATTGCATAGAATAAATAATATTTTTATAAATTTTACAGATTTTAAATAATTATTATTGTATAAGAAATACAATTTTTTTGATATTTTTCTATTTTAGAATGTATGAAAATAATAATATATTTAATTTGATTTTTTGTAGTTTTCTTTTATTTTTTATGCTGTTTTTATAATTCATAATATATTTTGTTAATAATAAATATAATTTTCTTATCAATAAATATTGAACTTTAAAAATGTTTTTTATAAAAAATATAAAAATAATTAAATTTTTATTAAAAAATATTTTTCAATTGAAAAATAAATTAAATTTGAGACAAAAACATTTGTTTAATTAATTTTTTTTGAAAATTGTTAACATTAAAAATAATAATATAAAAAATACAATTAATTTGTGTTTATAAGTAAATTATTAAAATAATATTATTAGGATAATATATGAAAAATAATTTATTTTAATAGTATTTTTTAAAATTATGTATGCAATTTATAGAAATAAGATTAAGTGTAATAAAAAATATTTTTTTGGTGAATTTTTTAATTAACCGGTATATATATTTTTTATTTTTATTTTTTAAATTTTAGATTTATTTTTGTTTAATTTCTAAAGAAAGATTTGTGTATTAGAATTTTTATAAAAAATGCAAATTTTATTGGTGATTTCTGTTGAATAAAAAACTAAAGTATTTACTTTGATATTTAAATTTAATGATATTTTATTTTGTTATATTAAATTATATTTAAATTTTATATTTTTTTAATTATAATTTTTTATAGAATTACTTTATTCTTAATATTTAAATATATAATAAATATTTTAAATATAAATATATTAAAAGTATTTTAAATATATGATATGTCTAAATAAATTTTATCAGTAAATTTAAAGGAAATAAAAATGAATATTTTTAAAAAAATTGAAAAACAAATAAAAGAAAATCCAATTCTTTTGTATATGAAAGGGTCCCCTAAATTTCCCAGTTGTGGTTTTTCAGCAAAAGCGGCACAAGTTCTTTCTGCTTGTTCTAGACGTTTTGCTTATATAGATATTTTAGAATGTTCCGATATTCGTTTTGCGTTACCTAAGTATGCTAATTGGCCAACATTCCCCCAGTTATGGGTCGAAAGTGAATTAATTGGTGGTTGTGATATCATAGTTGAGATGTATGAACAAGGTGAATTACAAAATTTAATTAACAAAATCGCTAATAAATATGATGTTAAAAAATAAATAATAAATAGTTATTAATTTTCTATATAAAATATAAAAAAAATCAAAATATAATTTTTATATACATAATCCTTTATTAGTAATATAAAAAAAATATTAATGATTTTAAATTATTAAATCACAAAGTGATTTTATTATAAAAATTTTTGAGTTTTATATAAAAATTAAATAATTTTAATATAACTTAAATAAAAATATAATTTTATATATTATGTGAATAAAAAAATTTTTAGACAAGGCAAAAAAAACTAATTCTTATTTTTATAATTTTAATTTTTTATGTAGTTGATTGATAGATAATGTGTTTAAATGAATTATTATTTTTTAGATAGAAACTAAAAAATAATATTTTTTTTTAAAAAAAATTATTTTAATGTTCTGTATATTTTAAAATTTTATTTTTATAAATAAAATGATTTAAGATTTGATTAATAACAATTAGATAAATTTAATTTTAACAATTTTTAAAATAATAAAAATCAATATTAATTATCGTAAGGATAGTTTTTTCATTTCCGCTATACTTAGATTATTTTTTCAATGTTTTTATTAAAATATAATTTTAATTATATTAACAATATTTCTATTTTTAAAAATATGTAATTAAAAATATATTTTTAATAGTATGACTGATTTTTAAATATATTAAATTATAACTTTAAAATTAGTATAGAGTATCTTTATGAGTAAAATATATAATTTTAGTGCTGGTCCAGCTATGCTACCAGAAGAAGTTTTACAGCGCGCAAAACAAGAGCTTTGTAATTGGAATAGTATGGGTGTTTCTGTAATGGAAATTAGTCATCGTAGTGAAGAATTTTTAGAAATGGTGCACGAAGCTGAAGAGAACTTGCGTATATTACTTAAAATACCTCAAAATTATAAAGTTTTGTTTTGTCATGGTGGTGCGAGAGGGCAATTTTCAGCATTACCATTAAATTTGTTTCAATATAATGAAACAGTGGATTATATTATTAGTGGATATTGGTCACAATCTGCTGCAAATGAAGCTAAAAAATATTCTATTGTTAATGCAATAAATATTGTAAAAGAAGATTCTAATTATATAACTATCAAATCTATGGATGATTGGTTATTGACAAATAGTGCAAAATATTTGCATTATTGTCCTAATGAAACAATTGATGGCATTGCTTGTCGTTCGTTACCTCATTTTTCATCAAACAAGATTGTTATTATTGATTATTCTTCAGCAATATTATCTGAGCCGCTTGATGTTAGCAGGTTTGGGGTTATTTATGCTGGTGCACAAAAAAATATTGGTCCAGCAGGTATTACATTATTAATTATTCGAGAAGATTTACTAGGAAATCCTAGGAAATCTACACCTTCTATTCTTAATTACACTTTATTAGCTAATAATAAATCAATGTATAACACGCCGTCTACTTTTTCATGGTACTTATCAAGTTTGGTTTTTAAATGGCTTCAAGAACAAGGTGGATTAACAGAAATAGCAAAAAGAAATGAAGAAAAAGCTAAAGTATTATATGATACCATTGATAATAGTAAATTTTATATTAATAGGATTTACCCTGTTAACCGATCATTAATGAATATTCCTTTTGAAATCATAAAAAATGGTTTAGATGCTGAATTTGTGCAAGAAGCTAAAAGAAAAGGATTGCTTTTTCTTAAAGGGCATAAAACAAAAGGAGGATTACGTGCTTCAATTTATAATGCTATGCCTTTAGATGGTGTACAAAAACTCGTTGAGTTTATGATGTATTTTGAAGACAAGAATAAATAAATTAAATAATTTATGATTTTTTTTTGCGAATTTATACATAACATGCATATTATAAATGTATTATAATTGTAAATTAAATTATTTGCTAAAATTTTTATTTATTGATGAAGAGTTTAACTATACAACCGATTTCTTATGTTAATGGTATTATTAAATTACCTGGTTCAAAAAGTATTTCGAACAGGGTGCTTTTGTTATCTGCATTAGCAAAAGGAGAAACAATATTATCTAATTTATTAGATAGTACTGATATTTTTTACATGTTAAAAGCTTTAAAAATTTTAGGCGTAGAATATCAATTACTTAATAATCGTAAAAAATGTATTATAAAAGGTATTGGCAATTTCTTTAATTATAAAAATGGTTTAGAGATTTTTTTAGGAAATGCAGGCACAGCAATTCGTTCATTAACTGCAGTTTTATCATTAAGTAATAATGCTATTGTGTTAACTGGGGAACCCAGAATGAAACGACGTCCAATTTTGCATTTAATCGAAGCATTGCAACAAGGTGGTGCACAAATTGAGTATCTTGAAAAATATGGGTATCCACCTATAAAAATAAAAGGAGGATTTTGCGGTGGTGAGAATATCACATTAGATTGCCATATTTCTAGTCAATTTTTAACAGCTATTTTGATTGCAGCACCTTTAGCATCACATCATTCTATTATTAAAATAAAAGGTAATCTTGTTTCAAAACCTTATATTGATATTACACTTAGATTGATGCGCGATTTTGGAGTTGAAGTAGAAAATGAATGCTATTATAAATTTTATATTAAATCTCAACAAAAATATATTTCTCCAGGTAAGTATATTATAGAAGGTGATGCTTCTACTGCTTCATATTTTTTAGCTGCAGCAGCAATAAAAGGTGGTATTGTTAGAGTTACAGGTGTTGGTAAAAATAGTTTGCAAGGTGACATTAAATTTGCTTGTCTGCTTAAAAAAATGGGAGCTCACGTTGTTTTAGGCAGAAATTTTATTGAATGTAAACGTAATACATTAATTGGGATTGATATGGATTTAAATGAGATTCCTGATGCAGCTATGACAATTGCTATTTTAGGAATTTTTGCTGATGGCGAAACGGTTATTCGTAATATTTATAATTGGCGAGTAAAAGAAAGTGATAGACTAAGTGCAATGGCATTTGAATTAAGAAAACTTGGAGTTCAAGTTAAAGAAGGATATAACTATATTCGGATATTATCGCCTAAAAAACTGAATTATGCAAAAATTATGACTTATAATGATCATCGTATTGCTATGTGTTTTTCACTTATTGCTTTATCTAATACGGCGGTTACACTTCTAAATCCTGATTGTGTTAATAAAACTGTTCCAAATTATTTTCAACAATTAGAAATGTTAAGTTATAGATACTATAATGCAATAAATTAAGTATAATAAGATAAATTTTGATAGAGTATTAGTTTTTGAAAGATTTTTCTATAAAAAAATAGGAGTATAATACAATGGTAATTGTACCACCTGTTATTACAGTTGATGGTCCAAGTGGAGTTGGTAAAGGTACATTATCTAAAGCATTAGCAAATGAGCTAGGTTGGAAGTTACTTGATTCTGGTGCTATTTATCGTGTTCTTGCTTTAGCAGCATTATATCATCATGTTGATATTAAATCTGAAAAAGCATTAATTCCATTAGCAGCTAATCTTGATGTATCTTTTAAACCTAGAGATGCAGAATTAAGTGTTTTTCTTGAAGGGGAAGAGGTTAGCGATGAAATTCGTAGAGATAAAATTAGTAATCTTGCATCTCTTACAGCGGTTTTCCCCGAAGTTAGAAAAGCATTATTAAGCAGGCAAAGAGAATTTCGTATGAACCCAGGTTTAATTGCTGATGGACGTGATATGGGAACTGTAGTATTTCCTGATGCACCCATAAAAATTTTTCTTGATGCAACACCTGGGGAATGTGCTCGTAGACGTATGAAACAGCTACAAAAAAAAGGTTTCGATGTAAAATTAAGTGATCTTTTAGTAAAGATTAAAAAACGTGATTATCGTGATCGCCATAGAGTGATAGCACCGTTAAAACCTGCAAAAGATGCTTATATTTTAGATTCCACAAAATTATCTATTAAAGGAGTGATTAAAAAGGCACTTGATTATATAAAAAAGCGAATATTATCAATATAATACGATAAATATTGAGATATAACAACCAGTCATATCTATTAATTTTTATCAGTATGGTTTTGATTTTTGTTTGATTTAATAAAGATTTGTTACAAGGAATGTTACAAAATATGTATAAAAAAACCATTTTATCAGGATGTTAAATGGAAAATTAAAAATTAAAATTTTTGAAGATCTTACTATGACAGAATCGTTTGCTGAACTTTTTAAAAAATCTTTACAAAGTGTTGAAACTCGCACGGGTGCTATTGTTAGTGGTATTGTTGTTGCTATAGATAAAGATATAGTATTAATCGATGCAGGTTTGAAGTCAGAATCAGCAATTCCGATAGATCAATTTAAAAATGTACAGGGTGAGTTAGAAATCCAAATTGGTGATAAAATTGATGTTGCCTTAGACGCAGTAGAAGATGGTTTTGGTGAAACGATTTTATCTCGTGAAAAAGCAAAAAGACATGAAGCTTGGTTAATGTTAGAAAAAGCATATAAAAATACTGATACAGTAATTGGAATTATTAATGGTAAAGTAAAAGGTGGTTTTACTGTAGAATTAAGAGGTATTCGTGCATTTTTGCCTGGTTCATTGGTAGATGTGCGTCCCGTTCGTGATACAATCAATTTAGAAAATCAAGAGCTCGAATTTAAAGTTATCAAATTAGATCAAAAACGTAATAATGTTGTTGTTTCGAGACGTTCTGTGATTGAGTCCGAAACTAGTGCTGAACGCACTCATTTGCTTGAAACCCTACAAGAAGGTATGGAAGTTAAAGGTGTTGTAAAAAATTTAACTGAATATGGTGCATTTGTTGATTTAGGTGGAGTTGATGGTTTATTGCACATTACTGATATGGCTTGGAAACGAGTAAAACATCCAAGTGAGATTGTTAATGTTGGCGATGACATTAATGTTAAAATATTGAAATTTGATAGGGATAGAACACGTGTTTCTTTAGGTTTAAAACAACTTGGAGAAGATCCCTGGGTAGAAATTGCTAAACGTTATCCAGAAAAAACTAAATTAAAAGGACGTGTCACTAATCTTACTGATTATGGTTGTTTTGTTGAAATAGAGGAAGGTGTTGAAGGTTTAGTACATGTTTCTGAAATGGATTGGACTAATAAAAATATTCATCCATCTAAAGTTGTTAATGTATCTGATGTTGTTGAAATTATGGTCTTAGATATTGATGCAGAACGTCGTCGTATTTCATTGGGTTTAAAACAATGTCAACCAAATCCATGGCAACAATTTGCAGAAACACATAATAAGAATGATCGTGTTGAAGGAACAATAAAATCTATTACTGATTTTGGTATTTTTATTGGTTTAGAAGGTAGTATCGATGGTTTAGTTCATTTATCTGATATATCTTGGGATATTCCAGGTGAAGAAGCTGTACGTCAATATAAAAAAGGAGATGAAATTTCTGCTGTTGTTTTGCAAGTTGATGCTGAACGTGAACGTATTTCATTAGGAATTAAACAATTAGGTGAAGATCCATTTAATGCTTATTTATCTTCTCATAAAAAAGGTATTCTTGTTAGTGGCAAAGTAGTTTTGGTTGACGAAAAAGGAGTTACCATCGAATTAGCTGCAGGTGTTGAAGGTTATTTACGTATATCAGATGTTGTGCGTGATCGTCTAAAAGAAGATTTTTATAAAATGTTTAAAGTCGATCGTATTGTTGAAGCCAAATATACTGGTGTTGACAGAAAAAATCGTATGATTGTCTTATCGTTTTATACAAAAGATGAAGTTAACGAAAAAGATATAATTACTACTGTCAGCAAAAAAGAAAGCAGTGATTTTATCAATAATGCTATGGCTGAAGCTTTTAAAGTAGCTAAAGGTGAATAAAAAGTAAATGTATCATAATAAAAAATATTTTTCTTATTTATTAAGAAAAAAGCAATATTTTAAAGGAGAAATATTATGACAAAGTCTGAACTTATCGAAAGACTTGTTAATGAATTATCTTATATACCAGCAAAATTAATTGCAAAAACTATAAAATTAATGATTGAACATATGAGTATTACCCTTACTAAAGGAGAGCGTATTGAAATTCGTGGATTTGGAAGTTTTTCTATTCATTACCATATTTCGCGTATTGGTCGTAATCCTAAAACTGGTCATCAAATTTTTTTAAAAGAAAAAGTTGTACCTCACTTTAAACCAGGTAAAAAATTACGTGACCGTGTTAATATATATGCGTAAAAAATAAAATAATTTTTATAGTTGAATATTCATGATAAATGTCAATTTATTGTTTTTAATAATAGTTGAAATGTTTATAAAGAATATAGACGAATGAGTATGATTGTATTAAAAGTATGAAATTTAAGATTATTAAAATATCAGTTATATATTTACAAAACATATATTAATTATTAATAGTCATTTAATATGAATGTTTTTTGAATTTTATTTTTTGTTTTAATAACATTAATTAAAGTTATTAATTTAATACTTTTTAGATAAAAATTAAAATATTAAAATTAATATATTTTAAATATTAATGTGATTGTATCAATTATAGCATTTTAGTAGTAAAAATATTTTGTGAAGTATTTTTTTGTTTATTAGAATCATATATAAAATTATGTACAAAAAATATTTTTTGTAAAATATAGAAATACAAATTAAAAGTATTATATGTGCATATTTATAATAAAAAAGAAATATTTTTATCTAGATAGTTATAAAACATCAAAATATTTTGTTGTATAATTATTAATATTAGTGAACTAACGATATATTTCTTATTTAAAAATCAGTTTTTAAAAATTAATATTTTCAAATATCTTTTCAATATAATAATTTTATGTTTTATATTATTTCTTTAGTTACTAAATAGTATAAAATATTATTAATAAATAAATATAAACATAGTTTTTTGTTTTTAATTGATGTAGATTTATATAAAATTATTTTTTTAAACGATTAAAATTTTTGAAGATATTATAATTTTATTAAAAAAAATCAGGCAGTTTTTTTTATACAAAAAAAATTTTGTATTATGTTATTTTTTTAATTACATTTTTTATTTTAACAATTATAAAAAACACATAATGAGTTTTTAAAATGTTGTAAGAAAGATTATAGCAGTGATAATATTATATAATTAATTATTTAAATTTTCTTATTTTATTATAAAAAATATAAATAGTGATTATCATTCAATAATTTCCAATTCCTCCGATCGTTTATAATTATAATAAGCATATATCATATTTTTAAATTTATTATAATATAAAAAAATATTTCTATTTTTTTGATATATAGATTATATAATTCAGCAGTACAGTTTTTTATAAAAAATTTTTAAATTTTTTAAAGTATTTTTAATAATTACATTTAAACTAATAAAATAAAATAAATACTATGTAAATAAATTTTCAATTAAAATATAAGAATTTAAAGATTTAATCTTAAATCTTGCAATAAAGTATTTTTTTATAATGTAATATTACATTATTAATATTACAATAGTTATATGGAGTTCATATGGGCAAATTATTAATTATTTTATTAATATTAATAATGATAATTGGTTGCTCTTCTGAACAACATATTATTGATAAAGGTAATTATTATATAGATCAATCTTTTTCTTCTATCAGTCAAAATAATAGAATTAAATTTTTGATATTTCATTATACGGTGGTGAATGATGCCAGATCATTAGATCTATTAACACAGGCTCAAGTAAGTGCTCATTATCTTATTCCTAAACATCTTAAAACAAAAAATGGAAAACCAGTGATTTTTAATTTAGTTCCAGAAAATAAAAAAGCTTGGCATGCAGGTTTGAGTAATTGGAATGGAAAATTAAATATTAATTATAGTTCTATTGGTATAGAAATAGTTAATAAAGGATTTACTGAAGATTTATTTGGCAGTAGGATATGGTATCCATTTACTGAAAAACAAATTTCAGCCATTATTTTTTTGGCAAAAGATATCATAAGAAAATACAATATTACTCCCGATAATGTTTTAGCACATAGTGATATTGCTCCTTTAAGAAAGTATGATCCAGGCAAACTTTTTCCTTGGAAGAGGTTAGCTGCATTTGGTATTGGTGCTTGGCCAGATGAAATAACGGTTAAAAAATATTTAGCAGGTCGATCACCATATTCACCTGCTAACGTATTAGTTATTCAACAAAAATTACAAAAATATGGGTATGATAAAATTCCTCAATCAGGTGAACTTGACGAAGAAACACGCAAAATTATTAGTGCATTTCAGCTGCATTTTCGTTCAATGGATATTAGTGGTAATCCGGATGCTGAAACAGAAGCAATTGCTTGTGCATTAGTTGAGAAATACAGAAATCAAGGTGTTGAAGTTATAGCATAATAAAATACTTTTAATTATTTATTAAAAGATAATTTGATCAATTAATTATTAATATTATATTAGAAAATACTGATTATAAAATCTGTTTTAAACAAAAAATAGATTTTACAGTTTTCTTGTTTAGTAAAAATTACTAAAATATAATATTTATTATAATTTAGACTTAATAGATTTAAATTTTTTTGAATATGAAATTATTATTTTTTTTATAATTATCTAAAATTTTTAATATAATAATTAAAAATAAAACTAAATTGCAGAACATAGTGCAGATACTTTATCTGTCTTTTCCCACGGAAATTGAGAACGTCCAAAATGTCCATATACTGATGTTTTAAGGTAAATAGGTTGTAATAAATTAAGCATTTTAATTAAACCATAAGGTCGTAAATCAAACATTTCATTTATTAAGTGAATAAGTTTGTCATTTTTTACTTTTGCTGTACCAAAAGTATCTATCATGATCGATGTAGATTGAGCTATCCCAATAGCGTAAGATAGTTGGATTTCACAACGAGAAGCTAGTCCTGCTGCAACAATATTTTTTGCTATATATCGAGCTGCATAAGCAGCAGACCGATCAACTTTAGATGGATCTTTCCCGGAAAATGCTCCACCGCCATGGCGAGCCATACCACCGTAAGTATCGACAATAATTTTGCGTCCAGTTAAACCACAGTCCCCCATTGGGCCACCTATGACAAAACGACCTGTTGGATTAATAAAATATTTTGTATTTTTTGTTAATAATTCTTTAGGTAATACTGGTTTAATAATTTCATCCATAACAGCTGCAAATAATACTTTTTGGTTAATTCCTTGATCGTGTTGAGTAGATAATACAATAGTATCAATGCCAACAATTTTGTTGTTTTCATATTGACAAGTAATTTGACTTTTAGCATCTGGGCGTAACCAGGGTAAAGTACCATTTTTTCTTACTTCAGCTTGACGTGCTACTAGACGATGAGCATAAGTAATTGGTGCTGGCATAAAAACATCGGTTTCATTATTTGCATAACCAAATATAATTCCTTGATCACCTGCACCTTGTTCAAAAGGATTTTTTCGGTCTATTCCTTGATTAATATCAGGTGATTGTTTTCCAATAGTATTTATAACAGCACAAGAATTAGCGTCGAAACCCATATCAGAGCTTGTATAACCAATTTTACGTATTGTTCGACGAATAATTTCTTCAATATCTACCCAAGCAGTGGTTGTAATTTCACCGCCAACCATTACCATACCTGTTTTTACGTAAGTTTCACATGCTACACGTGCTTTTAAGTCTTGTTCTAAAATTGCATCAAGTATTGCATCTGAAATTTGATCAGCAATTTTATCAGGATGCCCCTCTGATACTGATTCAGAAGTAAAAAGATGTTTTGTCATAGATGTTTTATTGCCTTAATTTTTTAAATGATATTAAATATATTAACGTTTAGTAATTAATAATATTATTTTTATGAAAATTATATTTAAGATGGATATTATATAATTTTTTTTGGCACATATAACAAAATATTTTATAATCAAAAAATAATGAAATTTTTGTTTATAAAAAACAATATGATATAAATAAAATCATATTTTTTCTTGAGATGTGTTTAAGGTATTATTAAATATAAAAAAATAAATACTTTATTATGAATAAATAATATATATTATAATATATAAGAATACAAGATTACTTTATATTTAATGTTTAATTATAAAAAATATTTTGCATAAGAAGTATTTAATTATTATAAAAAAAATACTAAATTTAATTAATATTAAGATATTTGATCAGTATTTGGCTAGTAAAATTTTTTTTAAGATAAAAAGCACGTGGTTGAGTCATTATTGGTTGTCCATATTTACCGATACCCTTTGTTAAGATGTTCTTATTGGCTGCTTTAGGTCTAATTTGTAATATTTCTCCATAATTTCCAGTTAAGTTTTCAATATAACCTAAAACAATCATATCCATTAATTCCTCCCAATCTTGTTTTATTAATTTTTCTTCTATTAAATTTGGACTCCAAAGTATTGGACGAGTAATTTTGCGTTTTCCTAATGGAATTTTTTTTTCACCTTCAATTGGGATCCATAATATTCGTGAAAGTTTATATCTTAAATAACTAGAATTCCATCTTACTCCAATATTTTCGGTTAATGGAGCGGTACAAATAAAAGTAGTCTCTAATGGTTGACCATATCGATTGATCGGGATTGTTTTGAGCTCAATTCCTAAATTAAGAAAATCTTTTTCTTTTTTTTTTCCAGCATTTGCACCTAAACAATGTTCTAATAATTCTCCTACCCAACCTTTATTATTTTTTAGATTAAATGGAATAGGTATACCTATATCAGAAGCTAATTCTGCTATTGTATATCCTGCTAATGCATGTGCTTTTTTTAGTAAAATTTCTTCGTTATTTGGTATTTTTGAGAAAAAATGCATAATTTGTACCTTATATAGAAATTTAATAATTAATAAAAATAATGTATTAATTTGTTTTTTTTTGTTTGTTGTTTTATATTTTTTGCATTGAATTTATAATAAAATTATTTTTTATTTAGGTATGTTATTATTTTAAAAATATACGAATCTCTTATGTTAAAAAGTATATGAAATATATCTAAAACAATAAAATAAAAATTATAATTTATTACATCACATAAAAAAATTATTAATTTTTTTATATTTCTTTTATCAAGTTTTGACGTTTTTGTGTTATGTAGCACATTTATTTTAATAAATCTTTGAAATCACTTATTTAGTAAAATATTTATGATTTAATAATAAAAAATACACGCTTTGTATAATTTTTAATAAGATTTTATTAAATATTTCTCGGATGTTTATTATAAAAAGTATGCTCATTTATAATTTTTATTGAAATAAACTAATTTAGTTATCAATTATTATGACATAAAGTATTATTGCTTTTTTTATAAAAATTTATTTTTTATTAGGTATTTGTTTTATATATAATATCAAGAAGGTTTATAATTTTTTAAATGATGTGTCAATTATATGAGATAGAATGTAATTTTAGTGATTTTTTTTAGTAAAATAAAAAGATATTTTTTATTTTTTTACTTTTAAACTATTTTTTTGAAATTAAAAACAATAAATCAACTAAAGATTTTTTATGAGAACTCAAAAAATCATATAAATAAAACAAGTTCAATAAAATATAAAAAACATCTTTTTTTTCTATTTTTTATAAAAATATTTTTGTAATTAAAATCAATACTATCTGAATGTTAAAATAGTTATTTAGGAGTACATAATGAACGGATTAACTTATTTGTTAATTTCTATTATAGCTGAAGTAATTGCAATAATTTCATTAAAAGCTGCAGATGGTTTTACACGTTTATTACCATCATTTATTGTTGTTATTGGTTATGCCATTTCATTTTTTGGTTTATCTCAAGTAGTAAAAATGATGCCATTAGGTATTGCTTATGCAATTTGGTCTGGTTTAGGTGTTGTTTTAGTTTCTTTGGCATCTATATTTTTCTATAATCAGCAATTAGATTTACCAGCTATTATTGGTATTTTGTTAATTATTTCAGGTGTTTTAGTGATTAATTTGGTTTCTGATATTGCTTTTTATTAATTATATAGTAATACATTTTATGTCATAAATGATTCATATAAATTGAGGGAATGTCAATAATAGTTCTTAATTACTATATGTAAATATATTTTTAAAATAAAAATAATCAGCAATTTTTTAAGGATAAAATAATTTTTACATATTAATATTTTTAGTCATTTTGTATTAGTTAATATTTTAAATAATAAATTATTACTATAAATAATAAATAATTTTTCATAAAACTTAATCTGTTATATCAATTAAGATAAAAGCAATGAATAGTTAAAAAATAGATGATTTGCAATTTTTCATAAGAAATAAATAATAATTTTGCAAATTATACAATCTATATATGAATTCTGATGTATTAAATTTATAGTTTTTTTGGTTAGTGTTCTATAATTAATTGTTAATCATTATCAATAGATAAAAAAATGTTTATTTTAATAGATCAAAAATTATTATTTTTGATAAGTCTTCTAATGAAGACAGATATACTATCTAATAGTTTTTTAATAAAAAATAAATAATTTAATTTAATGTATAAATAATATTTTTTTAAAATATTGCAGTTATTTTTTTAGAAAATTTTTTAGGTAGATATCATTTTTTAAGGTAAATTTAATTATTGGAGAAGATAATTTTTTGTTTTTTCTATAATTTTTATAGCTTATTTCAAATTTAGTATTTCTTGTTTTTTTTGATATTTTTTATGATAATTTTATTTTTAGTATAGTAAGAATATCATTATCAAAATTTGAATTTCTACTAATTTTATTAGAGATAAAAGCATTTTTAAATTATACTTTTTCGAAAAGTATTTCTTTTTTTAAAGAAATTATATAAGTAAATTATTTTATTTTTTTGATTATTTAAATTTTTATTTTTAACTAAAATTTTTGGTTTTATGTTTTTTTTGGATAAAATAAAACAATATTTTTATATATTAAAAGTATTTTTTTGTATTTTTAGTAGAAACAGTTTTGATATTATTTTTCTATAAAAATGCATGTATATTTATGATATATTATTTTTTTATCATTTCCATGAATGATACTTTGATAAAACATAAAAAATATTTTAATTATTATTTATATCATCCAAGTTTCTTTATTGTATGTTATTTTATTCGCAATAAAACTAATAATTTCAAATATAAAAAATTTGTTGATTTTTAGAAAATACGTCTGAATAACTTTTTAAGTTTTGTATTTTATAATTTTTTTTATTCTTCTAATATTTTTCAAAAAATTAGAGTATATAAAATTGTATACGAATTTTAAAAATAAAATATTAGATATTTTATTAAAACTTATGTGTTAATGTCTATTTTTTTATCATATAAAGTATATTATGAATTAATAAACAAAAGTTTTAAAATTTATTTTTTATTTGCTAATATGTGCAATTAGATCTAGGATCTTATGAGAATATCCGGTTTCATTGTCATACCAAGCAATTAATTTTACAAAGTTATTGTTTAAGGCAATGCTTGCTTTTGCATCAAAAATACATGTCAGTTCCTCACCATTAAAATCTGTAGAAACTACTTCATCTTCAGTATAACCTAATACCCCTTTTAATTCATTGTTTGCTGCTTCTTTGATCTTTTGACAAATTACTTGATAACTAGTTGATTTTTTTAATCGAATAGTTAAATCAACAACTGAAACATTAGGCGTTGGTACACGGAAAGCCATACCGGTTAGTTTTCCATTTAATTCAGGAATAATATTACCAATAGCTTTAGCAGCACCGGTAGATGAAGGAATGATGTTCTGTAAAGCACCACGCCCCCCTCTCCAATCTTTATATGAAGGGCCATCAACTGTTTTTTGATTTGCGGTTATTGCATGAATAGTTGTCATTAAACCTTCAATAATCCCAAATTTTTCATGTATAACTTTAACTAATGGTGCTAAGCAGTTTGTAGTGCAAGAAGCATTAGAAATAATATCTTGACCATTATAAGTGTTATGATTGACACCCATAACAAACATAGGCGTTGCATCTTTAGAGGGTCCAGTTAATACTACTTTTTTAGCTTGACCTGGAATAATATGCTTGCGTGCTGTTTCATCATTTAAAAAAATCCCTGTAGATTCAACAACAACATCAACCCCGTCCCAACATAAGTTATCTGGATTTTTTTCTGCTGTACAGAAAACACTTTTACCGTTAACTAATAGGTAATTATTTTTATTTACTGCAATAACACCTTTAAAATGTCCATGAGTTGAGTCATATTTTAACATGTAAGCGATATAATCGATATCTAATATATCATTAATTGCAACTATTTCAATATCTTTTCGTTTTTGAGCAGCACGAAATACCATGCGTCCAATACGGCCAAAACCATTAATGCCTACTTTTATACTCATAAACTCTCCGTTATTTATATTTATTAATTATAAAAAAATATTTTATTTTTATTTCAATATTATTCCAATTATAAATTGGAATAATATTGATCTTATAAAATCATTTTATGTTAAAATTTTATTTATTTTTTTTAAAACATCATTATTTTAACTTTTTCTTAATTGTATTTTTTATTTTTTGCGTGCAACATTTTAAATTTAAATTTTACTAAAATATTTTATATTATCTATAAATTATTTTTTATATATTAAAAACTGATAGTTATATAGAAAAGATTTTTGTTGTGTGTTGTTTTTTTATTTTATGAAAATATATAATAAAATAGATTAAATTTATGTTTTTGTTTTAAAGATTAAAAAGAAAGGAATCTAGTTATTTTTTAAAAAAAAGTAATTGACATTATGTTTTTTTTAAAAAAATAGGTTTGATAATAAATTGCAGTAATTTTTTATATAATATTGTGATAATATAAAAAACTATTTCCATTGCATTCAAATATTCATAAAATTTTATAAGTTTATTTTTTGAAAATATATTATAAGTTTATATATTTTATATTTCAATATAGATTTTTTGATTTTTTATTATATACTGTTAATATTTTTAATATTTAAGATATTTTTAAAACGTTCTTTAATTATTGATCATTTTTGAATTATTCTTTTAATTTTTAGAGTATGGTTATCATATTTTTTCTTTCTTATAATAAATAAAAAATAAAACTTTAAATAAAGCATATTTTTTAAAAAAAGAAATTTTTTTATTTTTTTCATAAATTAAAGTAATTTTATATTCATTTTTTAAATGTAAAATTTATAATTTTATCTATATTCCTATTAAAAATCATTAATATAAAATATTCTTATTATTTTAAATTATAAAACTTATAGAAATATTTGTTCATTTTAATATAATATGATTTTTGTTAAAATTTATTTTTATTATATTTGTTTATAAAAATATTAAAGTATAGATAATAAATCAAATTTATACTTAGGAAGTAAAAAGGTTTGGTATTAGTATTTAATATTAGTATTAAATATATTATGTATTTTTATTTATTTAACATATTAATTTAGTTTTTTTATATAAAAAATAGTGATGTTATTTATCAATATATATAAAAAAAGAAAAAATAAAATTTAAACATAAGTTTTTTAAATTGACAGTTTTTATAACAAATTTACTTAAAAATAAATAGTAGAAATTAAAAATTAAAAATAAAGCTGCATTTTTTGTTTTTTATGTAATAAAAACACTTTTTATCAATAAAATTATTTTTTATAAAAAATTTTGATTTATTTATATTTTTGAAAAATAAATTTTAATAATTTCTATAAGTTGTAAATCATGTATCAGTTATTAGCTATAATAATGTAAATAATTTTTTAAAAAACTATGCTCTTTTTTTTATAAAAAATGATTTTAAAAAAGCATAATAATAATTATTTGATAATGATTTTGTAATAAATATGAAATATTTTTTTAATACAGAAGTAAAAAGTAGCAGAAGTTTTATATTTTTCGTAATGTAAAAAAAAGTTTACTATACAAATATTTTTATTTAACATAAATTCTTTATATATGATTTTTAAAATCAAAAATTGTTAATTACTTTGAATCTGTAAAATAATTTATCTTATTTTATTGTTAATTTTTCTTTTTGATATGACAGAAAATTTTGGAGTATGATGTCAATCATTTAATATTTCTTGTATATGATTTTTTATTATCCACGGTTATTATATTTTCTGTTTAAAACAATTAGATTTACGTTAATAATATATTATGATATTTTTTAAATTTATTTGTCTTCATTTATATAAAGTGAAAAGTATTTTTAGAAGACCTCTCTATAAAAAATGATTTATGTATTCTTAAGAAGGATAGAATTGTGGAATTTATTTTATCATACATATTATTTGTTGCCAAAACTCTTACTTTTATAATTACTGTTATATTAATTTTATTTGTTTTTTTTAGCGTTATATCTAATAAAAAAAATAAAAAAGGTGATTTAAAAATTGTTAATTTAAGTGAAATTTATCGTGAACGTCAACAAGAAATGCAACAAGTAACAATGAGTGATATAGCATATAAAATTTGGTTGAAAGCTCATAAAAAAAAAATAAAAAGTAAAGAAAAAAAAGAAAAAAATCTTATTAAAATAGAAAAAAAAACAGTAAGAAAACCATGTCTTTTTGTCATTAATTTTAAAGGTAGTATTAATGCTAATGAAGTTTATGCATTGCGTGAAGAAATTAATGCAATTTTATCAATTGCTAATAAGAAAGATGAAGTATTACTTAGGCTTGAAAGTTCAGGTGGAGTAATACACGGATATGGTTTAGCAGCTTCTCAATTATACCGATTGCGAAAAAAAGGATTAAAGTTAATTATTTCTGTAGATAAGGTAGCTGCAAGCGGCGGTTATATGATGGCTTGTGTTGCTGACCATATCATAGGAGCTCCTTTTTCTGTTATTGGTTCTATTGGAGTTATTGCACAAGTACCTAATATTCATCGTTTATTAAAAAAGAATGATATTGATATAGAATTACATACAGCTGGAGAATATAAAAGAACATTAACTGTTTTAGGCGAAAATAATGAACATGGACGCAAAAAATTTGTAGAAGATTTAAATGCAACTCATCAACTTTTTAAAAAGTTTGTTCATCAAAATCGGCCTTCTTTGGATATTAATGCTGTTGCAACAGGAGAATTTTGGTATGGTATTCAAGCTAAAGAAAAGGGCTTAATTGATGATATAGGATTGAGTGATGATGTAATTTTAAAACAAATAGACAGTAGTGAAATTATTGAAGTAAGTTATATTCCACCTAGACGTTTTTTTGATCGGTTAATGGGTAGCATAAAAGAAAACATAGATCAGTTATTAAAACGCAAGTTATAAATTATAGGTACGATTTAGAAATTTATCATATATACATATTATATTTTTGTTAATTAGTATTCTTTTAATAAAAAATGATCATTCAAAATCAATAATTGAGATATAAAATATAATTTTATTATTCTGATTATTTCTGAAAAATGACAAATGTAATTTTAAAAAATATCATTTAATTGCAAAATTATAAATACAATATTTTAGGTAAGTAAATATATGGGGAAAGCTCTTGTTATTGTAGAATCTCCGACAAAAGCTAAAACAATCAATAAATATTTAGGTAATAGCTATATTGTTAAAAGTACTGTTGGGCATATTCGCGATTTATTAAAAAGCAGTCTGCTTAGCTCACAAAAAAAAAGAAATATAACAAAAAAAAATCAAAAATTTATTAAAAATAAACAAGAGCTGCTTATCACTAATATGGGAGTTGATCCATATCATGGATGGAAAGCTAATTACCAAATTTTGCCAGGAAAAGAAAAAATAGTTTCTGAATTAAAAATTTTAGCCATTAATTCAGAACACATATATTTAGCAACAGATCTTGATCGTGAAGGAGAAGCAATTGCTTGGCATTTACGGGAAGTGATCGGTGGTGATTATCAGCGTTTTAGTCGTGTAGTTTTTAATGAAATAACTAAAAAATCAATTAAAACTGCTTTTGATAATCCCTGTGAATTAAATATTCATAGGGTTCATGCTCAACAAGCTCGTCGTTTTTTAGATCGTGTTTTTGGTTATATGCTGTCGCCTTTATTATGGAAAAAAATTGGTCGTGGATTATCTGCTGGACGTGTTCAATCAGTAGCCGTAGGTCTTGTTGTTAAAAGAGAACGTGAAATTAAGACATTTATATCTAAAGAGTATTGGCAGCTTTACGCAAATTTGTATATAAATAATACTACATTACTTCTGATGAAAGTAGTGAATAAAAAAGGCGAAACATTTAAACCTGAAAAAAAAACAGAAATCGATGATGCTATTTTTTTATTAAAAAATACAGATTACCAAGTTTTAGAATGTAAAGAAAAAAATACTTTTAGTAAACCAAATGCTCCTTTTATTACGTCCACTCTTCAACAAGTAGCAAGTACACGTCTTAATTTTAGTGTCAAAAAGACTATGATGATGGCGCAAATGTTATATGAAGCAGGTTATATAACTTATATGCGTACTGATTCTACCAATTTGAGTTTAGATGCAATAAATATGGTGCGTGATTATATTTATGATAATTTTGGTAAACAATATTTATCCAAAAAAATAAATGTTTATATGAATAAAAAAAGTTCACAAGAAGCACATGAAGCTATTCGACCTTCAAATATTTATGTTAACATTGAAGATTTAAAAGGTTTAGAACCGGACAGTAAAAAATTATATCAACTTATTTGGCGTCAATTTGTTTCTTGTCAGATGAAACCAGCAAAATTTTCTTTAAAAATATTAACTGTTAAAGCTGGAGATTTTTTATTACAAGCAAAAAGTCGTCTTTTAAATTTTGATGGTTGGATGAAAGTGATGCCTCTTTTGCATAACAATAAAATAGAGACATTTTTTCAAAATATTTCAGTTGGCACAAAATTAAAACTAAAGGAATTATTTTTTAGTCAACATTTTACTAAGCCATCTGCAAGGTTTACCGAAACTTCTTTGATTAAAGAATTAGAAAAACGTGGAATTGGAAGGCCATCAACTTATCCAATTATTATTTCGAATATTCAAGAACGTGGTTATGTAAAAATTAAACAACGTCGTTTTTATGCTGAAAAAATAGGTGAAATCGTTACTGATCGATTACATGAAAATTTCAAAGAATTGATGGATTGTAATTTTACAGCTAAAATGGAAAATCAATTAGATTTGATAGCAAAAGGTCACATTGAATGGAAGAGCGTTTTAGATGATTTTTTTTCTTCTTTTATTAAGCAGCTTAAAATTGCGTATCAAAGTCCAGAAGATGGTGGTATGCGATTAAATCCGATGGTATTAACATCAATTTTATGTCCAGATTGTAATAGGAAAATGGGAATTAAAAATGCTACAACTGGTGTTTTTTTAGGATGTTCTGGTTATCAATTTTCATTATCAGAATATTGTAGAAATACTATTAATTTGATTCCCGAAGATGAATTGTCGACATTTTTAGCAGATTCTTCTGTAGAGAAAGCTGAAACAAATTTTTTAAGGGCACGCGATAGATGTACTAAGTGTGGTACTGCAATGGATAGTTATTTTATTGATAATCAATCTAAATTAGATATATGTGGTAATAATCCGGTATGCAATGGTTATAAGATTAGAAAAGGTAATTATTCTATTAAAGACTATAATAGAATAATATCATGTGATAAATGTAATTCTGAAATGCATTTAAAAATAGGCAAGTTTGGAAAATATATGGGTTGCACAAATGGAAGTTGCAAAAATATACGTAAGGTTTTAAGTAATGGTGAAATTTCCCCACCTAAAGAGTTACCAATTCCATTACCGGAATTAATTTGCAAAACAACTAATACTCATTTTGTATTAAAAGATGGTTCTGCTGGAATATTTTTAGCTGCCAGTAATTTCCCTAAATCTAAAGAAACTCGTACGCCATTAGTAGAAGAATTAATTAGGTTCAAAAAACGTTTACCATCTAAATTTATTTATTTAACAAAAGCTCCAATCATTGATCCTGAAGGAAATAAGACAATTGTTAAATTTAATCGTAAAACTAAGGAACAATATATTGTTTCGAAAAAAAATGGTAAAAGCACTGGTTGGAGTGCATTTTATGTTAATAATAAATGGATAACAAATAGTAAATAAATATTGTTTATTTATATAAAAATATTATACTTGTATTTTTTATAAATATTATTTTTTATGACTAAAAAATAATATTTCATTATATTAATTTTTTAATGATATTTATTATAAAAAATATTTTTAGTCAAAAATTTAAAGTTACGTGACACTAAATTTAAAGTTAAATAAGTATCATCGAAGTAAATATATAAATTAGATTTTTAGTCTCTATTAATATAATGGTAAATCAATAAAAATTATTTTTTGATTTACATTCTATATTTATAAGAAATATTCATATAAAGGATTAGAAAATTCATAAAAAATCTTTTTTATACATTACCTATTTTTTGTAATCAAAATAAATATTTTTTATTAATATGGTTTTTAAAGTATCAAATTAATAGTTAAATAAATGTTATAATTTTTAACTTTGACGTTCAGTGGATTAATAAGTTTTATAAAGCTTATATAACTAATTTATTATAACTTCATCTTTACTTAAAATAAAATTTTATAGTAAATTCTTTATATTATAATATTTCCAATTATATATATTCTTGTTTATAATAAAGCAGCTTAATATTTCCATTAGTTATAAAATAGTTATTTTTTAATTTTATTAAGGATGCTGAATAATATGAAATTACAGCAATTACGTTATATTGTAGAGATTGAAAATCATCATTTAAATGTTTCATCAACAGCTGAAAATTTATATACATCACAACCAGGTATAAGTAAACAAGTTCGTATGTTAGAAGCTGAATTAGGGGTACAAATTTTTGGCCGTAGTGGTAAACATTTAACTCATATTACTCCAGCAGGTAAAGCAATAATCAAAATTTCACGAGAAGTAATGACAAAAATCAATACTATTCGAGCGGTTGTTGCTGAACATACTTATCCTGATCGTGGTATTTTAGCTATTGCTACAACACATACGCAAGCAAGATATGCCTTGCCTTCTGTTATTAAGCAATTTATTAAACAATATCCAAAAGTATCATTACATATGAGTCAAGGTTCACCAACACAAATCGCGGAAGATGTCATTAAGGGTAATAGTGATTTTGCTATTTCAACAGAAGCATTACATCTTTATAAAGATTTAGTTATGTTGCCTTGTTATCATTGGAATCGATCTATTATCGTAAAAGTTGATCATCCCTTAGCAAACAAAAAAAATATTACAATTAATGAATTAGTTAAATATCCTATTGTAACTTATACTCATGGTTTTACTGGACGTTCTGAATTAGATGAAGAGTTCAAAAAATTAGGTTTGAAAGCTAAAATTATTTTTACAGCTACCGATGCTGATGTTATTAAAACTTATGTTAGATTAGGTTTAGGTATAGGTATTATTGCTAATATTGCAGTAGATCCTGAACAAGATCAAGATTTAGTTGTAATTGATATGCGAGATAAGTTTAGTTATAGTACTACAAAAATTGGATTTCATCGTAATAGTTTTTTACGTACTTATATGTACGATTTTATTTTGCTTTTTGCACCACATTTGACTTCTGATATTATTGATAAGGCAATTTCTTTGCGTTCAAATGAAGATATTGAAGAAATGTTTAAGGGTATAACATTACCAATGATATAATGTTTTATTTCTTGAAACTTTTATGATAATTGAGTAATTTTTTGTAAATTTTTATTTTTAAATAAAAGATTTTTTATGTTTTTATTAGTAAAATATTTAAATAAAATCTTTTAAAAAGATAAGATTCCATATTTTTTTATCATTAAAAGATCAAATAAATATTTTTTAATTTGTAATAATGTTTTTTTTAATGAAAAAAATTTAGATATAGTTGATAAATTAATTTTTTTTTTTGAAATTTTTTAATTTTAAGATTTATCAATGTTGGATAATAGCTTAATACTTCTAAAGTATTAGGCTATTTAATTTTTTAATAAAAATTATGTTTTAGCATTGTAAAAATGTATATTATCTCAATATGTATTATTAATAATTTGTTTATTAACAATAAAATCTTAAATTTATAAAACGGTTTAATTGAGTTATATCTTAATATAGTGTTTGTTTAATATTAAATTTTTATGTTTAAAATATACAATAATTTTTAAAAATTAATAAGTTGATATATTTGAAATATTTTATGAGGTATTTATCTTTTATATTATATAATAATTTTACTTTTTTAAAATTTAGTGAAGAACATTTATCTAGATATATATGAATATATTTTTTTTCAGAAATATTTTTGTTTTCTTTTAATAAAGTTCAATATTTATTGTATTAATAGTATTGCATGATCTATTTTAAAATTTATTTTTTTTGGCTTATTTTTATTTTTAATAAAATCTTATTTTTGATAAAAAACTTTTTTACAAAAATATTTTTTTAAATTATATTTTTTATGAAATTTAGATATATTATTTTTTATATAATTAATAATTTTTATATACTAAAAAGTATTTTTTTAAAAAATTACAGCTATTTTAAAAGATCATTTTTTATACATAAATCAGGTAATATATGACCTAATTTTTTAGCTTTAACATTTAAATAATTGTTATTTTTTGGATTACGTCCAACAATCAAAGGTACGCGTTCTACTACATTTATTCCGGCTTCTCTTATTATTGCTAGTTTTTCTGGGTTATTAGTTAATAGTTTAATTTTATCTATAGAAAGTAACTTATACATTTCTGCACATACAGTAAAATCACGCTCATCAGGTTTAAACCCCAGTTTTATATTTGCTTCAACAGTGTCCAGTCCTTGATCTTGAAGACAATAGGCGCGGATTTTATTTAAAAGTCCTATGTTGCGACCTTCTTGACGATGATATAGTAAAATTCCACTACCTTCTGTAGCAATTTGTTTCAGTGCTGCTTCTAATTGAAAACCACAATCACAACGTAAACTAAATAAGGCATCTCCTGTTAGACACTCTGAATGTATACGAGATAAAACTGGTTTTTTATTTGAAATTTTTCCATAAATCAGTGCTATATGATTATTACCATTAATGATTTCTTCGAAACCAACAAGCAAAAAATCTCCAAATAGTGTTGGTAATTTTGCTTCAGCTATGCGTTTGATATGCATTTTATTTTTATAAATCATAAATTAAACCTCTTATTTATTAATAAATGTTATTTAAATCTTAATTATATATTGGTATTTATCTTTTTTGATATATTTTACTAGATTAGTAGATTTTTTTAGAAGAAAAAAATATATTTTATTTAAAATAATTACAAAAAAAATTTGAATGGATATTTTTTATTTAGTTAAATAAAGATTAAGTTTTTTAAAAAAATTGTACTTTAAAAGTATATATTATATATGCAAGCTTTTTTAGATGATGATTTTTAATATGTATATTAAAATATTTTAAAAATAAATATTTAGTTTTTATTGTATTTTTTTTTGTAATGTTTTAAAATTTTTAAAAAATGATTTTAAATCTTTAGTGTAATATAACAATAATAGGAAAAATGTGAAGTATTTTATATTTTTTTTGCTTTTTATAGTAATATTTATTATTTCTGTAATAGTTCTGTTAAATGAACATCAAATCGTGACGTTTAATTATTTAATTGATAAAGGTGATTATTCAATATTGACTTTATTAGCAACTATTTTTATAATTGGTTTTATGCTAGGTTTTCTACTTACCGGAATATGTTATATTAAAACCTTAATTACTTTATCTTATGCAATACGTAAAATTAAAAGATTAGAAAATCAATTAGTCAAAGTATCTTAAAATTATAAATAAAAATGGTAAATGTTATGTTTAATCTTAAAAATATTTATTTTTGATAATATCCATCTTTTTTATATGAGATTTATATTAAAAAATATATTCATTTTATATTTTGAATTAAAAAAGTTTTGATATGCTAAAAGATTATTTTAAAAACACATTTAAAATATAATATTTTTTAAACCAAAAAATATTTTTTATAAACTTACTTGATTAAAAAGTACAATGGTAATTTTTTAAAAAATATTTTTTATTTTTTAAATATTTAATAGAAATTTTTTTTATAAAATTTATCATTATTTTTTTCGCAATTCTTTATATTAAATCAAAAATTTTTTATATAATTACTCCATGATAAGAAGAATTAAAATATAAAAAACATGTTTTCTTTAATTTTAAGAGGAAAATCAAGTAGATTTATTTTAGTAAAATATTTTTTTAAAAATATCTTTGATAACATTTCTTTATAGAAAAAAACTTTATCAAAGTATATCTTTGATCTATATAAAAAATAATTTCTTGTTAAAAAAATTCAAAATAAACTATCTAGGGATAGTTATTAAAATTATATGTAATTTATAAATTTTTCTGCATAATTTTTATAAATGTTCATGTTATTTATGTAATTATTTTTCTTTTTTATAACTTTTTCCTTGCCTAATTTAAATAATTATTATGATAGTTAAGTGATATTAAAAGTGTATATTCATCTTTACAAGATCATAAATTATTTGTGATGAAAATATATCTAATAAATAAATTTTTAGTATCAGGATAATGATTATAAAATATAGTGTGTTGTGTGTTGTTTTTTCTTATAATGTATTTTAAAGGATAATATAAATATATAAAAAATTATATTTTATAGATTATTGCTTAAAAAATTATTTATTTTTTTCTGCTAGGTATTAAAATTTTATAAGAAATATTTATTTTTTATCTTTTGAGATATTTTTAGTAAATTATTATTAGTATATAGGATAAATATGTTAGATCCCATTTTGCTTCGTAAAGAGTTAGATATCATCGCTAAAAAATTAGCCCGTAGAGGATTTATTTTTGATGTAAATAAATTACGTCAATTAGAAAAAAAGCGAAAAAACATGCAAGTTGCAAAAGAAAATTTACAAGCAGAAAAAAATTATCGTTCTAAAAAAGTTGCTGCGGAAAAAATAAAATATGAAACTATTCAAACTATATCTAAAGAAATCAATATTTTAAATAAAAAATTAGATTATGTCAAAAATAAGTTAACTGAATTACAAAATGACATTCTTGATATTACCTTAAGTTTACCTAATTTACCAGATGACAGTGTACCAGAAGGCAAAAATGCAATGAATAATATTGAAATCAGCCGTTGGGGAGAGTCTAGAAAATATGCTTTTTCTGTTAAAGATCATGTGACATTAGGTGAATTAATAGATGGTTTAGATTTTTCTTTAGGAGTTAAAATTACAGGTTCTCGTTTTGTAGTTATGAAAGGCAAAATAGCACGTTTACATCGCGCTTTATCCCAATTTATGTTAGATTTACATATAGAACAGCATGGTTATATAGAAACTTATGTTCCTTATCTTGTAAATCAGAATACATTGTATGGTACTGGTCAATTACCTAAATTTGGTAGAGATCTTTTTCATGTTAAACTTTTAAAAGAACAATTATCGAATCAAGAATATACTTTGATACCAACTGCTGAAGTACCTTTGGCTAATTTAGTTAGAGATGAAATTTTAACAGCAGACATTTTACCTATTCGTTTGACAGCACATACACCTTGTTTTCGATTTGAAGCCGGTTCTTACGGACGTGATACTCGTGGGTTAATTCGTATGCATCAATTTGATAAAGTAGAATTAGTGCAAATAGTAGAGCCAGAAAAATCGATGGAAGCACTAGAAGAATTAACAGGGCATGCAGAAAAAGTATTACAGCTTTTGAAATTACCTTATCGCAAAATTATTTTATGCGCTGGGGATATGGGATTTTCTGCTTGTAAAACTTATGATTTGGAAGTATGGTTACCATCACAAAATACTTATAGAGAGATTTCTTCTTGTTCTAATACATGGGATTTTCAAGCACGCCGAATGAAAGCACGTTTTCGTCGTCATAAAAATCATAAAAAAACACAGTTCGTGCATACATTAAATGGCTCTGCCTTAGCTGTTGGCCGTACATTAGTTGCTGTGATGGAGAATTATCAGACAAATGATGGTCGCATTGAAATCCCAAAAGTATTGCGTCCATATTTTAATGGATTAGAGTATATTGATTAATATAACTTTTTCGTATAACAATCTATTTTCTATTAAGATTGTTAGTCTTAATATTGAGAATAAATTTCTAGTTTTACAAAATAATTTTAGAGAGATTATATCATTAAATAATGAATATTATTTTATTAAATTATATCGAGATACTTTTATTTTATGTTTTTTTAAACATAATATCAAAGATGGTATTTCCTAACTGCTGTCCACGTTTTTCAAATTTAGTTAAAGGCCTCGAATTCGGTCTCTTGATATAATCATTTGTTTTTGATAAATTTTTATAACCATGAATTTCAGTGATAGTTTTTAAGATATGTTCTGCATATAATTGGCAATCTGTTGCTATATGTAATAATCCTCCTATTTCTAATTTATTTAATATAAGTTTAGCAAAATTTTTTTGTATAATTCTGCGTTTTTGATGTTTTTTTTTTGGCCATGGATCAGGAAAAAAAAGTTGTATCATATTTAATGTATTGTTTTCCAACATGTTTTCTAATATTTCTACCGCATCATAATACATAATACGTAAATTAGTAAGTTTCATTTCTGTAGCTGCTATCAAACAAGCCCCAATACCTGGTTTGTATACTTCTATACCTAAGAAGTTTTTGTTTGGATTTTTTCTTGCCATTGTTACTAATTCAGTACCCATGCCAAATCCGATATCCATAATTACTGGAGCATGATTTCCAAATATTTTAGAAAATACTAAGGGTTGTGAAAAAAAATTTAATCCAATTTGAGGCCATAAAATTTTTAATGCATTTTTTTGATGACTAGTTAATCTGCTTTGACGACGTACAAAACTGCATATTCTATGTTTTATTTTTTTTTCCGTATTGATTTTTTCGGTAAAAATGTTGTGTATCATGCTTTTTAAAATGATGTTTGTTGAGTAATAATAATTATTGTTAATCATATATCAATGATATTTTGTTTTTTATTGGTATATAAAACTAATGATAGAAAATATTTATAATGATAGTATGTATTTTCTATAAAAAAATATTGTATTATAAAAAAAAATGTAATACAAAAAATGTTAATATAAATATTTAAAATATAAAAGATAGTATGCATATTAATTATATTTTTTCTAAAAATTCAGCTTAATAATATACTTGTATATGAATAAATTGCAATTTTCTGATGCTATATTAAAATGGTACCACCGTTGTGGGCGTAAAACACTTCCTTGGCAAAAAAAAAAATCAATCTATCATATTTGGTTATCTGAGGTGATGCTTCAACAAACACAAGTTAATATGGTAATTCCGTATTTTGAAAAATTTATTTATTATATTCCTAATATTCATTCTTTAGCAAATGCATCTCAGGATGAAATATTATCACTATGGAGTGGTCTTGGTTATTATGCTAGAGCACTTAATTTGCATAAAGCAGCAAAAGAAATTCTTAGAAAATACGATGGAAATTTTCCATATAAATTTGAAGAAGTGATATCACTTCCTGGGATTGGACGATCTACAGCTGGTGCAATTTTATCATTATCACAAAATCAAAACTTTCCAATTTTAGATTGCAATGTAAAACGTATATTAACTCGATATTATGGTATCCAAGGTTGGCCAGGTAAAAAAAATATTGAAAATAAATTATGGAACATCATTAGTATTTTAACTCCAAAGAATGATCACCAATATTTTAATCAAGGAATGATGGATTTAGGTTCCATGATTTGTATTCGCAATGAACCTAAATGTTTTATTTGTCCTGTTAAGAGAGGTTGTTATGCCTTTAAGAATAATTGTTGGAAAAATCTTCCATCTAAAAAACTAAAAAAAGATATTGCAAAAAAAAATATCTGGTTTTTAATTTTACAATATAACAAGTGCTTTTGGTTAGAAAGAAGACCCTATTCTGGGATTTGGAAAGGTTTATTTATTTTTCCAGAGTTTGAATCATTTGATAAATTAAATATGTGGCTAAATACATCAGGTATTCAATATCAGAAGCTGAAGGAATTAATATCTTTTCGTCATAATTTTACACATTTGCATTTAAATATTACACCAATATTAATTACTATTAATCAATTACCATCTTCTTTTTATGTAATTACAAAAGATATTAAAGGATTATGGTATAATTCACAAAAAGAGCTTAAAATTGGATTATCTGCTCCTGTTAAAAAATTGTTACAACAATTAAGTGATTGATTATTTACTTTTATGGAAAATTTTATGAATAGAACTATTTTTTGTACTTTTTTGAAACGTGAAGCTGAAGGTTTAGATTTTCAATGTTATCCAGGTAAATTAGGTAAACGAATTTTTAATGAAATATCTAAAGAAGCATGGAAAGCATGGATGAATAGACAAACTATATTTATTAATGAAAAAAAGCTTAATACAATGAATATTGAAGATAGAAAGTTTTTGGAAAGAGAGATGATCAAATTTTTTTTTCAAGATAATATTTAAATCATAAAAATAAATTTCTAATTTGATTTATTATTAGTAATTAAAGTATCATAATTTTGATCAAATTTTATGTAATAAATATATGAAATAAATATAACATTGGTTAAAATTATAAATAATATAAAAAAAATAATATTTCTTTTTGTGCTGATTCAAGGGTTACCTGCTTGTACTTCAAAAAAAGATTTTTTTTTGCCAAATGCTGAAACTATCAAAAATACTCATGGATTGGATATTTTAGTACAGCAACTTATGTATAATATTCCAAATATTTGGGGAATAGATGAGCTTTTAATTGTTGGACCACAAGATTACGTAGAATATACTGATCAAAATAAAACTCGTGCTCATATTAATTTTGATATTGGCAATATCACGATTGAAACGATTGTTAATACTGAACCTTATAAATTTTTGAAAAAAGCGTTTTTTTCTAGTTTGTTAATTAATAATAAATTAGAGTTTATTAAAACTCATTATAAAACACGGTGTACTAAAAACTATTATTTATCTTCACAAGTTTTTGATGGTATATATGAAGATATTAAATTAGTTTGTAAAATAAAAAAAAATATTGATTATCCAATGCAATATAAATTGAAAAAGCGTCGATCAAAATCAAATATTATTTGGTCAATTACAATTAAGTTAATACCAAATAATTTTGATGAACGAGCTCAAAAATATTTGCCGTATATCAGAAAAGCAGCAGAAAAATATGGTATTGATGCGTCTCTTATTTTATCTATTATGCAAATAGAATCTAATTTTGATCCCTATGCCATCAGTCATGCTGATGCTTTAGGTTTAATGCAAATAATGCAAAATAGTGCAGGTCGAGACGTTTTTCGTGTACAAGGAAAAAATGGTATACCAAATAGAAATGATTTATTGGATCCTGCTTATAATATTGATCTAGGAACTGCTTATTTATCATTGTTACAGAATACATATTTGTCAAAAATTAGTAATATTACGTCACGTCGTTATGCACTTATTGCTGCATATAATGGAGGAATTGGCAGTGTATTAAAAGTATTTCATAATAATAAACAGCAAGCACTAAAAATCATCAATCAAATGCGACCAAGAGATGTTTATCATATATTAGCAACAAAACATCCACTTGTTCAAGCACGTCGTTATTTAATAAAGGTAAATAATATTCAAAAAAATTATCTTAAGGATAATAAATTAAATATTTAATTAACTTAATAATTTTCATAAAAAATTGGAATATTTTTTAAAGAGTTTGTATTATTTGATTTCTAAAAATTATTTAATAAATTTAATTGACGAAAATATTATAATCAGGTTTAATATAAAAATTGCCCGGATAGCTCAGTTGGTAGAGCAGAGGACTGAAAATCCTTGTGTCGGTGGTTCAATACCTCCTCCGGGCATATAAATTTATGATTTCTATGTTTCATAAAAATATAATATACAATATATAAAAATCATTTGAAAAAACATTATATTATTCGTAATAATTTATATAAAAATTAATAATAAATATTAAAGTTTTTTTTAAAAGATAATATAATTTTATGCAATAAATATTTTCATTTTTTATATGTGTACAGATTAAATCCATAATTATGAAATTATTAAATATAAATTATTTTTTTTACTGATAAAAAATATTTTTTATTAAAAAAAGTTTTATTTTTTTTATTTAATCTTTATAAATTAAAATATATTTTTTATTAATTATGTGAATTTTTTAAAAAATCTTAGATAATTTTTTTTTGTAAATTAAATGTGTAGTAATTTTTATAGTATTATAGATGTAATTATTATAGCTTCTTTTTTAAAAGAAAAAGTTGTTCAGAAATCCTTTATTAATTGTTTTGATTTTTATATTTTTTAGTAAAAAATCTGTGTTTGATTTTCGTTTTATTAGAAATTTTATACATTTATTATGAATAAGAAAGATATTATTTCTTTTTTATGAATCAAACAGTTGCATTAACTAATTTTTTATTAATTAATATACTAATATATTTACTATATTAGTATCCACTATGTTAGTACTTTTAAAAAAATAATGTTTTTTTTATATAAACATTGCTCATTTTTACATTAAAGAACCAATAGAATAAAGTATGTTGGTAAGTTTTTCATCAATAAATAGCAAGATATCTAAACGTAAATGATTTAAAGCTATCAAAATTAACATAATTATCATTGACGAAAAATCTAATCCACTAAAAGGAGGAATAATTTGACGAATAGGAGCAATTAAAGGTTCTGTTAATTCAATAAGCATATAATCAATAGGATGACGCCCTTGGCTGATCCAAGTAAGAAGAGATCGAATTAATATTAACCAAAAAATTAATTTTCCAATATAATTTAATAATTGCATGATGCTGATAGGTATCAAGGTAATACTTATTAAAGCAAGAGAGTTAGTGGCCCACATTACAAAAATAATATTACTTAATGTAATAATATAAGCTATTAATAAACTGGGTGTATCAATAGCACTCGAAGGAATTAAATGACGTATGTGACCTATAATTGGTTGGGTGCTTTTAATCACAAATTGTACAAATGGATTATAAATATCTGATTTTACCAGTTGCATCCAAATTCTTAGAATTAATATAATAATATATAGTTGAATAATGGTTGGTATAATAAAACTTAAAAATTGCATTTCTGGTTATCCTGTGATCAAAAAAATGTTTTTTAATTTTTATAGAACATATAGAAGCAAATGTTTTATTCTATTTTAAGGAAATTGATGAAAATTTATTTTATAAGATTACTTAAAAGTTTTGTTTTTTAAAAATTTGCTTTGTATTCGATAACTATGATTATTTTTTAAATAGTTTTCAGAAATTTTTTGTACATTATCAATATAAATTATATTGTGCAAATCGGCATTTTTTTATAAATGTTAGATGTATTTGAAATTCATTATTTTTAAATAAAAAAATAATTTGAAAATAATTTTTTTTACTTATGCTTATAAAAAATATTCAAAATTAGACTTTTTGTAATTATATTTATTTAAAAAAAGATATTTTAAATAATTTAGATTTCTTAATATTTTATTGTTTTTAATAAAATTACTTTCAATGTTGAATAGCATTTAAATAGTTAATAAAAATATTTTTTAACAATTTTTATATATATCATATTTTATTAAAATATTATAATTTTTGTTAAAAAATACATCATAAGATAAATCTTTTAATAAAGACCACAATCTATGTGCAATGATATTATTATATTTATTAAAAAATTACCATAGATTGCAAATAGTTTTTGTAATTTTTAGTTTTTTGTTAAATTTAAAGTTTATTTATCACTAAAAATAGCTTTGCCGATTCTCAATAATGTTGAACCAAAAGCAATAGCAATATCAAAATCATTCGTCATACCTATTGAAAGTGTATCAATGTCAGGATATCTATTTTTTAGTTCTTGAAATATTTTTTCCATAGTATCAAAAAGTGATACTTGTTGCATAAGTGTTTTATTAGACGAGAAAATTGCCATTAAACCACGTAATTTTAATTTTGGTAATAATAAGATTTTTTTGACTAATTTATATAAAGCGTGTGGCAAAATACCTGATTTATTAATTTCATTAGTAATGTTTATTTGTATAAGCACATTTAATGGTTTTTTATTGGAAGGGCGTTGTTTATTTAAACGGTCAGCTGTTTTAAATTTATCAATAGTATGACACCAATCAAAATATTGTGCCACTAATTTAGTTTTGTTAGCCTGTACAGTTCCTATAAAATGCCATGTTAAATTATGTTGATTGTTATTAAAATGAAGAATTTTTTTAATTCCTTCTTGTGCATAATTTTCACCAAATTGATATTGACCTGCATAAATAGCATTTTGAATATCGTAACATGATTTATTTTTACTAACAGCTATTAATTGAATGTCTTGTGGAAGACGATTATATTTTTTAGCGGTACTGATAATTTTATGTTTTATATTAATTATGTTTTTTTGTATTATATTCATATATGTATTTTTTGTCTTAAGAAGGAATAAATTAAATTTTGTTTTAATGATACTTATATAATAAAATTTTATTTATAAGATATTGTTCATATTTTTTAATTTTTAATTAAAGACTTTTCTAACCAATTTTCTAAAATAATAACAGCAGAAAGAGCATCAATTTTACTTTTATTTAATGCTTTGTAACCACCAATATTAAAAAGGTAAGCACGAGCTTCTGTTGTTGTTAAGCGTTCATCGTATAATATAACTTGAATATTAAAACGCAGGTGTAAAAATCTAGCAAATTTTCGTGCTTTTTTACTTATTGCTTGTTCTGTTCCATCCATGTTAAGAGGAAGTCCAACAATAGCAAGTTTAGGATTCCATTCTTGCAATATTTTTTGTATATCTGACCAATTTAGATGCCCGTTTTTTGTTTTTAATGTAGTTAGAGGATGGGCAATTGCGATTATTTCTTGCCCAATAGCAATACCAATACTAATGGTACCAAAATCAAAAGCGATAATTGTTCGACTATTATTCATTATGAATGGCCTACTTGATTTGAAATATTAGAAATATCAATACCAATTAAAGCGGCTGCTTTTTTCCAACGTTCTGAAATTGGAGTATGAAAAATTATATGGCTATTTGCTTTTGTTGTTAACCAATTATTTTCCATCATTTCCTTTTCAAGTTGTCCTTTTTTCCAGCTTGAATATCCTAAAGCAATAAGTGTTTGTTTTGGTTGTTGTGTTGTGCCCAATGTTTGAAGAATATCTTTTGATGTTGTAATCATGATTTCATCAGAAAGTTGTAAAGTAGAATTAAATCCATGATGTGGAGAATGTAAAATAAAACCATGAACTTCTGCAATGGGGCCACCAGAGAAAATTGGTTGTTTTGAATCACTTATTTGATTGTTTACTTGTGTTTTAATATTTAAATTTTTTAAGATTTTATTAATTGAAATACATTTGATTTGTCTATTTATAACTAAACCTATAGTGCCTTTTTCATTATGTTCGCAAATATAAATCACCGATTTTTGAAAATACGGATCTAATAATGTCGGCATTGCGATGAGAAAGTGATTTTGTAAATTCATATTATTAAACTTATTGAACTTAATTAGATCAGTAAAATATGCCTGAATTAAGGGTAAAATATAAATAATAGTATATAAATTTTATCATAGGATATAATGTTATACGATATTTATATTTTTTGATATTATAAAATATTTATAGAATTTTATATTATTATTTATTTAAATATATAATAGTATATGATTTATTTATTTTGTATAGTTAGTCTTTTTTCTATTGCATCAAATAAAATACCAGTAATAGATATATCTGGAAGTGCTAATTCAATTTCTCTTATGCATGTTGGACTCGTAACATTAATTTCAGTTAAACGATCACCAATAATATCTAACCCGACAAATATTAGTTCTTTTTCTTTTAAAAGAGACGCAACACTTTTTGCAATTTTCCAATCACTTGTTGTTAATTTCCTTACTTCACCATATCCCCCTACTGCTAAGTTACCTCTTGTTTCTCCTTGAGGTGGAATTCTAGCTAAACAATAAGGAATTGGTTCACCATCTATCATTAATACACGTTTGTCACCTTTTTTAATTTCAGGTAAAAAATTTTGAGCCATACAAAATTTTTTTTCTTTTTTAATTAATGTTTCTATAATAACATTAAGATTAGGATCATTTTTTTGAATACGAAAAATAGAATCTCCACCCATTTTATCTAGTGGTTTTAAGATAATATCTTGGTATTTTTTATAAAATGCATATAGTTGTTTTTTGCTTCTTGTAACTAATGTTTTAGGAGTTAATTTGGAAAACCATGATGTAAAAATTTTTTCATTACAATCTCGAAGACTCTGTGGTTTATTAATAATTAAAGTACCTTTTTTTTCTGCTCTTTCAAGAATATAAGTAGCATAAATATATTCAGTATCAAATGGAGGGTCTTGCCGCATTAAAATAATGTGTAATTTTTTAAGTGCAATATTTTTTTTTATTCCAAATTGATACCATTTTTTAGAATTTTCTTGAATTTGCTTAATTTTTTTTGTATATGCATATGCTTCACCATTTAATAAATATAGATCATGTATTTCCATATAGTAAATTTCATATCTACGACGTTGTGCTTCTAATAACATAGCAAAACTACTGTCTTTTTTGATATCTATATTTTCAATTGCATTCATAATTATACCTAATTTGATCATCTTGTATCCTTTAATTAATTGACAGAATAAAAGTAATAATTATAATTTTTTTATTAAAACAATTATTATTGATTTTTTTTTCTTTAATTTCAATTTCAGTGTATTAAAAATAAAATTTCTAATAGTTTCTAATAGCTAGAAATATAATTCTATTAATGAAGATTTTATCTGAAATTAAATTCAATGATCTGTATTTTTTATTAGTAAAGATTAAACAATACCTTAATAATTATATAGGGAATTTATAAAATTCTATTTTTTGTTATGTTATTTTTATATTAAATTTTATGTTTTAAATGATTTAATAATCATATTTTAATAATTATGAAAAAATATGCTCCTTTTTAAAAAATGTTTGAAAAATATATATTTTTCTAGAGGTATTTTTTGCAAATTTTTATTCATTTCTAATTTGTATTTTTTAGTTTTAATAATTTCAAAATATTTTTTATACCCATTTTCCAATAAAAAATAATTTTTATGATGTTTTTATATTTGAAATGATATTAATTATGTAACATTTTTAATAAAAAATATAAGTTCATTGAGAAAAATACTAAAAAACCATTTTTTTGGCATTTTTTTAATATTTTATTTATATTTTTTATGATACAGCTTTTTTATTTGTGGGTGTTTTTTGATATTTCTGATTATTTAAAAAATTCTAATGAAGATAAACTGATTTATAAATAAAACAATTAATGGTGCTTAATATAAGTAATAATTGTGAAGATAATAAAATAAATTTTTATGTATAAAGCATAAAAAATATTCTGATAATATATACAAATTTTGTCTTTTTGATGTTTTTTTAGAAAATTTTTATATTAAAATATTTTATTCAATATAAAAATAATTATTATTATGAAATATTTTTTAATAATTGAAAGATATCATATTAAACATTTAATATTAAAAAAGATTTTATGGTTTTTTTTGATGATCGTATTTTAGCTTTATTTTAAGAACTTTTTGTGTGTTATGTATTTAAATGTCTATGATTTTTCAAAATATTTTAAATATTATATGAAGTTTTATTTTTTGATTTAAAAAGCATTAAAAATATTTTATAGGAGTTTTAAAATGTATCAAAATCTTATTTCAATAGAATTGGAAGAAGCTAGTATTACATTAAAAAATTTTTTAAATGCTAAAGAAAATATTACAGTTATTGAAGAAGCAGCAATTATGTTATCTCTAGCTTTTAAAGCTGGTGGAAAAGTATTATCTTGTGGAAATGGTGGGTCTCATTGTGATGCAATGCATTTTGCGGAGGAATTAACTGGGCGATATCGTGAAAATCGTCCGGGTTATCCTGCTATTGCAATTGCAGATGCTAGTTATTTATCTTGTGTTGCTAATGATTTTGGTTACCATTATATTTTTTCTCGTTATGTAGAGACAGTTGGTAAAGAAGGTGATATATTATTTGCAATTTCAACATCTGGTAATTCTAGGAATATTGTTTATGCTATAGAAGCTGCACGTAAAAAAAGAATGAAGGTTATTTCATTAACAGGTAACAATGGCGGAAAGATTGCAAAAATAACTGATCTAGAAATTCGGGTACCTCATTTTGGCTATCCTGATCGAATTCAGGAAATACATATTAAAGTCATACACATTTTAGTTCAAATAATAGAAAAAGAAATGGAAAAAAGATGAGATGATATTTGATGTTACTCAATATTTAACAGATAATAATTATATTTAATTCTATAATTTATATTACTTAATATTTATTTTGTTTTTATTTTATTACAGTGTTTTGCATGGATTACTTTATAACTTTTTTTAATTTTTCTATATTTATAGAAATATATTATTTTATAAAAATGCGTTATAGCTCTGTGAGCATGATCTATATAATTTGATTTTTGAAATATATATATTTTTAAAATTTAAGCGACATTTTTTAATAAAAATATTTGAAGTTTTACGTTTTGCTTATTTTAATAATTAATAATAAAAAATTATTAATTATACTAAATTTTTATTGAAAGAACTGTAATGTATGAGAAAAAATTATAATCTTAATTTTTATGGCTTTTTTAAACATTAATTGAAATAATACTTTTCATTTTATCGCAAAATGTTTTGAGTATAAAAAAAATTTTTTCTATTGTTTTAATTAAATGCATTTTTTATAAATTTTTTGTATGAAAATAAGTATTATTTTTGAAGTTCATCTCATATTTTAAATAAAAAAATATAATAAAGTTATATTTTTTATATTGTTAAATTGGCTTTTTTTAATATATATAAATAATATTTCTTTATGATTTTTATTAATTAGAAATTATAAAAAATTGATAATTAGTCAATAGAATTTTTTAAAAAAGGAAATACTTCTCATGAGTACTGAACAGTTATTTTATAAATTAAGTAGAGATTTGGGTAATAATCTCAAAAAAAAAAATAAAATAATAACTTTGGTAGAATCGTGTACAGGAGGATGGATAAGCAAAGTTATTACTGATGTTGCAGGTAGTTCTGCTTATTTTAAAAGAGGCTTTATTACTTATAGTGATGATGCTAAACATGATATGTTAGGTATTAGTAAAACGATTTTAAGTAAATATGGTGCTGTAAGTAAAGAAGTTGTAATAGATATGGCAAAAAAAGCATTAGTATTAGCAAATGCTGATTTTTCACTTTCAGTTAGTGGCATTGCTGGTCCCAATGGTAATACTAATTTACAACCGATTGGTATGGTTTGGTTTGCTCTTTCTAGTAAAAGTTTTTTGAATAATCCAGGAATTACGACGTATTGTTGTTATTTTAAAGGAAATCGTTTTCAAATAAGGCGTCAAGCAGTGATTTTTTCACTTAAAAAATTATTAAAAAAGATAAAAAATATAATTTGATATTTATTTTTGTGATATCTACTTGATTCCTCTAAAAAAAGTTTTTTATAAAAAATAATTAATTTTTTAAGTAAATTGTTTGATTTTAAAAGCATTTTTTATAAAAAATTATTACATTATATATTTCATACTGATAATAAATGTATGGAATAATATAATTCTA
This sequence comes from Arsenophonus sp., assembly GCA_031446145.1. Taxonomy (GTDB): domain Bacteria; phylum Pseudomonadota; class Gammaproteobacteria; order Enterobacterales; family Enterobacteriaceae; genus Arsenophonus. Next base: position 48,714 of record CP132903.1, on the reverse strand, counting down.
GTTATTATGTTTTAAAAAAAATTATTAAAAATAAATTAAAGTTTTTTAAAAATCATAAAATTTTGATGCTATAAATTAATTTTAATTAATTTTTGTAATATATTTTTTGATATATATAAGGTTGAAAATTTATATTTTTAAAAAATAATAAATATATGATATCTAAATTTTTAGATTTAAAAAATTTGAATTTGATCTTATTTTTTATTAAAAAACATTTTTATTTTTTATTTAATTTATGTAAATTATTACAATAATTTTATACATGTTTAATAAAATTTTAATATAAAGGTTCAGTTTTATGATTCATGATATATTTTTAAAATATCAAAAATATATCATGAATCTTTAAATTATATAAAAATTAACTTTTATTATTATATATAATAAATTGTTATTATTTGAATTAATATATTTGATAATTTTTTTTTAATTTGTGTTAAAATAATGTTTTTTAAAAATTATTTTAATTCATTTTATAAGTATAAAATATGCAATCAAATTATATAAATTATATAATCGTTTCTGTTTTCAGTTTTTAAATATATTTTTTTATTTATTTTTTTAAAAAAATAATATCAATATGATTAAATAATATAAATAATTATTATCTTAAAGTTTTAGGGTTTTATTATGCTAGAGTTTTATAAAGATATTAATAAAATTAATCTTGTAATATATATAAAGGTTAAAATATAATCATAAATTATAAATTTTAAATATTATTTTTATTATTAATTTGCAAAAAATACTTTTTTTACTTAACATACCGCATTTATTTTTGGCTTGATTTTAGGATAATTATGAGTAGTAAAAGTACCAATGAGATCCGTCAAGCGTTTCTCGATTTTTTTTGTACAAAAGGGCATAAAATTTTACCTAGCAGTTCATTAGTTCCAAATAATGATTCAACGTTACTTTTTACTAATGCAGGAATGAATCAATTTAAAGATGTTTTTCTAGGATTAAAACCAAGAAATTATTCTAAAGTAGCGACAGCACAACGTTGTGTTCGAGCTGGAGGTAAACATAATGATTTAAAAAATGTTGGTTATACTACTCGTCATCATACATTTTTTGAAATGTTAGGGAATTTTAGTTTTGGTGATTATTTTAAAAAAGATGCAATAAAGTATGCTTGGGATTTACTTACAAGTAAGAAATGGTTTAATTTACCGCAAGAAAAATTTTGGATCACTGTTCATAATTCTGATAATGAATCCTATAATATTTGGCACAAAGAAATTGGTATTTCATCAAAACGTATTATTCGAATAGGTGATAATAAAGAAACACCTTATTCTTCTGCTAATTTTTGGCAAATGGGGAATACTGGCCCCTGTGGCCCCTGTACTGAAATATTTTATGATTATGGTGAACATGTTTTTGGTAGCCCCCCTGGTTCAAAGCAAGATATCGGTAACCGTTATATCGAAATTTGGAATATTGTATTCATGGAATACAATCGTCATGCTGATGGGCATCTTACAATTTTACCCAACCATTCTGTTGATACAGGAATGGGGCTCGAACGTATTGTTTCTGTATTGCAATCTGTGCATTCAAATTATGAAATTGATATATTTCGTGAATTAATTTTTTATATTGCTGAAATAATAGATTCATCAGATTTTTATCATAAATCATTACTAATAATTGCAGATCATATTAGATCCAGTGTTTTTTTGATCGGTGATGGTGTATTTCCATCTAATGAAGGAAATGGTTATGTATTACGTCGTATTATTCGTAGAGCAGTTTTTCATGGATATAAATTAGGAATAAAAAAGACTTTTTTTTATAAACTAGTTGATCCGTTGATTAAAGTTATGGGTGCAGTGTCTGATGAATTAAAACATAAAAAAAATACTATTGAAATAATACTGAAAAACGAAGAAGAACAGTTTTATAAAACTTTAATGCGTGGTTTACAGTTATTAGATAATGAATTATCTAAATTAAATAATAATACTTTATCTGGAAAAATTGCATTTCGTCTTTATGATACTTATGGTATCCCATTTGATTTAATTGATGATGTTTGTTCTGAACGCAATGTTAAACTTGATAAGTTAGATTTCAATGTTTTCTTAGAAAAGCAAAGATTTCAAGCAAGAAAGTGTAATAATTTTCTTACTGATTATAATAATAATATAATCAAAGTAGATATTGATAGTCATTTTTTAGGTTACGAAAATAATAAAATAAATGCTATAGTAAAAGCTATTTTTCGTAATGGTCAATTTGTAAATGTATTAAATAAAGATGAAGAAGGAGTTGTTTTTCTTGATAAAACAGTTTTTTATCCTGAATCAGGTGGGCAAATTGGTGATATAGGAATATTAGAAAATAAAAATTGTAAATTTTTTGTAACTGATACACAAAAATATGCTACAGCAATTGGACATATTGGTAAGTTAAAATCTGGATTAATAAGTATTGATCAGTCGATTATAGCAAAAATTGATACTGTACATCGTTGTGCAATTGAAATGAATCATTCAGCAACTCATTTGTTAAATGCAGCTTTACGTATTGTATTAGGAAATCATGTTGTTCAAAAAGGATCTTTAGTTAATAATAAATATTTGCGATTTGATTTTTCACATTTTAAATCATTGAGCTTATTAGAAATAAATCAAGTCGAAGATATTATAAATTATCAAATTCGCAAAAATCATCTTCTTTTGACAACATTAATGGATATAAATGAGGCAAAGAAAAAAGGCGTAGTTATGTTTTTTGATAAGCAATATGATAAAGAAGTGCGTGTATTAAATATAGGGGATTTTTCTAGTGAGTTGTGTGTAGGTACACATGTAATTCGTACTGGCGATATAGGATTATTTCGTATTAAGAGTGAATATGGTATGGCTGCTGGTGTACGTAGGATAGAGGCAGTAACAGGTCAGGTTGCAATAGATTATGTTCATCAAGAAAATAATTTATTAATTGATGTTTGTGAAGTTTTGAAATGTGATCAAAAAAATATAATCATAAAACTTAAATTTATTTTAGACACAATAAAAAAATTGAAAATGTCTTTAAATATATTTAAAAAAAAAGAATTGATTAAAGAAAAAATATATTTAAAAAAACAAGTAAAAATCATTAAAGGAATTAATGTTTTAATTACTCAAGTCAATATTATTGATGTTAAGGAATTACGTATTTTAGTTAGTGAATTTAAAAATCAATTGCAATCAGCAGTTATTGTTTTTGGAAGCATTAATAAAAACGAAATTACTGTAATTGTTGGTGTTACAAAAGATTTAATTTTTAAAATAAAGGCTAATGATTTAATTGTATTTATTGCAAAGCAAATAGACGGTAAAGGAGGTGGTAGTTATGAAATAGCTCAAGTTCGTGGATCTAATATAACAGCAATTCCTGTTGTATTAGCAGCAGTTGAGAAATGGATTAATTTACGCTTAAAATAAGTTAAGCACCGTAGTTTACGTGTATTGAAAATTATATAATTTTAATTTTTTAAAATAATTTAATTAAAAACATAATTTTTAATGTAAAACAAAAATATTTAAATTAATACTTTAGGTGAATGTCATTGCTTTATAATTTCATGGTTTAATGAATAATAGTAAGGAAACCTAAACCCGACTCTTTAAAATTTCAAGGAGCAAAGAATGCTTATTCTGACTCGTCGAGTTGGTGAAACGCTCATGATAGGCGATGAGGTAACAGTAACAGTATTAGGTGTAAAAGGAAATCAGGTACGTATAGGGGTTAATGCACCAAAAGAAGTTTCTGTTCACCGTGAAGAAATTTATCAAAGAATTCAAGCGGAAAAATCTCAACAAAATAATCAGTAATTTTTCTAAAATATTTTTTAGATATTTATAGGTGTGTTTAGGTTAATAATATTTATCGGATCATCTTGTATTTTTTATGTGATAAATTTTTTATTTTCTATAGTTATAATTTATAATTATAATATTATGAGCATAAATATTACATAAAACTACAAAATCTTTTTTAGTTATTTTTCTTAAATTTAGTTATTTTTCTGAAAAAAGAAATTAATTATTATTAATATAATTACCGATTAATTATTTTATATTATAAACTAAAATAATTAACTAAGTATTTTTATGATATCATATAATATATTTTTGTTAATTACTCTTTTTATTTTGTAGTTAATTTTTAATAATAAAAAACATCATTTTTTTTATTTTATTAAATGCAGTTATTTTATTGTACATATAATCTAAATATTAAAATTTTTTCAAAATTGTTTGACTTTTTTTGTTTTAAAAGTAACATTCCATTTGGAATGAAAGTTATATTATAAATTATAAATATTGATATGTTATTTGGTGAGGTGGCCGAGCGGTTAAAGGCGCTCCCCTGCTAAGGGAGTATGTATTTAATTATTGCATCGAGGGTTCGAATCCCTCTCTCACCGTTTTCTTTTATTTTAATATTTGATTTTAAAATTTCATATGCATCCATAGCTCAGTTGGATAGAGTACTCGGCTACGAACCGAGCGGTCGGAGGTTCGAATCCTTCTGGATGCGCTTAAAATATCATAAAACCCTGCAATTAATACAGGGTTTTGTTTTAAATAAAGTTTAATTAAATATTTGTATAAATTATAAATAATAATGAAAATTTATGTTATTGTTATATATTGCATTCCAGTTTTTATTATAAACTTATGTTTTGTCATAAAAAAATCATAATATTTTTTTAAAATATTTTTTAAAAAAAATTCTATTAATGCTAAATCTGTAGTAATAAATGATATTTAATATTTTATAATTCTAACATTATTCTATATTCATAATTCGTTATTCAATTTTTGCTGAATTTTAAAATATCATGCAGAACTTCTTTTTAAGAATAAAATTTTTTATTTATTATTGATTTATTTATAAAATTTATAATTTTTTATTCAAATTTATTAATATAGAAAATTAAAACCTTATAAAATAATTGTATACACTCAATATGACATAAAAAATATGATTTATTATATCGATACAAAAAATATAATCTATTAGTAATAAAAAAAATTAGCATAAGATATTTCAATAATTTTTGATATTTTTAGGTTAAGATATTTATAACAAATAAAGATATATTTAAATTTATTTTATTTTAACTACTTATGTTTAATTAAAAATACTAGTCATATTTATTTGTGTGCATAAAAATGTAAAATGTTTATTTTAATAATAGAATTTAAAAATATTTAATATTATTCAGTATATATTGTTATATTTTAAATATATAAAAATTTTAAATATAAAATTACTGCTGTTTAAAAAAATCTTACACGAAAGTTCTTATAAAATGTTAGATCATATATTTTTAGATTTCTGTATTTTTATAAGATTAAATAATTATAAAGTTTTTATAAAAATTAGTTTTTTATTTTTTATTATCAAATAATATTTTATATTATAAAAATTATTAATGTAATATATTAATTTGCTAAAAAACGATAATTTTAATTGTGTAAGTTCAAAGTAATCTTTTAAAAAACATTACTGAAATGAATAACGGGAGGTCAATTTGATCCCGAATATATCAAAAGCGATAGGATGGTTAGAAGAACATCCTAATGTTTTGTATGGTCTTTGTCGAGGCATTGAACGTGAAACATTAAGAATTACACCAGAAGGAAAATTAGCAAAATCTCCACATCCTTATGGATTAGGAAAGGCATTAACTCATCCATGGATCACAACTGATTTTGCTGAAGCTTTATTAGAATTTATCACACCAGCTAATAATAATATTGACTATATCTTAAGATTTTTAAGAGATCTACATCGTTATACAATATCTCATCTTGAGCATGAATTAATTTGGCCAATTAGTATGCCTTGTTTTATAGATCATCAAAAAAATATTAAACTTGCACAATATGGTGTGTCTAATATTGGTCGTTTTAAAACTTTATATAGAGAGGGGTTAAAGAATCGGTATGGGTCACTAATGCAAATTATTGCAGGTGTTCATTACAATTTTTCTTTACCATTTCCATTTTGGAGAGCTTTTTTTAATATTAAGGATTCTCAAGATGCTAAAAAGAAAATTTCTGATGGTTATTTTAGATTGATGCGTAATTATTATCGATTCGGATGGGTAATTCCATATTTATTTGGTGCATCACCTGCAATTTGTGGTTCTTTCTTAGATGGTAAACAACTTCATTTGCCTTTTAAAAAAACTTCAAAAGATACTTATTATTTGCCTTATGCAACGTCATTAAGAATGAGTGATTTAGGATATACTAATCAGTTTCAAAATAATTTTAAAATTACTTTTAATGATTTAACTACTTATATTGATAATCTTAAACAAGCAATTAAAAATCCATCAGAAGAATTTATAAAATTAGGCATGTATAATAAAGATGGGAAATATTTACAACTTAATACAAATATTTTACAAATTGAAAATGAGTTATATACACCTATTCGTCCAAAAAGAATACCAATTGGTGATGAATCGCCATCAGATGCCTTATTAAAAAGAGGTATTGAATATATTGAAATTAGATCTTTGGATCTTAATCCATTTACTGCTATTGGTATTAATAAAACACAAATGTATTTTCTTGATTTATTTTTGATTTGGTGTGTATTAGCGGATGCACCTATGATGGATCAAAAGGAGTTATATAAATGTCAAAAAAATTGGAACAGAGTAATTCTTGAAGGTCGTAAACCTGGACAAATTATCACTGTTAATTATGGTAAATCTATAAGTTCTTTAAAAAAAATTGGAAAAAAATTATTTGATGATTTACTAAAAATTGCTAATGTTTTAGATATTAGTGGTAACAGTCATTATCGTGAAATTTGTTCTCAGTTAATAGTAATGATTGAAAATCCAGAATTGACATATTCCGGGCAATTATTACCTCTTATGATCGAAGAAGGTATTATTCAATATGGTTTAAAATTAGCTAATATTTACTATCAAGAATTAAAAAATGAACCTTATGAAATAATTACTGATATGGAATTTCTAAATGTTCGTAATGCTTCAATTAAAGAACAATTAAAAATGGAAAAAGAAGATACAATAAATTTTGATGTTTATTTGCAGAAATATTTATGAATGGTTGCTGCAATATTTTAAGTAGTTAATTAATATTGTATATTATATTTAATATTTATGAAAATGTCATATTTCATTATTTTTATAAATATTAAATTTATAATAATTTGTGTATATAAATTAAGTTTATGAAATTAAATTAATAAAAAAGATTTCATTTAACTATTTTTTTAAAAAAATAATTGATATTTTTATAAATATTCAAAATAATGTTTTATCAAATAGATTATGAAAATCAATATAATTTAATAAGATCAGTGAGAAAATCTAATTAATTAAGAAAATTAAAAATTTAAAATTATTACAATATTTTCTATAAAATATTTATGTTAATGGAATATAAATAATATATCAGTGTATAATTATATAAAAGTAATAATTTAATTTAATATTAAATTTTTATTAGAAATAAAATAATTAATATTTTAGATTATTAAAAGTAAAAAAAATTATTTGTAAGGTTATGTATTATTCATAATATATAATATAAAAATTAATAATATTGATACTTTTTTATACATATCAAAGTGTTGGTGTTATTCTAAATATGAAGTTTTATTGATAAAGTATTTTTAAATATTTTTTACATAAAATACTTTATTATAAATAGATTGTTATAAATATTTTTGAAGATAAAATATTACTTTGAAGAGAAATTATTATTAATGCATAAACGTGCTGGGCAATTTGCTCAACCAAGTGATTTGATTAATGTTAAGAAATTAATCAAACAATATTATTTATTAAAACCTCAAATAAAAAATCCTGATCATGTTGTTAAATTTGGTACATCAGGTCATCGTGGTATTCCATCTCGGCATAGTTTTAACGAAGAGCATATTTTAGCTATTGTACAGGCTATTATAGAAGTGCGTAAATTACATGGTATTACTGGATCTTGTCTAGTTGGAAAAGATACACATGCTTTATCTGATCCTGCTTTTATGACAATAATTGAAGTAATGATTGCTAATAAAATTAATGTTATTACACAAGAAGATCAAGGTTTTACACCCACACCTTCTATTTCTTATGCTATATTAGATTATAACCGTAAGCATAAAAAAAAGGCCGATGGTATACTTATAACACCTTCACATAATCCTCCAGAATATGGAGGTATAAAATATAATTCTCCGCATGGAGGCCCAGCTGATGAGGCACTTACTTTAGAAATTGAGCAGCGAGCAAATCAATTAATTACTAATCAATTAGAAGGTATTCAACGTATTAATTATCATTTAGCAATCAAAGATTCTCATTACCATCAAAAAGATTTTGTTGAGCCTTATGTAATTGCTTTAAATGATGTAATTGATATGGTGGCTATTAAAAAATCAGGATTAAAAATAGGTGTAGATCCATTAGGTGGGGCAGGAATAAATTATTGGAAACGTATTAGTGATTATTACGAACTTAATTTGGAGTTAGTAAATGATGAAATTGATCCAACATTTAGTTTCATGCCTTTAGATCATGATGGTGTCATTCGTATGGATTGTTCTTCCCATTGGGCGATGAAAGGTTTATTGGATTTGCGAAATAAATTTGATTTAGCATTTGCCAATGATCCTGATCATGATCGTCATGGTATTATAACACCAGACGGATTAATGAATTCTAATCATTATTTAGTCGTAGCTATTGATTATTTATTTCGTCATCGCCCCAAGTGGAAAAAAGATGTTGCGATATGCAAGACTTTGGTTTCTAGCACCATGATTGATCGTGTAGTAAATAATTTAGGTCGCAAATTAGTAGAAGTCCCGGTTGGGTTTAAATGGTTTGTTGATGGTTTATATCATGGAAAGTACGGGTTTGCTGGTGAAGAGAGTGCTGGTGCTTCTTTTTTAAAATTTGATGGAACACCTTGGACAACAGACAAAGATGGTATTATTTTGTGTCTTTTAGCAGCTGAAATGACAGCAGTTACAGGGAAAAATCCTCAACAACTTTATCAAGAACTTTCCGCAACTTTTGGTGAATATAATTATAGTCGTATTCAATGTAAGGCAAATTATAAACAAAAAAAATCTTTAGCCACATTAACTTCTAAAATGTTATCTACAAATATATTGGCAGGTGATAATATTATAAAAACATTAACTAAAGCACCCGGCAATAATGCTGATATTGGTGGTCTAAAAGTAATTACCAATTATGGTTGGTTTACTGTTCGTCCGTCTGGTACAGAAGAAGCTTATAAAATTTATTGTGAAAGTTTTCGTAGTGCCCATCATCTTAAAGTTATTGAAAAAGAAGCCATTGAAATTGTTAATAAAATTATTAGTAATTAAATATTTAATAATTTAATAGAAAACATAGCGCAAGTATTTTATAAAAAATTATATAACAATTGAATATACATGTATATTTTTTAAAAAAATTAAAGATATAATATTTTTTTTAAAAAATCATAAATAGGATAAATTAGTCATGCATAATTTTGAATTAGAAAAATTGATTAATATGTATCTAAATGTTGATAAATATCAAGATTATGCACCTAATGGATTACAAGTGGAAGGCAAATCAGAAGTAAAAAAAATATTAACTGGTGTTACTGCATCTCAAGAATTGCTTAATGAAGGGGTAAAATTATCTGTAGATGCAATTATTGTTCATCATGGTTATTTTTGGAAAAATGAACCTAATATTATCACTAATATGAAGCGAAATCGTTTGAAAACATTACTTTGCAATGATATTAATTTGTATAGTTACCATTTACCTTTAGATGTGCATCCAGTTATAGGTAACAATGTCCAATTTGCAGATTTACTAGAAGTTGCGATTGATAAATATATTTTACCTTTAGTGCCAATGGGAAAATTTTTAAAAATTATTACTGCTTGTGATTTGATGTTACGTTTAAGTAGTAAATTAAACCGTCAACCTTTGTATGTTTCTAGCGATTATGGAGTTAAGGAGATTCGTACTGTTGCTTGGTGTACAGGTAGTGGCCAGAATTTCATTCAAGCAGCAGCAGAAGCAGGTGCAGATGCTTTTATTACTGGAGAGGTTTCCGAACAAACAATTCATATTGCAAGAGAAATGGGCATTCATTTTTATGCTGCAGGTCATCATGCAACAGAGCGATTGGGTGTTAAAATGTTAGGAAAATGGTTAGAAAAAAATTATAATTTTTCTGTATGTTTTATAGATATACCTAATCCAGCGTAATTTTTAATCAAAAAAATAAAAATCAACTATTATACTGTTTTTAGTTTTTGATTTTTTAAAAGTATCAATATTTATTGAATTCTTTATTTTAAGGATAAACATAAATAGCAAATATAAAAAATTTTTTAAATATTTTTTTAAATAATATAAATCCTATATTAAAGATAATTACTTTTTTTTGAGATTTTAAATAAAAACAATACACATATGAAAAAAATTATGCTTAGCAAGTATAATAAAAATATTAATTTTAGGTATAATTTTATAGCTATATTATAAAATATAGCAATAAATATAGATTTTAAATGAAATAGTTTATTATGAAAGTAATATAAAAATATTTTATAACTGTACGATATATTGTTAATTAAATACAGTGTATTATAAATTTTATATAAGATTTTCTTAAGTTGTGATGTTACTTACTATAATAAATACATAATTTTTTATGTAAATTATTATAATTGTAATAAAAATATTAAAATTATATAATACAAGAAAATAATATTCAGTATATTTTTAATAATCACCTTTCATGTAATGTTTTTTATGAAAAATTTTATTATAATAATGTGTTGTTTTAATACTTTATATTGAAAATAATTGATATTATAACGACAAAAAATTTTATTCATTTTGCAAATTAAATCATGTATTTTTTATATTTATAATAACGTTAATATATTATAGTAATAATAGAATGGTTGTCATATTAAAAATAATGTAATTTATTTTAGGTCGTATCAATAATATTTTAAATGAATAAATAATTTTATAAAAATTCTATAGAAATATTTTTTATTGAAATAATATAAAAAATATTTCTACATTCAACAGAATGTTTTCTGTAAAAACTTTGATAAAAGTTACATTGTGTTTATAAGAATTATTACTAAGGAATATTAATATATGAATTTACAGTGTGTTAAAAATAACAATATGATCAAAATTTAAAATTTATCATTACATTCTATATTAAAATGTAGAATGCGTCTTTTCTTGTTGATGAAGATAAAAATAAAGTTTTATAAAACAGACTTTTTTTTGAAAAAGCTTAAAAAGGAATAAAAATGCACAAAAGCGCAATGAATGATTGGTTAAATTTAAGTTTTTTAAGTGCTGACAATCAATCTTATATTGAACATTTGTATGAAGAATACTTAATAGATACTAATTCTGTTAATGAAGACTGGCAAAATATTTTTAATAAACTGCCATCTACAGATTCAAATCCTGAATGTTTTCACTCAAAAATACGCGAATATTTTCGTGTATTAGCCAAAAATCCTATTCGTTATCAGACCAGTATTGACACTAAATTACCTATAGATATTAAACAAATTAAAGTTCTTGAATTGATAAACATGTTTCGTTTTAAAGGATATCAAAATGCGTGCCTTGATCCATTAGGATTATGGAAAAAAAATATTATTCCTGATTTATATCCTCAATTTCATGATTTACATGATTCTGATTTCAAAAAAATATTTGATGTTCCTTTAGGTTCTAAAAAATCACAAATGACATTAAGTGAATTATATATTAAATTAAAACGTATTTACTGTACTTCTATTGGTGCAGAATATATGGATGTTACTACATTTGAAGAAAAAGAATGGATACAAAAACATCTTGAAATTACAGGTTCAATTAGTGAGCAATTTAATAAGAAAGACAAAAAAGATATTTTATTAGAATTAATTGCTGCTGAAGGGTTAGAGCGTTATCTTGGAATAAAGTTTCCCGGCGCTAAACGTTTTTCTTTAGAAGGAGCCGATTCATTAATTCCGATGTTAAAAGCATTAATTCGTTATGCTATACAGAATGATACTCATGAAATTGTATTAGGTATGGCTCATCGTGGTCGATTGAATGTTTTAGTAAATATATTCGGCAAAAAGTCGAAAGATTTATTTGACGAATTTTCTGGTAAAAACAAACGTGTTGTTGGTACTGGGGATGTTAAATATCACCAAGGTTTTTCTTCTAATTTTAAAATATCAGATAGAGAAGTGCATTTGTCGTTGGCATTTAATCCATCTCATTTAGAAATAGTTAGTCCAGTAGTTATGGGTTCTGCTCGAGCTCGCCGTGATCGTTTAGCCGCGTTAAATAGCAGTAATATTGTATTACCAATTACTATTCACGGTGATGCAGCGGTAAGTGGGCAAGGAGTAGTGCAAGAAATGTTGAATATGTCTCAAACTAGAGGTTATGAAGTTGGTGGTGCATTACGGATTGTTATTAATAATCAAATAGGTTTTACAACATCTAATCCTGAAGATGCGCGTTCAACACAATTTTGTACTGACATAATGAAAATGGCAAAAGCACCTATTTTTCATGTTAATAGCGATGATCCCGAAGCTGTTGTATTTATTACTCGTTTAGCATTAGATTTTCGTAATGCGTTTAAACGTGATGTGGTAATTGATTTGGTGTGTTATCGTCGATATGGACATAATGAAGCTGATGAACCAAGTGTTACACAGCCAATTATGTATGCAAAAATTAAAAAACATCCTACAACATGTCAATTGTATGCAAAACAATTAATTACAGAAAATATTATTACTAATAATGAAGTAATAGAAATGACGGATTTTTATCGAAAAAAATTAGATCGTGGTGATTCTGTTGTTGATGAATGTTTTTCAGTTGATCAGTATTCCTCAATTTGGAAACCTTATTTGAAACATAAATGGAATAATGTTTATCCTATAAAAATCAAAAAAGAAGAATTAAAAGATTTGGCAAAACGTTTAAATCAAATCCCAGAAAAAATTATTATGCAACCACGGGTTAAAAAAATTTATAATGATCGACTTGAAATGGCAAACGAAAAAAAATCGTTTGATTGGGGAGCAGCAGAAACATTAGCTTATGCTACTTTATTAAATGAAGGTATAAAAGTGCGTTTGTCAGGAGAAGATGTTAGCAGAGGGACTTTTTTTCATCGTCATGCGGTTATTCACGATCAAAATACTGGTTCAGTTTATATTCCTCTCGCTAATATATCTGATAATCAAGGAAAATTTAATATTTGGGATTCTGTTTTATCAGAAGAAGCTGTACTTGCTTTTGAATATGGGTATGCATCAGCAGAACCTCGAGCTTTAACTATATGGGAAGCTCAATTTGGTGATTTTGCAAATGTAGCACAAGTAGTTATTGATCAATTTATTAGTTCTGGTGAGCAAAAATGGGGACGTATGTGTGGTTTGGTTATGTTATTACCACATGGATATGAAGGACAAGGTCCTGAACATTCTTCTGCTCGTTTAGAACGCTATCTACAATTATGTGCAGAAGAAAACATGCAAGTTTGTATTCCATCAACTCCAGCCCAAATTTATCATATTTTACGCAGGCAAGTACTTTGTAATATGCGGCGTCCATTGATTATTATGTCACCTAAATCATTATTACGTCATCCACGCGCAATTTCTAGTTTATCAGAATTAGCAAATGGTACATTTCAATCTATAATTACTGAAAGTAATCTTACAGATGTCAAAAATATTCAACGTATTATTTTATGTTCAGGTAAGGTTTATTATGATTTGCTTGAACAGCGTATCAAAAATCAACAAAAAAATATTGTAATTATACGTATTGAACAGATATATCCATTTCCTGATAAAGATTTAAAAAAGGTTTTGGAAGCTTATAAACATGTACATGATTTTGTTTGGTGTCAAGAAGAACCATTTAATCAAGGAGCATGGTGCTTTATTAAGCATAATATTTATAAAATAATCCCTAAATATGCTTTATTAAAATATGTAGGACGCGCAGAATCTGCTGCTCCTGCTGTAGGTTATGCTTTTGTTCATCAAACGCAACAACAAATTTTAGTAAAAGATGCATTAGCAATAAATTAATTAAAGGACAATAAATGAATAGAATAGAAATTCTTGTTCCGGATCTTCCAGAATCAGTTTTAGATGCTACAGTTGCAAGTTGGCATAAAAAACAAGGTGATTATGTAAAGCGTGATGAAGTATTAGTGGAAATTGAAACTGATAAAGTAATACTAGAAGTTTCTGCTATTGATTCAGGCATTCTGGAATCCATTCTAGAAAAAGAAGGTGCTACAGTTTCTTCTAAACAATTATTAGGTCGTATTTATGTAACAGATGCTATTCAAAAATCAATAAAACAAGAAAAATTAATTGATTCTAAAGAAAAGATTACATCAAGTTCATTGGAACTTCAGAATCCTAGTATTAAAAAAGATAATCATGATTCTTCTTTAACTCCAGCAGTACGTCGTTTAATTGCAGAACATGATTTAAATCCCTCTGATGTTATAAAAGAGAGTACTGAAAAGGGACGTTTGCGTCGTAATAATATTGAAGAATATGTTAATAAAAAAGAATCATTAAAATCAATAAATATAAAAGATAAGAGTTATTCAATGTTTGATCAATCTTGTTTTGATAAACGAGAAAAGCGTGTAGCAATGACACGTTTACGTAAACGTATTGCAGAACGTTTACTAGATGCAAAACATAATACAGCAACTTTAACAACTTTTAATGAAGTTAATATGAAGGCCGTTTCTGATTTACGAAAAACTTATGGTGATCATTTTGAAAAAAAGTATGGAGTACGTTTAGGTTTGATGTCTTTTTATGTTAAAGCTGTTATTGAAGCTTTAAAATCTTATCCTGAAGTTAATGCATCAATTGATGGTTCAGATATAGTTTATCATAATTATTTTGATATTAGTATTGCTGTTGCTACTGCGAGAGGTTTAGTAACACCTGTATTACGTGATGCTGATACCCTTAGTATGGCTGAAATTGAAAAAAATATTAAAGAATTAGCAATTCAGGGACGTGATGGAAAATTAACTATTGAAAAATTACAAGGTGGTAATTTTACTATTACTAATGGTGGGGTTTTTGGTTCTTTGATGTCTACTCCAATTATTAATCCCCCACAAAGTGCTATTTTAGGAATACATGCTATTAAAGATCGACCTATGGCCGTTGATGGTAAGGTAGAAATACTACCTATGATGTATTTGGCATTATCTTATGATCATCGTTTAATTGATGGACGTGAATCTGTGGGTTTTTTAATGATTATAAAAAATATCTTAGAAGATCCAAATCGTTTATTATTAGAAATATAAATAATATTTTTTAGTAATCATATATATTCAAATAAGATACATTATGTAACGCTTGATTTATTTTTTTTTAGTTTTAAAGAAGTAATAATATACAAAATATTTTTTTTGTTTAAAAAAAAATTGTGGATATAACATTATGAATTTACATGAATATCAAGTAAAAAAACTTTTTTTGCGTTATGGATTACCCGTACCAATAGGTTATCTTTGTAAAACAGTAGAAGAAGCAAGAGAAATAACAAGAAGATTAGAAAATAATACTCCTTTGATTTTAAAATGTCAAATACATGCTGGTGGTCGTGGTAAGGCTGGTGGTGTAAAAATTGTATATAGTAAAGAAGAAATGATAACATTTGTTAAATATTGGTTAGGAAAACGATTAGTAACTTATCAAACAGATATAAATGGACAGCCTGTTAACCACATTTTGATTGAAGAAGTAACCAATATTGATAAGGAAATGTATTTAGGTGCAGTAATTGATCGCAGTATTGGGCGTATTGTCTTTATGGCATCCATGGAAGGTGGAATTGAAATAGAAAAAATAGCAAAAAAAACACCTGAGCTTATATATAAGTCAATTATTGATCCATTGATTGGTCCTATGTATTATCAGGGACGTGAACTTGCTTTTAAGTTAGGTTTAAATAGTCAACAAGTAAAGCAATTTGTCAATATTTTTATCCAATTAGCAACAATATTTATTAAATATGATCTGACTTTAATTGAAATTAATCCTTTAGTTATTAAAAAAAATGGAGATTTGATATGTTTAGATGGAAAACTTGTTTTTGATAGTAATGCTGTGTATCGGCAAATAGAATTAAAAAATATGCGTGATATTTTTCAAGAAGAACCACGTGAAGTTCATGCATCAAAATGGGGGTTAAACTATGTTGCTTTAGATGGTAATATTGGCTGTATGGTTAATGGTGCTGGTTTGGCCATGGGAACTATGGATATTATTAAATTATATGGTGGACTTCCAGCTAATTTTCTTGATGTTGGAGGTAGTGCAACTAAAGAACGAGTAAAAGAAGGATTTAAAATTATATTATCTGATAATAACGTAAAGGCTATTTTAGTTAATATTTTTGGTGGTATTGTTCGTTGTGATTTAATTGCTGATGGTCTTATTGCAGCAATTAAGGAAATTGGAATGGAAATCCCAGTAATTATTCGTTTAGAAGGAAATAATTCTGATTTAGCTATACAAAGGTTAACTGTTAGTAATCTTAAAATTACTATTGCAACTAGTTTGATAGATGCAGTCAAAAAAGTAGTAGCAGTCGCGGAGGTGAAATAAGTAATGTCAATTTTAATTGATAAAAATACTAGAGTAATATGTCAAGGATTTACTGGTAATCAAGGTACTTTTCATTCAAAAGAGGCTATTGCTTATGGAACAAAAATGGTAGGTGGTGTTACCCCCGGCAAAGGAGGAACAATACATTTAGGATTACCTGTTTTTAATACAGTGCGCGAAGCTGTAGAAGTCACAAATGCAACTACATCAGTAGTTTATGTTCCAGCTAGATTTTGCAAAGATTCTATCATAGAAGCTATTGATGCCGGTATTAAATTAATTGTGACTATTACAGAAGGTATTCCTGTATTAGATATGCTCATGATTAAAGTTAAGCTAAAAGAAAGTAAAGTGAAAATGATAGGACCTAATTGTCCCGGGATTATTACACCAGGAGAATGTAAAATTGGTATTCAACCTGCATATATTCATAAAATAGGCACAATAGGTGTTATATCAAGATCTGGAACACTAACTTATGAGGTAGTAAAACAGATCAGTGATGTAGGATTAGGACAATCTACTTGTGTTGGTATTGGTGGTGATTCTATTGTAGGTTCCAGTTTTATTGATATTTTAAAACTTTTTAATATAGATTCACAGACTGAAGCGATTGTAATGATTGGTGAAATTGGGGGTACAGCAGAAGAAGAAGCAGCAATGTATATTAGAAAACATATTACTAAACCTGTTGTTGCTTATATTGCTGGTATTACAGCACCTAAAGATAAACGCATGGGACATGCTGGTGCAATTATTACTGGTGGAGCAGGTGGTGCAAAAGAAAAGTTTTTTGTATTGGAAAAAGCAGGAGTCGTTATAGTACATAATTTTGTTGAGATTGGGAATGTTGTTAAAAAAATAATAATGAATTTAAAAAAACGATAAATTTTAAGATAATTTAAAATAAGAATAAAAGAACAGTAGTATGAAAAATAAGGTTTAGATACTTCATAACTAAAATTAATGTTTTTAAACAAAATTAATATGAATAACTTTATGAAAATATAACTTTTTTTAAACTAAAAAAAGTTATTGACCAATTCAATATCTTTTTTGAGTTTTTTAAATATATGTTCTAATTGTTTTTTTTCATACGGATTGCTGATATTAATTGGTAATCTTTTTTTAATACCGCTACAACCTAAAAGTATTGGTTGTGCAAAAAATGGAGTATATTGATCATCACTATCTACATATGTACATTCAATGATATTACTTTTCCCATTTAAAGCATGAACTAATGATAGACAAAATCTGGCTGTAGCTTGTCCCATAGATAGTGTTGCAGAACCTGTGCCTGCCTTACTATTAATAACGTCAGTGCCAGCATTTTGAATACGTGCAATCAAAATTTTAATTTCTTCTTCTGTAAGTTTTATATTTTTTATGTGATGTAGTAATGGTAAAATTGTTTCTGCGGAATGGCCACCAATAACTTGTATTTCTATTTCTTTTGGATCTTTATTTTTTAATTGAGCTACAAATGTGTTGGCACGCATAACATCTAATGTCGTTATACCAAATAATTTATTTCTGTCATATGCACCAAATTTTTTTAATACTTGTGCTGCAAGTGGAACTATTGTATTAATAGGATTTGTAATAATTCCAATTAGTGCTTTAGGGCATTGTTGAGCAACATTTTCGATAAGATTATATATAATTTTTCCATTGATATTTAACAATTCTGAACGGTGTGTTTCTGTTTTCCTGCTGATACCTGCAGCAATTAAAACTATATTGACATTTTGTAGTGCAGATTTTATCTGATTAGCAGAAAAACCAATTACGATAACATTTGTTGGAATGTGATTTAAATCTTTTGCAATACCAGAAATGCCAGGAGTAATATCATAAAGATGCAATTTTGAACCTGATGGCAGTTGATTTTTAAGAAGTAATGAAAGTGCTTGACCAACACCACCTGCCGCTCCTAAAATAGCTATTTTCATTTTTATGATTTCCTTATATTAATTTTTTATAAAATATTTTTATTTTAAATTGATAAAATTTAAGATAATAATACAATGATTTTTAACTTTTGATAGTAATTTTTTTTGAATTATTTTAAAAAATATACATGAATCTAAAAAAATTATAAACTGTTAATAAATTTTTTATGTATGTAATCTATGTTTAAACTTTTTTTTTGTTTTATATTTTGCAAATTACAGTTATATTAAATATAAAATTGATAACTACTCTACTAAAAAAATAATTTTAATAATTAATCATTTTTTTATTTTTAAAAATTCTATTAATAATATAATGCGCATTATATCTTTTTTTTAAAAAAATTAATCTTTTATTTGTAATGTTTTTATATTTTTTGTTATAATAAATTTTTTAAATAAAATCATTCTTAATAAAACTTAAATTTAAAGTTTCTATCAATAATATAATCATTATTTAATGATTTTAAATTATTATAATTTACTATGATCATTTTTGTTTTTTTGTTATAAGAAAAGTTCTTTAAAAAACGTTTTTTAGTGATTATTGTGATAATAATTTTTTATTTATCAAATAATTTTAGAAATTAAATAAAAATGTTTTCTGTAAAATGGATGTTTGCTACATTAATTTTCTATAAAATAAAAATTGTTATGAATTAATTGAATAAATGCTTTAATTGATCTTTATTAATGCATTAATTGTAAGTATAAATAAAAATCATAAATGTTATATTTAGAATTTATTGAATATTTTTTATTTTTTTTTAAAATAAATATAGATTATTTTCAGATTTCTTCTAATAAAATATATCTATGATAATTATAATATTAAAAAATAGAGCGAAATTATTTTTGAATCATTAAATATATATTTATTTAGATTAAAATTTAATCTAAAGTTGTTATTTAAATATTTTATTAATAATATATTCAGTGAATAATATAAGATTGCATTTTAGAATTACGCTTCTAATAATTTAAATTATTTTCAAATCCAAGGATATAATTTATGAGTTTGAGTAATATTCCAGCAGGTGCAGCAATCCCTGAAGATATTTATGTAATTATAGAAATTCCAGCACATTCTCATCCTATAAAATATGAAATAAACAAAATTTATGATGTAATTTTTGTTGATCGATTTGTATCTACTCCTATGTTTTATCCATGTAATTATGGTTATATTAATAATACAATTTCTTTAGATGGTGATCCTATTGATGTGTTAGTGCCAACACCTTATCCATTACAATCAGGAGTCGTAATACATTGTCGTCCAATTGGCGTTTTGCAAATGATAGATGAATCAGGAGAAGATGTAAAAGTGATTGCTGTACCTCATTCCAAATTAACAAAACAGTATGAAAATATTCAAGATATTAATGATTTTCCTGAATTATTACGCAGTCAAATTCAGCATTTCTTTGAACATTATAAAGATTTAGAAAAAAATAAATGGGTAAAAATAAAAGGTTGGGGAAATATAGATATGGCCAAAAATGAAATTATTTCTTCTTTTAATCGTTTTATTAAAAAATAAAATGAACATTTTTCATAATTTTTTTTAAAAATAAATATAGTAAAAATACAATATTAAAAATATTTTTTAAAATTTTATTTCATTTAAATTGTTAAATTAATGTTAAATATATCAGTTAACAATATTTTTATAAATAATAAACTGATTTATCATATTGCTATTTTTTATTATTGAATAAAATCAAAAATTATTTATGAAATAAAGGTTTATTTTTCGATAACAACAAATTATTAATGTTCTGAAAAAATATTATGGTTTATAATTTTATGATTTTTATTTTTATAATTTTAATGTTTTTAAAATGAGTAAGGCAGATATTTGATTTTCTAGAATATGTTATTGTAAATCAAAATTTTAATGTAAGATATTTAAGACGCAAAAAACTTATTTTAATAAGTTCAAATTTTTTATGTTTTATATAAATAATTTTAATATAAAATTTGTTATAATTTTTTAGAATAAACCTTTTAAGTAGTGGATTGTATAGAAATGTATGGTAAACTTATTAAAGCATCTTTATAAGAAGAGTGAGGTAAAATATCAATAATTTGAATTGCTTTTTCAGCTTCTTTTTTTGCTATCTCTTTAGTATATTCAAGAGAGCCACAGCGTTTCATAGTAATTAATATCTTTTTAAGTAAAGCTCTCCCGTTACCTTCTACAATTGCATTACGAATAAGGGAAGATTCTTTTGAAGATCCTTCTTTCATTGCATGAAGCAATGGAAGTGTCAATTTTCCTTCATTTAAATCATTTCCTATATTTTTTCCAGTTTGAGTGCTATTTGAGTCATAATCTCGAAAGTCGTCCATTAATTGAAATGCAGTACCAAGGTATTTTCCGTAATGTTGAAATGCTGTTTGTTGTTTTTTACTTGCTCCAGATACAATTGCTGATGCATGCGCAGCGACTTCAAATAAGCGTGCTGTTTTATTATATATTATTTGCATATAGGTACTTTCACTAATATCAGGATTATTGCAATTAATTAATTGTAAAATTTCACCTTCGGCTATGATGTTTGTTGCATCAGACATTAATTTTAAAATAGTCATAGAATTCAGATCTGTCATCATTTGAAATGATCTAGTATACATAAAGTCTCCTACTAATATGCTAGTAGCATTACCAAAAATAGAATTAGCTGTTTTTTTGCCGCGTCGCATATTGGATTCATCTACAACATCATCGTGTAATAATGTTGCAGTATGAATAAATTCAACTAGTGCTGCTATATTAATGTGTTTACCACCTTGATATCCTAAAACTTTTCCTACTAAAATAGCAATAATTGGTCGAATTTTTTTACCGCCACTAGTAATAATATAGTTTCCTAATTTATTAATGATCTTAATATTTGAATTCAATTGATTAAAGATTATTTTATTAACTGCTTTCATTTCTTTTTCTGTTAACTGAATAATTGATTTTAAATTCATTTGCTTAATTCTTGTATAAATTTAATTTTCATAAAATAAGACAATATTTGATAAATTTTATATTTTATGATATTACATATTATAAATAAATGAATATAAGAGATATTTATTATAAATTAGATTTTTTTTAGATTTAATCTAAAAATTGTATTTTAAAGTTTTTTCCTGTAATATTGAAATAAAATATTTTAAAAATTTAAATTTAATATAAAATTTACTAATAATATAAAATGTATCGATAGTTTTTTAAATGGAGCTGATATGTATGCAGTTTTTCAAAGTGGTGGTAAACAATATCGAGTTAGTCTTGACGAAATAGTGCGCTTAGAAAAGCTAGATATTACTAAAGGTAAACTTTTTGAATTTGATAAAATCTTGATGATTAGTGATGGTAACCATACTAACATCGGTTCTCCTTTTATTGAAGGAGCTAAAGTGAAAGCTGAAATTATTGCTCATGGGCGTGATAAGAAAATCAAAATTGTTAAATTCCATCGTCGAAAACATAGTCGTAAACAACAAGGACATCGTCAGTGGTTCACGGAAGTAAAGATCACTAGTATTGCTTAAAAATCAGGAGAATAAGATTAATGGCACATAAAAAAGCTGGTGGTTCAACACGTAATGGAAGAGATTCAAAAGGAAAAAGATTAGGTGTAAAACATTTTGGTGGTGCATCTGTATTAGCTGGAAATATTATTATTCGTCAAAGAGGAACTATATTTCATGCTGGTAATAATGTAGGATGTGGGCGTGATCATACTTTATTTGCATTGGCTAATGGAAAAGTTAAGTTTGAAATTAAAAAACCTAAAAATCGTAAATATGTTAGTATAATAACTGAATAATTATTTTTTTTTAAAAACCCTGCAAAAATCTGCGGGGTTTTTTTGTTGTATGATTTATATGATTTTTTCTGATATTCTTTAAATTGCAAATTATTATTTTATGAATCATGTTTTGTATATAAAGAGAAAATATCATGAAATTTATTGATGAAGCAAAAATATTAGTAATAGCTGGTAATGGTGGAAATGGATGCATTAGTTTTCGTCGTGAAAAATATGTTCCTAAAGGCGGACCAAATGGTGGTGATGGTGGTAATGGCGGTGATGTTTATATCGTAGCTGATGAAAATATTAATACTTTAATTGATTATCAATTTAAAACAATTTTTCGAGCTGAGCATGGTAAGAATGGTTATAGTAATAATTGTTCTGGGAAGCGTGGACAGGATTATTGTATCAAAGTACCGATAGGTACTCGTATATTTGATAATTTAAGCAAAAATATAATTGCTGATATGATTTATAACGGTCAATCTGTAAAAGTGGCTCAAGGTGGATTACATGGTTTAGGAAATACTAGATTTAAATCATCAATTAATCGTACTCCACGTAAAAAAACAATGGGTACGTCTGGAGAAACAAAAGAATTATTTCTCGAATTAATGTTGCTGGCTGATGTGGGAATTTTAGGAATGCCTAATTCTGGAAAATCTAGTTTTATGAATGCAGTTTCTCGAAAAAAAACAAAAATAGCTGATTATCCATTCACGACTTTAATCCCAAGTTTAGGAGTAGTTCGTATGGATAATGAACATAGTTTTGTTTTAGCTGATTTGCCTGGATTAATTAAAGGTGCAGTAAAAGGTGCTGGTCTTGGTATATTTTTTTTAAAACATTTAGAACGGTGTTCAGTACTTTTGCATCTTATAGATATTCTTCCTATTGATGGGTCTGATCCCTTTAAAAATATAAAAATCATTGATTCTGAACTTGAAAAATATAGTATAGATATGAAAAAAAAACCACGGTATTTGGTATTTAATAAAATTGATTTATTAAATTCTGAAGAGGTTAATAAGCGTGTAAAGGTAATAATTAAAAAATTAAATTGGAAAAATAAATATTATATGATTTCTGTAAAACATAAATTAGGCATTAAAGAGCTTTGCTGGGACATGATGATGCTTATTAAAAATAAATGTTTGCAAAATTATTCATATAAAAGTAGCAATTGAAATTTTTTATAATTAAATTTGATATAATAATCAGTATTATAAAATATATATTCAAATATACAAATAAGCAAAAAATAAACAGGGAAAATAATTTATCAAATATTATTATGATGTATAAAATATGATATGTTTTTTCATATAAATATTTTTTATTTTTTATAAATTGCGTTTTTTATTGTTTAATAATTTTTTTATAAAAATATAAAAATCTAGAGCAGTTTTTACCAATTTTAATAAAAAACTTGATAAAATTACTCTTAATGTTTTTATCGATATAAAATTTACAATAATAAAGAATTTTATATGATTTTTTATAGTTTTTTTTATAGTTATTATAATATATTAATTTTAAATGACTGAATTAAAAAATATTTTTTAAAAGCATAAAAAAAATTGTTTATTTTAGGAACTTTTAATATTAAATACTTTTTAGAATTGAATTTTTATTAATAAAAAAATTGAATTTTATTATAGTAAAATTCTATTTTAAAAGATAGACCATATAAATTTTTTGTTTTTACAATTTTTTAGTTTGTTTTTTATTAAATATTTTAATACTCAATTCATTTAAAATAAAACGTTTTTTAAAAAAAATATTTTTCGTTTCAATAAGTACAAGTGTTTTACATTAACATAAATGTATTATTTCTTATTTTATTATATTAAATTATTTTAATTTGTTCAGGATTATGTAGATTTTAATTTATTATTTATAATTAAAATTTTAAGTTATAATTTATAATATGTATGAAAGATATTTTATGTAATTTTTTAAAACCCTTTTTATTGTTTATTAAGTTTATTAAATAGAAAAAATAAATTTCATATAAAAATTGAATAATAAATGCTTATTCTCAATGCTATTTATTATTGATTAATAAATATGCAATTAAACTTGTAATCACTAGAGAGTTATTTTATATTAAATAAATATATATTATAATTATTTTAACAAAAATTAAAAATTTATACATTTAAAAAATATCATTAAAACTAAAATAAGAGAAATATATATATTTTTATAAAATTTATTTTATTATGAGATTTTGTTATCTTTAGCAATAAAAAAATAAATAAGTAATTTTTCATAAAAATTAGAGGTATATATATTAATGAAAAAGATACCAATGACGATACATGGTGAAAAAAAATTACGTAAAGAATTAGAATTTTTAAAAAATATCCGTCGTCCTGAAATTATTTCTTCTATTGCAGAAGCACGTGAACATGGTGATTTAAAAGAAAATGCAGAATATCATGCAGCACGTGAACAACAAGCTTTTTGTGAAGGACGAATACAAGAAATTGAAGCTAAATTATCTTATTCAGAAGTTATTGATATCACTAAAATTAAAAATATTGGAAGAATAATATTCGGTGCCACAATTACTATATTGAATATAACTACTAATAAAAAGCAAACTTATCGTATTGTCGGTGATGATGAAGCTGATATAAAAAAAAATCTTATTTCTATTAATTCACCTATAGCCAGAGGGTTAATAGGTAAAATTAAAGATGATGTAGTAAAAATTGTGACACCTGGTGGTGAAGTAAAATATAAAATTTTAAAGGTACAATATATTTGATCATTTTTGTTGGACTCTCTATATACTTTCTTGCTAAAGAAAGTAATCAAGGTTGAGATGTATAAATTATTTTAGTATAAAATTTTTCATTTTTTTATAATTCGATATAAAAATATTTTTTTATTTTTTCAAGAATTATAAAGTATTTAAATTTTATTGATTAATGTCTTATCAAAGAAATGTTTTGTCAATAAACATTCTAATAAAATTTAAAATTATTTTCTAGTAAAAAACTTAAATTGCAACATTTTATCAAAAATATTATTTAAGTATTATTGTTGTTAATAAATGTATTTGTAAATAATTACAAATTATAAATATGTGTTCTGATTTTAGAAGTTGTAATATTAAATGATAACAAACACTATATAGTAAAAAATAAAATGTATATTTTTTTATATAATTTTTAAAAAATATGATTAGAGTGCAAAAATAAACTGTATTTTTTTTAGAAAAATATTATAATATTAAGATGTAAAATTCATATAACTAAAAAAATTTTATATATTTATATTGTTTATTTTAAATATCATATATGGAATAAAAAATAAAATTTTAGATATGATTTAAGTGAAGATTCAATAAATTATAATAATTATTTAATTTCAATTAAGTTAATACATAATGTTTAGTAGTAAAAATAGTAAATTAATATAATTAATTCTTAAAATAAATTTTATTGAAAAATAATTTACATATTGATTTTTTTAAATCATTTATTTTCAAGATAAACAATTAATCATTACACTAATATTAGTTAATTGATATGGTTAATAAAAAAACATTTTTTTATTACATATATATTTAAAATAAAAAATATTAATGTACAAAGATTTTGATTTTATAAAAATTTATTACCTAATCTTATTTAATTGGTCTTATAATAAAGATTATTATATAAAATAATAAAATATTTTTTAAAAAAATAAAGAGATTGTTTAAAGCAGATGATTGATAGGTAATTTAAATAAAAGTATACATTTTTATAGCGACAGTATGTATAAAATATAGTATTCTTTACGTTATTTATTCAACATAGTTGAAAAAAGAGGTTCATCTTTTGAGTGACATGGCGAAAAACCTGATTTTATGGGTAATCATTGCAGTAGTCCTGATGTCTCTGTTCCAGAGTTTTGGTCCTAATGATTCTAATAGTCATAGGGTAGATTATTCTACATTCATGAATGAATTAATGCAGGATCAGATTCGTGAAGTACGTATTTCTGATCGTGAAATTAATGTTAAAAAAACAGATAATAATCGTTATACAACTTATATTCCAGTTAGAGAAGATCCAAAATTATTAGATACATTACTTGAAAGACATGTTACAGTTATTGGTGAGCCACCTCAAGAACAAAGTTTTTTAGCAACTATCTTTATTTCTTGGTTTCCTATGTTGTTATTAATTGGAGTTTGGATATTTTTTATGCGTCAGATGCAAGGAGGTGGAGGAAAAGGTGCTCTATCTTTTGGTAAAAGTAAGGCGCGTATGTTAACAGAAGATCAAATAAAAACAACTTTTGCAGATGTTGCTGGTTGTGATGAAGCAAAAGAAGAAGTAAGTGAATTAGTTGAATATTTACGTGAACCAGGACGGTTTCAAAAATTAGGAGGCAAAATTCCTAAAGGGATTTTGATGATAGGACCGCCCGGAACTGGTAAAACTTTATTAGCTAAAGCCATTGCTGGTGAAGCAAAAGTTCCGTTTTTTACTATTTCAGGTTCAGATTTTGTAGAAATGTTTGTCGGTGTAGGTGCATCTCGTGTGCGTGATATGTTTGAACAAGCAAAAAAATCAGCACCTTGTATAATTTTTATTGATGAAATAGATGCTGTAGGTCGTCAACGTGGTGCAGGTTTAGGTGGTGGGCATGATGAACGTGAACAAACTCTTAATCAAATGTTAGTCGAGATGGACGGATTTGAAGGTAATGAAGGTATCATTGTTATAGCAGCAACAAATCGTCCAGATGTTTTAGATCCAGCATTATTGCGTCCTGGACGCTTTGATCGTCAAGTGGTTGTTGGGTTGCCTGATGTACGCGGTCGCGAACAAATTTTAAAAGTTCATATGCGACGTGTACCATTAGATCCGAGCGTTGATGCTTCAATTTTAGCAAGAGGAACACCAGGTTTTTCTGGTGCCGATTTAGCTAATTTAGTTAATGAAGCTGCTCTTTTTGCAGCACGAGCAAATAAGTCTGTTGTTAGCATGGAAGAATTTGAAAAATCAAAAGATAAAATTATGATGGGTGCTGAACGTCGTTCTATGGTTATGACAGAAAAACAAAAAGAATCTACCGCTTATCATGAAGCAGGTCATGCTATTATTGGACGACTTGTACCAGATCATGATCCTGTTCATAAAGTTACTATTATACCTCGTGGTCGTGCGTTAGGCGTGACGTTTTTTTTACCAGAAGGTGATCAAATCAGCACAAGTCGTCAAAAAGTAGAAAGTCAAATTTCAACACTTTATGGTGGAAGATTAGCAGAGGAAATTATTTATGGTGAAGATAAAGTATCTACTGGGGCATCAAATGATATTAAAGTAGCAACTAATCTTGCTCGTAATATGGTGACACAATGGGGTTTTTCTCAAAGATTAGGACCATTGCTTTATGCCGAAGAAGAAACTGAAGTTTTTCTTGGTCGTTCAGTTGGGAAAGCTAATCAGATATCTGATGAAACCGCTCGTCTTATCGATGAAGAGATTAAAGAAATTGTTGATCGAAATTATAAGCGTGCTCGTCAAATTTTAAATGATCATATGGATATTTTGCATGCAATGAAAGATGCATTAATGAAATATGAAACTATTGATGCTCCTCAAATAGATGATCTAATGAATCGTCGTTTTGTGAGAGCTCCAGCAGGATGGGATGACAATAATTCTATTTCGAAATTCTCACCGCAAGATAAATCAGATAATCCTTCTTTGACTTAAATAGAGAAGGTATAATTTTTTAAAAGTGCCTTTTTCTATATTTTCTATAAATTAAAATTATATAATTATTAATGATTAAGAATGTTTGTTATGTAGAGTTCCATATTAAATAAAACCCCAGGAAAACCTGGGGTTTTATTTGTTAGTATTATTTATTTTAAAAGGTAATTATGAAAATTAGTGCAAGAAAAATGAATCTTGATCTTGATTACCCTGTTGTTATGGGAATATTAAATTTAACTCCAGATTCTTTTTTTGATGGTGGAATATATAATCGTTATGAAAATATTTTTCAGCATATTGCTAATATGGTGAAAAATGGTGCATCGATCATTGATATTGGTGGCGAATCAACACGTCCTGGTGCTAGAGAAGTAAATTTACAGGAAGAGCTTGATCGTGTAATTCCTACAATTGAAAAAGTAGTTGCTAGATTTGATGTTTTTTTTTCTATTGATACTTCTAAAGCTATTGTTATGCAAGAAGCAGCAAGAGCTGGTGTTCATATGATTAATGATATTAGAGCATTGCATCAAAAAGGTGCGCTAAAAGCAGCAGCTGAAACTGGGTTACCAGTTTGCATTATGCATATGTTAGGTCAACCTAAAATTATGCAAAAAATAGCACATTATACAAATGTAATTCAACAAGTAAAAAAATATTTATTAAATGAAATCAAACGTTGTGAAGTAGGTGGAATTAAAAAAACACGTTTAATTATTGATCCAGGTTTTGGTTTTGGTAAAAATTTGGAGCATAATTATCAATTATTAGCTAAATTAAATGAATTGAAAAACTTAGGAGTACCATTATTAGTTGGTTTATCTCGTAAATCTATGATTGGGGAGTTATTGAATATACCATTAGAAGAAAGATTAATTGGTAGCGTCACATGTGCAGTTATTGCTGCTATTAATGGAGCAAATATCATTAGGGTGCATGATGTAAAAGAAACTGTACAGGCTATGAAGATTGTTCGGGCAACTCTTTCCAGAAAAAGAAATAAATAATTATGAATAAGCGCAAATATTTTGGCACTGATGGTATTCGTGGAAAAGTAGGAGAGAATCCAATTACTCTTGATTTTGTTTTAAAATTAGGTTGGGCAGCCGGGAAGGTTTTAGCTCGGAATGGTTCTCAAAAAATTATCATAGGCAAAGATACACGTATTTCAGGCTATATGTTAGAATCTTCCTTAGAAGCAGGTCTTGCTGCAGCTGGATTATCAGCTGAATTGACAGGTCCTATTCCAACACCAGCAATTGCTTATTTGACCCGCATATCTCGTGCGGATGCAGGTATTGTGATTTCAGCTTCACATAATCCTTATTATGATAATGGTATTAAATTTTTTTCCATTGATGGAACTAAATTACCAGATGATATCGAAGAAGCGATAGAGGCAGAAATAGAAAAACCACTTATTTGTGTGAAATCTGTAAAATTAGGAAGAGCAAGTCGTATTGTTGATGCTGCTCGACGTTATATAGAATATTGTAAAGGTACTTTTCCCAGTAATCAAACTTTAAATGGATTAAAAATTGTTTTAGATTGTGCTAATGGTGCAACATATCATATTGCACCAAATGTGTTGAGTGAACTTCATGCGGAAGTTATTGCAATTGCTTGTGAGCCTAATGGTCTTAATATAAATGATGGTTGTGGTGCAACTGATGTATCTATGTTGCAGAAATATGTTTTAAAAGAAAAAGCTGATCTAGGACTTGCATTTGATGGTGATGGTGATCGAGTGATAATGGTCGATCATCGAGGCAATAAAATAGATGGTGATCAAATTCTTTATATTATTGCTCGTGATGCACTTCGACAAGGTGAGTTACGTGGTGGTGTTGTTGGTACTTTTATGAGTAATATAGGATTAGAATTAGCATTAAAACAATTAGATATTCCGTTTATTCGTACGAAAGTAGGTGATCGTTATGTTTTTGAAAAGCTAAAAGAGCAAGGATGGCGTTTTGGTGCTGAAAATTCGGGACATATTATTTTGCTTGATAAGACAACAACAGGTGACGGTATTATTGCTGGTTTGCAAGTATTAAGTGCAATGATTCGTAATGATATGAGTCTTTATGATCTTTGTTATGAAATGGAATTAATTCCTCAAGTATTAATAAACATAAATTTTTCTGGTACACATAATCCATTAGATAAAAAAGATGTTTTAAATGTTGTTAAACAAGTTGAGAAGGAATTAGCAGGTAAAGGAAGAGTTTTATTACGTAAATCAGGAACGGAACCTTTAATTCGTATTATGGTAGAAGGTGAAAATGAACAACAACTTACTATCATGGCTAATCGTATTGCAGATGTAGTAAATCAAGTTAAATAAATGAATGTACTTTTTAATGGGATATCTGAACTAATCATTTTTGTGATTTATCGGAGAAGCTTAAATTGTATCAATTCATTAAAATGATTTTTATTTTATTTTCTGAAGAAAAAATGTCGTATCTTAAATAGAATAATAAAATAAAATGATCTTGATTCTTAAGTATAGTTTAGATAAAATCTATTATCTTTATTCATGTAATTAATTTTCACTTATAAATGCTAATAGATTAATTTATTTGTGTTTTATTAAAAATAGGTTGTCGATTATGTATGTCACTATTTTGTTTATTTTTTTGTTCATTTCAATATCTTTAATTGCTATAATTATTTTACAACAGGGAAAAGGTGCTGATAATATTGGACCTGCATTTCACGTAGCTACTTCTGCAACATTATTTAGCTCATCAGGATTAAATAAATTTATGATCTTGATGACTGTAATTTTTGCAACATTATTTTTTATCATTAGTTTAATTTTAGGAAATTTAACAGCTAAGAAAAATATCACTGTCAATCAGTGGGAAAATATTGTCGAACCGTCAAAAGATAAAGAATTAGATCATTTGGTATCTCCTATGTCACCAACAATTGATGTTCCTAAAAATTAAATTAAAATTAACATTAAAGTAAATTTAGATGATATAAAAATTATTTTTACAAGTATTTTTGTGGCCGAGGTGGTGAAAATGGTATACACGCTATCTTGAGGGGGTAGTACCTTATAATATAGGTATGCGGGTTCGAAACCCGCCCTCGGCAAAATTTAAAAAGAAGGCTTGCATGTTTTATATTACAATAGTATAATGTATTAAATTTTTAGACGCGGGATGGAGCAGTCTGGTAGCTCGTCGGGCTCATAACCCGAAGGTCGTTGGTTCAAATCCAACTCCCGCAACCATTTTTGGTATATTATATCAATTTTTATAAGAATTTTTATCATTCTTAAAAGTAAAAGAATATAATTATGGCTTTATATTAAAAATATAATGCAAATTATATAAATTTTTTTTAGGATATTTAGTAAACTTTTATTAGTACAAAAAACACTGGGCTATTAGCCCTTTTTTTATGGCTTATCTGGTATGAGATAATTTTTTATAGATTTTAATAAAAAATAAAATTAATACTTTTTATGTTATTGGTGATAAAAAATTTTTTGAACTTGTAGAGCGAATTATAAAAATATTTAAATTTGATCATAAAAATAATGTAATTGCAAATAATGATATGCATCTTAATCATTAGTTAAATATAGCATTAAATATCAAAGAGATAATATTATTAATCTATAATTTAGAAATGTTTGAATTCTTTGTCCATTTTTTGCTCTTATAGGTTATCAACATTTTATTGGCAAAAAATAATATTAAATAGAATTTTTGTAAATACCAAAATATTCTAATATCTATTGAATGCAATGGTTAAATTTCTGTATAGATGATTATAAGATGATCACAATTCAGTATTTGTATTGAATAATATCTAAAAAGTGAGCTTAGTACCCAACTTTTTATAAAGTTTCGAGGCAACTAGAATGAATAAAGAAGTTCTGGCCGTTGTCGAGGCGGTTTCTAATGAGAAATCTCTTCCTCGTGAAAAAATATTTGAGGCACTTGAAACCGCGTTAGCAACAGCTACTAAAAAAAAATATGAACAAGAAATTGATGTTCGTACTAATATTAATCGAAAAACAGGAGATTTTTATACATTTCGACGTTGGTTGGTAGTGAATGAAGTCACTCACCCCACACTTGAAATTACTTTAGATGCTGCAAAATTTGAAAATTTAAACATTAATTTAGGAGATTATGTAGAAGAACAAATAAAATCAGTGATTTTTGATAGAATTACAACCCAAACAGCAAAACAAGTGATTGTTCAAAAAGTACGTGAAGCTGAAAGAGCTATGATTGTCGAAAAATTTCGTGAACGAAAAGGTCAAATTATTACTGGAGTAGTAAAAAAAGTTAATCGCGAAAATATTATTTTAGATTTAGGTCATAATGCAGAAGGTGTGATTTTAAGAGAAGATATGTTGCCACGTGAAAATTTTCATGTTGGTGATCGCCTACGTGGTGTATTGTATGCTTTACGTCCAGAAGCTAGAGGAGCACAATTATTTATTACACGATCTCGAACTGAAATGTTGATTGAATTATTTAGAATTGAAGTATCTGAGATTAACGAAGAGATTATTGAAATAAAAACTGCTGCTCGTGATCCTGGTTCACGTGCAAAAATTGCAGTGAAAACTAATGATAAACGTATTGATCCAATAGGTGCTTGTGTTGGAATGCGTGGTGCAAGGGTGCAAGCAGTATCAAGTGAACTTGACGGTGAGCGTATTGATATTGTACTTTGGGATGAAAATCCTGCACAATTTGTCATTAATGCTATGGCGCCTGCAGATGTAATTTCTATTGTAGTCGATGAAGATAAGTGTACGATGGATGTTGCTGTTGAAAGTAATAATTTGCCGCAAGCAATTGGTCGTAATGGTCAAAATGTTCGTTTAGCTTCTCAGTTATTAAAAAATCATCGTAGGGATAATAAATGGGAATTAAATATTATGACTACAGAAGAACTTCAAGCTAAACATCAGGAAGAAGCATATGTATCTATTGATACTTTTACTAAGTATCTTAACATTGATCAGAAATTTGCTTCTCTTCTTGTTGAAGAGGGTTTTTCTACTTTAGAAGAATTGGCTTATGTACCAATCGATGAATTATTAGAAATTAAAGGTCTTAGTGAGCAAAAAATTCAAGTGTTACGTGAAAAAGCAAAAGCTGCATTAACTACATTAAAATTAGCTAAGAAAAAGAATATGGTGGGAGATAATAATCAACCAACTGATCATTTATCAAAATTATGGTGTGTAAATAAGTCATTAGCAATAAAGCTTGCCAATCATGGTATTTGTACGCTAGAAGATCTTGCTGAACAAGGTATTGATGATTTAAAAGATATTGAAAAAGGTATGGATGATGCACAAGCTGGTGAAATTATTATGGCAGCACGTAATATTTGTTGGTTTGGAAATGATTCAAAATAATTTGTAGCAGGAAGAAATAGAATGACAGATAAAACTGTAAAATCATTAGCAGCAGAAATTCAAACTTCAGTAGAATGGTTAATACAAAAGTTTGCAGTTGCAGGAATAAAAAAAACTGAAAATGATGCTGTTACTCAAAAAGAAAAAGAACATTTGCTTGCATATTTAAATCATGAAGATGGAACTATAAGTTCGCAGACTGGTAAATTAATATTACAGCGAAAAACTCGTAGTAAGTTGAGTATTCCTGGTATTGGGGGGAAAAGTAAATCAGTAAACATTGAAGTACGTAAAAAGCGTACATATCTCGATCGTGATGTATTGGCAATAAATCATATAGAAGAAGTACATTATGGGATAGAAAAAAAAATAAAATTTGAAGCAATACAAAAAGACACAATAAAAGAAAATAAAAATAATCAAAAAATAGCTAAATTTCATCAACCTTCTTGTATTCTTTCTAAGAAAAAGAAATTTGAAATGCAGACAGTAAATCTAAAATGCAAAAACAAAGAAGCAATAAAAAAACGTAAGGTTGAATTTGATTCTAAAAATCTTACTGAAGAAGTGTGTCATGCGGTAGAAGATAAATCCACTCTTTGGAATAGTAGTAATGATGTAAATTATAATGAAAACTATCATCTTACAACTTATCGAAATGCCCGTGCAGCTGAAGATGAAAATGATGCTCAAGAAGAAGGCCGTCGAACTCGTTATCGAGGTAATAAAGTTACTCGACAGAAAAAAAATTATAAACATTCAGAAAAAATTGCTCGTGAAGAAGAAAGAGCAGTTCGCATTAGTAAAAATAAAGTTAAACAGAAAAAAAATAGTATTTTACAACAAAGTTTTACTAAACCTGTCACGGTAATTAACCGTGATGTTGTGATTGGTCAAAGTATTTCTGTTTTTGAATTGGCTAATAAAATGGCCATTAAAGGTTCAGAAGTTATTAAAAAAATGATGAAAATGGGATTAATGGTAACTATTAATCAAGTACTGGACCAAGAAATAGCACAGATTGTAGCAGAAGAGATGGGGCATAAAGTTATTTTACGTCATGAAAATGAATTAGAAAAATCAGTTTTACAGAATCGTAATAATAGTGGGTTGGTATCGATTCAAGAATCACGGGCTCCAATTGTAACAATTATGGGTCACGTTGATCATGGTAAGACTTCATTACTTGATTATATTCGTTCTGCTAAAGTTACTGATCAAGAAGTAGGTGGAATCACACAGCATATAGGTGCATATCATGTTAAAACAGATAAAGGTATAATTACTTTTCTAGATACGCCAGGACATGCTGCATTTACTGCAATGCGTGCACGTGGTGCTCAAGTAACAGATATTATTGTTTTAGTAGTTGCTGTAGATGACGGTGTGATGCCTCAAACAATAGAAGCCATTCAACATGCTAAAGCGGCAAATGTTCCAGTTGTTGTTGTATTAAATAAAATAGATAAAAATGAAGGTGATGTAGAACATATAAAAAATGAACTTTCAAAATATGGTATTCTAACTGAAGAATGGGGTGGTGAACATCAATTTGTTGAGGTTTCAGTTAAAAAAGGTATAGGTATTAATGAATTATTAGAAGCTATTTTATTACAAGCTGAATTATTAGAGTTAAAAGCAGTTCATACTGGTATGGCAAATGGTGTTGTTATTGAAGCTTATCTAGATAAAGGTCGAGGTCCAGTTGCCACTATTTTAGTGCAAGAAGGTAAATTAAATAAAGGCGATTTTGTATTATGTGGTTTTGAATATGGACGAATTAGGGGGATGCGTAATGAATCAGGAATAGATATTAATACTGCTGGACCATCGATGCCAGTCGAAATTTTAGGTTTATCAAATATACCTGCAGTAGGTGATAAAATAACGGTAGTAAATAATGAAAAAAAAGCACGTGAAGTCGCGCTTTATCGTCAAAGTAAAGTAAGGGAAGTTAAATTAGCACATCAACAGAAATCAAAATTAGAAAAAATGTTTGATAATATAAAAGATTCTAAGATTACTGAATTAAATATTGTATTAAAAACTGATGTACAAGGTAGTTGTGAAGCAATTTCTAATACTTTAGAAAAGTTATCAAATGATGAAGTAAAAATAAAAATTATTGGTTCTGGTGTTGGTGGTATTACAGAGACTGATGTTACATTAGCTTCTGCTTCTAATGCGATGATTATTGGTTTTAATGTTCGAGCTGATGCAAGTGCAAAAAAAATTATTGAAACTGAAAATTTAAAGTTGCGGTATTATTCTATAATTTATCATCTTATTGATGAAATCAAAGAATCTATGTTCGGAATGGTAACACCTAAATATCAACAAAATATTATTGGTTTAGCAGAAGTGCGGAATGTTTTTAAATCACCAAAATGTCTTGCAATTGCTGGTTGTATGGTACTTGAGGGTATAATTAAACGTAATAATCCTATTCGTGTGTTACGGGATAATGTTGTTATCTATGAAGGTGAATTAGAATCATTACGTCGATTTAAAGATGATGTTAATGAAGTCAGAAATGGTATGGAATGTGGGATTGCTATAAAAAATTACAATGATATACGTTTTGGTGATATCATAGAATTATTTGAAGTTATTCCAGTCAGAAATTTCATTAAAGGTTAATATTTTTATATAAATTTTTTTGTATAATATTTATATAAAATTAATCATTTTTAGAAAAAATTATAAACATTAAAAAACATAAATTTTTAATTAAAATAAATTATATATTTTTTATTATAAAAATTTTAAAAATTATATAATAAAATTACTATTATAATAGTTTATATTATGTATTTTTTTATTTTGATGCCTGAGTGAGGAAAATGTTATCATGGGAAGAGAATTTGATCGTGCTCAACGTGTTGCTCAGGAAATACAAAAGAAAATTTCAATTATTCTATATAGAAGAATTAAAGATCCACGTATTAAAACAGTTACAATTTCCGGGATTAAGGTTTCACGTGATTTACAATATGCAAAAATATTTGTAACTTTTCTCAATATGTCAAATCTGGAAGATAAAATTGATGATATAAAAAATGGTATTCATGTATTGAATGGTGATATGTCGAAACGTATTCGTTCTTTGTTAGGTAAATCAATGTCTTTACGTATCATTCCTAAATTAACTTTTTTTTATGATAATTCTTTGGTTGAAGGAATAAAAATGAATAATTTGTTAAAAAAAATTATACATAACGATAAACAACGTCGTAAGCATTATATTAAGAGTAAAACTAATGAGGCGTAATTGTGCTCGTATAGTTGATGGTATATTATTACTAGATAAACCAAAAGAACTTTCATCTAATATAGCGTTGCAAAAAGTACGACGCTTATTTAATGCTAAAAAAGCTGGACATACTGGGTCACTTGATCCTTTAGCAACAGGAATGTTGCCGATTTGTTTAGGAAAAGCAACTAAATTATCACAATTTTTACTTAATGCAGATAAATATTATCGTGTTATTTGTCGTTTAGGGCAACGCACTAATACTGCTGATTCATATGGTGAAATTATTTCTGAACATCAAATTAATATAACAAAAAAACAACTTGATAAAGCGTTAGATAAATTTCGTGGTCATTTAATGCAGATTCCTTCTATGTATTCTGCACTTAAATATCGTGGTATACCTCTTTATAAGTATGCCCGTCAAGGTATTACTCTTAAACGCACATCTAGAGCAATTACTATTTATGATTTAAAACTTATACGATGGGAAGAAAATGAAGTTGAATTAGATATTTTTTGTTCTAAGGGGACTTATATTCGAACTATAATTGATGATTTAGGTGAATTATTAGGCTGTGGTGCTCATGTAATTTATTTGAGACGTATAAAAATAGGCAATTATCTTAGTAAATCTATGGTAACATTAGAACAGCTAAATTCTTTAAAAAACCAATGTCAATTGGAAAAGAATAGTGTAGAAAAAAAAATAGATTTATTTTTATTGCCTATAGATACAGCTGTCAGTCATTTTCCAGAAATTAATATTGCTAAAAATATTGCAATTTTTTTTAAACAAGGACAATCAATTTTTATTGATAATCATTCATTCATAAATGGTAATATAGTAAGGGTTACTGAAGGTAATATGCATAAATTTATTGGTGTTGCAAAAATTAATGAAAAAAAAAGTATTGTTCCTTTTTGTGTAATTTTAGAAAATGTTTAATAAGATTTATTTGTCGTCTTGTTTTATGATCAATTGAAGCGTAAAATAGATTTTCGTCTATTTCATAGAAAACTGCATTAGAGATCAGTTTTTTATTATTTTAAAGAGAAAATTTTGGAGTTACTTTATGTCTCTAAGTATTGCAGTAAAAGCTCAAATTATTAATCAATATAGTCGTAATCAAAAGGATACTGGTTCTAGTGAGGTTCAAATAGCTTTGTTAACAGCAAAAATAAATGATTTACAAAAGCATTTTTTGCAACACAAAAAAGATCATCATAGTCGTCGAGGATTGTTAAGAATGGTTGCTCAGCGACGTAAACAATTAAATTATTTAAAATATAGAAATCTTATTTCTTATAGTAAACTTATTGAAGGTTTGGGATTACGTCGTTAATGAGTGATCCATAAAAATTATGGGGCGCTCTGCCCCTTTTTTATAGAAAAAGATATTTTTTATGAAATTATAATCATATAAAAGTTTTATAAAATAAATTATAAAAAAATGTTTTTCGATAATGATTGTTTTAAAGATTACTTTTTTCTATAGTTCATATTAATCTTAATAATTAAGATTAAATAATTTAATGTTTCATTAATAATGAGGAATGTAGAAGAATATCGGTATTAGTGTTATTATATCAATAATTGGTTACTAAAAGGGTGTTATTTTGCTGAATCCTATTGTTCGTAAATTTCAATATGGTCAACATACCGTTATCATGCAAACTGGCTTAATGGCTCGTCAAGCAAGTGGTGCGGTGATTGTTAATATAGATGATACAGTTGTATTCGTTACTGTTGTTGGACAAAAAAAAGTAAAAGAAGGGCAAAGTTTTTTTCCATTGACTGTTAATTATCAAGAAAGATCATATGCTGCTGGTCGTATCCCAGGTAGTTTTTTTCGTCGTGAAGGCCGTCCTAGTGAAGGGGAAACGCTTATTGCGCGTTTAATTGATCGTCCTCTACGTCCATTATTTCCTAATGGTTTTCTGAATGAGGTTCAAATTATTGCTACAGTGATTTCAATTAACCCTCAAGTGAATCCAGATATAGCTGCACTCATTGGTGCTTCTGCTGCATTATCATTATCTGATATCCCATTTAATGGTCCAATTGGTGCTGCAAGAGTTGGTTACATTAATAATGAATATGTTTTGAATCCTACTGTTGATGAATTAAAAAATAGTAGTTTAGACTTAATTGTAGCAGGTACAACTCATGCAGTTTTAATGGTAGAAGCTGCCGCTGATTTATTATTTGAAGAACAAATATTAGATGCCATTTTTTTTGGTCATGAACAACAACAAATTGTAATTGATAATATTAATGAATTAGTAATGGAAGTTGGAAAAGAAAAATGGGATTGGAAACCGAAAGTTATAAATAAGGAATTATATAGTCGTATTACGACATTAGCTGAAAAAAGATTAGATGATGCGTATCGCATTGTTCAAAAACAAGAACGTCATATTAATATTCTTTCAATAAAAGAAGAAGTTATTAATACAATTTTAGAAACAGATAATTCTTTAAATTTTGATGAAATAAATTCAATTCTTCTAGAAATAGAGAAGAAAGTTGTCCGTATTCGTGTGCTAAAAGGTGAAAAACGTATTGATGGACGAGAAAAAGATATGATACGTACACTGGATGTACGCACTGGAGTATTACCAAGAACGCATGGTTCGGCATTATTTACTCGAGGAGAAACTCAAGCTTTGGTTACAGCAACCTTAGGTACAGAACGTGATGCTCAAATTATGGATGAATTAATTGGTGAATCTAGTGATCATATTTTGTTTCATTATAATTTTCCACCGTATGCAGTAGGTGAAATAGGAATAGTTGGTTCGCCAAAACGTCGTGAAATTGGGCATGGACGTTTAGCTAAACGTGCTATATTAGCAGTTATGCCTAATCAATTTGAATTTCCATATACTATACGTGTAGTATCAGAAATTACTGAATCTAATGGATCTTCTTCTATGGCTTTTGTATGTGGTGCATCACTTGCATTAATGGATGCAGGTGTTCCAATAAAAAGTGCAGTAGCTGGTATTGCAATGGGATTAGTAAAAGAAAATGATAAATTTGTTGTACTTTCAGATATTTTAGGTGATGAAGATTATTTAGGTGATATGGATTTTAAAGTTGCAGGTAGTCGTGAAGGTATCAGTGCTTTACAAATGGATATTAAGATTGAAGGTATTAATCGAAAAATTATGAAAATTGCTTTAAATCAAGCAAAGGGTGCTCGTTTACATATTTTAAGTGTCATGGATGAAACTATTAATCAACCCCGTGAAGAAATTTCTAAATTTGCGCCTCGTATTCATATAATTCAGATTAACCCTGATAAAATTAGAGATGTAATTGGTAAAGGTGGTTCTGTCATTAGATCATTAGCTGAAAAAACTGGTACTATTATTGAAATTAATGATGATGGTACAGTAAAAATTGCTGCAACAGATAGTTATAAAGCAAAAGATGCTATTTGTCGTATTGAAGAAATTACAGCAGACATCGAAGTTGATCGTATTTATCATGGAAAAGTTACACGTATTGTTGATTTTGGTGCTTTTGTGGCTATTAGTAGCAGCAAAGAAGGTTTAGTTCATATTTCTCAAATATCAGAAAAACGTATTGAAAAAGTGATAGATTATTTAAAGTTAGGACAAGAAGTTGCAGTGAAAGTATTGGAGATTGATCGACAAGGTCGAATTCGTTTAAGTATTAAAGAAGCAATTCGTATTACAAAAAAACATTAAAAAATAGATATGTTTTTTAATGTTCACATTAAAATTTTGATATAATATTTTGAGTATTAGAGTAATTTTATATGGTAATTTATAGTATGTTTTTTTATATAAAAATTATTTTTTAAAATTCTTATTTTTAGTTAATCCTGATTCAGGAGCGTATTTTTTTATATGAATATTATTAAAATTTCTTAGTAAAATAACAATCATCTTTGATATAAGTTTTGTTTATCTTGTAGTATTATTAATTACTAAATTTATTTATTAATTAAATCGTAATAAAAAAAATTCTTGTACTCATGCAGGTAATTTTATTATATTAAGTTAGTAGGATGTATTTTATAATATAGGTTAATCAAACAATTAAAGATATCATTATTTTTTTCCATTCTTTATCATAGATTGATGAAGGTTTATTTTCATTTAGTATATAATTTTGAACCAGTTCACACTTTAATAAAAATAATAAATTTTTTCAAAGAGTTATGTAAACTGGTCACATAATACATGAGGCAATTTTACATGACTAGTCAGACTGAAGTATCTTTTGCTGAATTAGGTCTATCAGCATCAATTCTTTCTGCATTAAACGACCTTGGTTATCAGAAACCATCTCCAATTCAACAAAAATGTATCCCGTATTTATTAAATGGATGTGACGTATTGGGTATGGCACAAACTGGTAGTGGTAAAACAGCAGCTTTTAGCTTACCATTGCTTCACAATATAGATCTTGCATTGAAATCTCCTCAGGTTTTAGTATTAGCACCAACACGCGAATTAGCTGTACAAGTAGCAGGAGCGATGGGTGATTTTTCTAAACATATTTATACAGTTAATATTGTAGCACTTTATGGTGGTCAGCGTTATGATACTCAGTTGCGTGCATTAAAACGTGGATCTCATATTGTAGTTGGTACACCTGGTCGTTTATTAGATCATTTAAGACGTGGTACTTTAAAATTATCTAATTTACGTGGTTTAGTTATTGATGAAGCTGATGAAATGTTACGAATGGGTTTTATAGAAGATGTTGAAAATATTATGGGTCAAATTCCTACTACGCATCAAACTATATTATTTTCTGCTACAATGCCCGAAGCAATTCGTCGTATTACTCGTCGATTCATGAAATCACCTAAAGAAATCAATATTCAATCTAATATAAAAACACGTCCTGATATTAACCAAAGTTATTGGTTTGTATATGGAATACGTAAAAATGAAGCTTTAATTCGTTTTTTAGAGGCAGAAGACTTCGATGCCGCAATTATTTTTGTTCGCACTAAAAGTGCTACAATAGAAGTTTCTGAAATACTTGAAAAGAGTGGTTATAATAGTTCAGCCTTAAATGGTGATATGAATCAAGCTTTACGTGAAAAAACATTAGAACGTTTTAAAAATGGCCGTCTTGATATATTAATTGCTACTGATGTTGCAGCCCGTGGGTTAGATGTGGAACGTATTAGTTTGGTAATAAATTACGATATACCTATGGATGTAGAATCCTATGTTCATAGGATCGGGCGTACTGGCCGAGCTGGCCGAGCTGGTCGTGCTCTTTTATTTGTTGATCATCGAGAACGGCGATTATTACGAAATATTGAACGCAATATTAAACAGTCAATTGTAGAAGTCAAGTTACCCAGTTCAGTATTTTTAAGTGAACGCAGACAAAGTAAATTTTTAGAAAATGTTAAAAAACAATTAAAAAGTTGTGATTTAGAAAAATATCGGGCATTAA
Organism: Arsenophonus sp.; assembly: GCA_031446145.1. Classification (GTDB taxonomy): domain Bacteria; phylum Pseudomonadota; class Gammaproteobacteria; order Enterobacterales; family Enterobacteriaceae; genus Arsenophonus. The sequence continues at coordinate 6,372 of CP132903.1, read as the reverse complement.
TTACTAAATTAGTTGCTAATAAAGAGATAGATCTTGAGACTTTAGCTTCTGTTTTGTTAAAGATAGCACAAGGTGATAGACCTTTAATACTGCCTCCAGATCCTGTTATTCGTCGTTCACGCAGCAGTAGTGAATTCAATGCTCGTGAATCACGTCGTTGTTTAAATAATAATAATTTTGTTGAGCGCAATACAACACGTCGTGAACGAAGAAGGATTGGTAATATGGAATTATATCGCATTGAAGTTGGGCGTGATGATGGTGTCGAAGTGCGTCATATTGTTGGTGCAATTGCTAATGAAGCTGATATTAGTAGTCGATATATCGGTAACATTAAATTGTTTGCTTCACATTCAACAGTAGAATTACCAAAAGGTATTCCAAATGCATTATTAAATCATTTAACACGTACTCGTATTTTAAATAAGCCAATACAAATGCAATTATTAGGTGAAGTTAAAACTGTTGATGGTTAAAAAATAATAAAATTAAAAAATTTTAAATAGTTAATTTTAATACTCTCTTGTATAAGAGACGACGTATTTTGTTTTATTTTTTAATTGTTAATTCATTAATTTTTACAAATGTAATTTCATATTAATTTTATATATTTAGATTTTTTTATAATGCAAAGGTGATTTAAAGTTATTATTGTTTTGTTAAATTTAGTAAAAAAATATACAAATTCATTTTTTTTCTTAATAAAAATTTGTATTAAGCAAGTATATTTATCATTTTAAATATAAATATTATTGATTTTGCTATTTAAATCATTTTTATATAAACTTGTGAAGTTTAATATATTTTTATATATGAATTTTTCTTTATTTCTGATAATTATTTAATTAAACATTTTTTATCTACATTAAAAGTATGTTGTTATATTAATTTTATTTAAGTTGTGATTATTATTTATTTTTTAGCCAATACTTTATGAAAGATATATTTAAAAAATATTTTTTGTTATAGAGTTTTTTATATGTTGAAAAAAAATTAATTGGAGCTATATATCTTAGTATAAGTATAATGTTTGTAATTATCGTAAAGTATCAATAATTTAGTAAATTTTTACTAATAAAAAAGCTATCAAAATTTTATTTGATTGATAATTAGTTATAAAAATTCAAATTTCATTTGCGATATATTAATAGCAAAATACTAAATCCTAACAACATTGCACTAGGTAATGCTGCCGCTATTAATGGAGATAAACCATAGACTAAACTTAAATTACCAAAACCATCATTTAAAAGATAAAAAATAAATCCACCTGAAATTCCAATTAATACTCTTCCTCCTATTGTTACATCACGCAGTGGACCAAAAATAAATGATAATGCTAAAAAAATCATACAAGCTACAGAAAGTGGTGATATTATTTTTTTCCACATACTTAATTTATATGCTGCAGCTTCTTGTTGAGTTTCTTTAAGATAATTAATATATTTATATAAATTACTTATGGTTAATGAATCAGGATCAAGAGAAACAATTCCTAATTTTTCTGGATTTAAATTTGTTTTCCAATTCATTAATAAATAGTGAAAACTTACAATTTCTTTTTTATTTTTAATCAATGCTTTATTGACTTCCATTAATTCCCATTGACCAGTACTATGATTATAGTAACCCAAATTAGCAAAAATAATTGCTTTTAATTTTTTTTCTGTATCTAGTTGGTAAATAGAAATTTCTTTTATTTTGTTTTTGTTAATAATATGTTTAATATAAATAAAATTATTACCATCTTTAGCCCATAATCCACGGTCTGTCATCATTAGCGATTTTCCAATAATTTTTTCAGTTCGATAATTGCGAGCCCATTGTTCTGCAGAAGGTGCAATCCATTCACCAATAATCATTGTTAGGATCATTAAAGGAACAGCGATCTTCATTACTGATATCCCAATTTGCAATCGAGAAAATCCTGCAGCTTGCATAACTATTAGTTCACTACGTGAAGCTAGTGTTCCTAATTTGATTAATGTACCTAAAAGTGCTGCCATAGGAAAAAAGATTTCTATGTCTTTTGGAATAGTTAATAAAGTAAAAATTCCTGCATTCCAAATTGTATAAGATCCATTGCCTACTTTTCTAAGTTGTTCTACAAACTTGATAATTCCCGATAATGAAATTAATATAAAAATTGTAATTAAAATTGATGAAGTGATAGTACGTCCGATATATTTATCTAAAATACTTAACATTATTATGTATTTCCTTTAGAAAATTTGGATCGTATTCGACGCATAGTTGATATATCCCAAATATTCAATATAATTGCTAATGTTAAAAAAGAAAAATTGACTAACCATAGAGCTATTTTTGGATCTATTTCTCCTTTTTTTGCACTAGCATGTAATGTACTTTGTAATAAAAAAAACAAGAGATACAGTAACATCGCCGGTAATATACTTAAAAGTTTACCTTCTCTAGGATTAACTTCACTTAATGGAACAACTATTAAAGTCATAATAAGAATAGAAAAAACTAAAGTTAAGCGCCAATGAAATTCAGCTTGTGATTTAATATCTTTAGTATTCCATAATTGTAACATATTTTTTTGTTCAATATGTGTATTTGTAGTTTGTGTTTCCTTACCATCAATAATTGCTTTATATTTTTCAAAATCAGTTATTTTAAAATCACGTAGTATAGCAGTGCCTTCATAACGTGTTCCTTTATTGAGTAACACAATTTTATTTCCTGTGTCATCTTCATTGATATGTCCACTTTCTGCAATTACTACAGAAGGGCGTTTTTTATTGATTGGTCGTAATTGTGCCATAAAAATATTACTGAAGTTTTTTCCTTTTATATCATTAATGTAAACAACAAGATTTTTATCTTTTGTTGTTTTGAATTGTCCCTCTGCCATGGTTGTTAAATTAGGATTTAATGTAGCATTAGATATCGCTTTTTCTTGATATTGTGCTGACCATGGCAGCATCCAATTGACATTTATTATTGCAATAAAAGTAGTAAATAATGCTAGAATTAAAGCGGCGATTATTAATACTTTTTTTCCTAAACCACAAGCGTGCATAACAATAATTTCATTATCGAAATATAATTTACTATATGTTATTAGCAATCCTAAAAATAAGCTTAATGGTAAAATTAATTGGGCCATTTCTGGAATACCTAGCCCCAGAAGAGGAAAGATTAAATTTAAAGAAATATTGCCCTGAACTGCCGAACTTAAGATGCTAATTGTTTTTTGACTAAAAAAAATAAAAATCAAAATAAAAATTATTGCAAGCTGTCTTTTTAGTGTTTCTTTTACCAAGTACCGGATGATAATCAAATTAATTAAACCTGTAAAAAACTGTTTTTCTAAAAACAATTATTTTTTGTTGATAAATTAATTATAGTATGTTTATGATTAATTAAAAAATATTTAAATATATAATTTTAAATCAATAAATATTTACATATGAAAAATATTCTGAAAAATATTTTTTAAATTCATATAATGTTTTTTATTATTTTAACATAAAGAAAATATTTTATTCGTAAAATGAGATTTTTTCAATTTTAGTGATATTATTAATATTTATTTTATGATATTGGAGAAAATATGAATTTTAGTATAATGAATTTTGGTATAAAAAGTGAAAAAAAAATAAAAAATAATGTTGATTGTATTGTTTTAGGTGTCTTTGAATCTTATCAGTTATCTAAAACAGCAAATGAATTTGATAATATCAGTGGTAAGTATATCAGTACTTTAGTAAAACGAGAAAAAATAGAAGGAAAAATTGGGCAAATATTATTGCTACATCATGTGCCTAATATATCATATGAACGTGTTTTGTTAGTTGGATGTGGCAAAGTAAATGAAATAAATGTATTGGAATATAAAAAAATTATTAAAAAAACTATTTGTGCTTTAAATAAAACTGGAACAATAAAAGCTATTTTTTTTGTAATTGATTTATATATTAAAAATCAGAATACTTATTGGAAAATTCGAAAAGCAGTAGAAACAATAAAAGAAACAATATATATATTTGATCAATTTAAAAAAAACAAAAATCATTTAAAAATTCTGTTGAATGAAATTGTTTTTCATATTTCAAAAATTCGTGATTTGACTGATGGAGAACTTGCTATTAAACATGGACTTGCTTTATCAAATGGAGTAGAATCAACTAAAAATTTAGCCAATATGCCACCAAATATTTGTAATCCTGCTTATTTAACTACTCAAGCTCATCAGCTAGTCAATACTTGTAAAAATCTCACTATTGAAGTAATTGGTGAAGAAGAAATGAAAAAATTATCAATGAATGCTTATTTAGCTGTTGGAAAGGGTGCAAAAAATAAATCATTTATGTCAGTAATAAAATATAAGGGCAGTGAAGATATACAAAAAAAATCTATAGTATTCATTGGTAAAGGATTAACGTTTGACTCTGGTGGGTTGTCAATTAAACCTTCTGATCGTATGGATGAAATGAAATATGATATGGCTGGAGCAGCCACTGTTTATGGTTTAATGCGTTTTGTTAGCATATTGAAATTACCTATTAACGTAATAGGAGTGCTAGCCTGTTCTGAAAATATGTTAAGTGGTGAAGCATATCGACCTGGAGATATATTAACTAGTATGTCAGGCAAAACAATAGAAGTAATTAATACTGATGCTGAAGGAAGATTAGTTTTATGTGATGTATTGACATATGTAGAACGTTTTGATCCTGATGTTGTCATTGATGTTGCAACTTTAACGGGAGCCTGCGTGATTGCATTGGGTCATCATTACAATGGGTTAATGTCAAATGATAATCTTTTAGTAGACGAATTGCTTAATGCAGCTAAACAATCAGGTGATGAAACTTGGCGCTTGCCTTTATCGTCAGAATTTTTTGAACAGTTAGAATCAAATTTTGCTGATTTAGCTAATGTCGGAAATCGTGCGGGTGGTGCAATTACTGCAGGTTGTTTTCTGGAATGTTTTGCCAATAAATATCGGTGGGCACATTTAGATATAGCAGGTACAGCTTGGAATTCTGGTAAAAGAAAAGGGGCTACGGGTCGTCCTTTAACATTACTTGCTCAATTTTTGTTAAATCGTACTTATATTAATTAATGTAAATAATGCATTAATATTTGAAATAAATAAAATAAATTAAATGTTAATTTCAAAAATTCTGATGTTAATAATTATTATAATAATACACTAATTTTTTTAGTTTAAATTAATAAATAAAAAATTATAGCTTCAAAATTATAGATTATTTTTTTCTTTGATATCATAAAGTCAGTCTATAAATATATTTTTATGCTTTTTTTGAGATAAAAAAAATAGAAAAATATTTTAATAAAGAGAATTTTATTAATTCATTTTATAAAAAATAGTTAATAATATTTTTTGATCATACTAGTATTTCTTTTTTATAAACTGGTTGCAGTAGAAAAATTTTTTAGTTATTAGGTGAGGTTAAATACATTTAATTTTTATTAATTTTTATAGTTTATTTTTGATATTTCATTTTCATGAAATATTTTTATTTTTTAAATCAAGATTTTTTGATTATTTTTTTAAAAAACAACATAGATATGATCTGTATATGAGTTTTAACTTACAATAATAGTAACATCAATAAAAACCAATATAGAATAAAAAATAAAATGATAGAAAAAACACAAAATATGATTTCATCTAAATTATTACTTGATAAAATTTATAATCCATCAGTAATTGAGGAATCTGTATATGCATTTTGGGAAAATAATGGTTATTTTAAACCTAAAAGTAATAATAAAAAAAATAATTTTTGTATTGTTATACCACCTCCTAATATTACAGGCGATTTACATATGGGTCATGCTTTTCAACAAACCATTATGGACATATTAATTCGTTACCATAGGATGCAAGGAAAAAATACATTATGGCAAAGTGGCACAGATCATGCTGGTATTGCTACTCAAATGGTTGTTGAACGTAAAATTTTTATCGAAGAAAATAAAACAAAATATGATTATGGAAGAGAAAAATTTGTTGAAAAAATTTGGCAATGGAAAGCAGAATATGGAAATAATATTTCTCAACAAATGCGACGTCTTGGAAATTCTGTAGATTGGGAACGTGAACGCTTTACTATGGATGCAGGGTTATCTAAAGCTGTTCAAGAGACATTTATACGTCTTTATCAAAACAATCTTATATATCGTGGCAAACGTTTAGTAAATTGGGATCCTAAACTACATACAGCAATTTCAGATTTAGAAGTTGAGAACAGAGAAGCAAATGGTTTCGTATGGTATGTACGTTATCCACTAGCTGATGGAGTAAAAACTTTAGACGGTAAGACATATGTTGTTATTGCTACTGAGAGGCCGGAAACAATACTGAGTGATACT